>NZ_JAGFEV010000023.1:0-1035 GCF_039655985.1 Acinetobacter sp. BWR-L5 | reverse complement strand
GAAAACTGCCAGTTTGAAGAAGTCGCTTACCTGATCTTCTTTGGTGAACTACCCACAGCAGCACAGCTCACAGCTTACAAGGCTAAACTTAAATCACTGCGTCAACTACCACAAGCACTCAAAGAAGTCCTTGAGCGTATACCAGCAGACTCACACCCAATGGATGTGATGCGCACAGGCGTATCGATGCTAGGTAACCTAGAAACAGAACAATCTTTCGCAGAACAACAAGATGTTGCAGACCGCATTCTTGCAACGCTTCCAGCGATCATTTGCTACTGGTATCGTTTTAGCCATGATGGCGTACGCATTGAAGAAAATACCGATGACGATTCAATCGGTGCTCAATTCCTACACTTACTTCGTGGTGAAAAACCAAATGAACTGCATGAACAAGTGATGAATGTCTCACTGATCCTCTATGCAGAGCATGAATTCAACGCATCGACCTTCACCGCACGTGTATGCGCATCAACCTTATCCGATATGCATTCATGCATCACCGGTGCAATTGGTTCACTGCGTGGTCCATTACACGGAGGAGCAAACGAAGCAGCAATGGAGATGATTGAAAACTGGACGTCCCCTGAAGAAGCTGAGCGAGAAATGCTGGGCAAATTGGAACGTAAAGAAAAGATCATGGGCTTTGGTCATGCAATCTACAAAGACAATGACCCACGTAATGGCATCATCAAAATCTGGTCAGAGCGCTTAGCCAAAGATGTCGGTGACACGGTTCTTTATCCAGTATCAGTACGTTGTGAAGAAGTGATGTGGCGTGAGAAGAAATTATTCTGTAACGCAGACTTCTTCCATGCATCGGCATACCACTTCATGGATATTGCGACCAAGTTATTCACACCAATTTTCGTGATGAGCCGTGTCACAGGTTGGGCGGCGCATGTGATGGAACAACGTGCAGACAACCGTATTATTCGCCCAAGTGCGGACTATACTGGGCCTGAGCTACGTAAAGTGGTGCCGATTGAGGAGCGTTCAGCGGCTTAATATGAAGCTCTGATACATTATAAAAAA
>NZ_JAGFEV010000022.1:0-1197 GCF_039655985.1 Acinetobacter sp. BWR-L5 | reverse complement strand
ACTGCAACACGTTTGCCTTTAAACAGTGGGCCATCACAGTGTGGGCAGTAAGCAACACCGCGGGTACGGTATTCTTCTTCGCCCGGCACATTCATTTCCCTCCAACGTGCCCCTGTTGAAAGAATGACCGTTTTAGATTCAAGCTTCGCACCATTTTCTAAAGTGACTTCAACCAAGCCATTCGCTGTCTCATCTGCACCTTTGATGTTAGAAACACGTTGTAAGTTCATGATGTCCACACCGTACTCACGTACATGTGCTTCCATTTCAGCAGCAAACTTCGGCCCTTGGGTCTTTTGAATCGAGGTATAGTTTTCAATGTCCATGGTATCCATGACTTGACCACCCATACGTTCAGCCACGATCCCTGTTTTAATGCCTTTACGTGCTGCATAGATAGCTGAGGTATTTCCTGCAGGGCCACCACCAATCACTAAAACATCAAAAGCAGCTTTGGCATTGAGTTTTTCAGCTTCTTTGGCAGCGGAATTGGTATCTAGTTTGGCAACAATCTCTTCCAAGGTCATACGGCCTTGACCAATATGGTTGTTGTCTTGGAACACCATCGGTACAGCCATGATTTTGCGTTCTTCAACTTCGTCTTGGAAGAATGCACCATCAATCATGGTTGCTGTCGTGCCCGGATTGTAAATAGCAATCAGGTTCAACGCTTGCACCACGTCTGGGCAGTTATGACAGCTTAAAGAGACAAATACGTCAAAGTCAGACTGGATACCTAAACCTTTGATTGAAGCCAAAACTTCATCTGGTACTTTGGGTGCATAACCTGAGGTTTGTAACAATGCCAAGATCAAAGAGGTAAACTCATGTCCCATCGGCAAACCCGCAAAGAAAACACGCGGCTGTTCACCGGCTTTTGCCACACCAAAGCTGGGTGCACGTGAGTTTTGACCATCAAAACGTGCAGTCACCAGTGGAGACAGTGCTGCAACTTCTTCAACCAATTCTTTGATTTTGTCTGATTTCTCAGAACCATTCAAAGTCGCAACCAATTCAATCGGACCTTCTAGGCGTTCAAGAAGTGTTTTTAATTGAGCTGAAGTATTTTGATCTAACATTGTTAAGCTCTCCAAAGCAGTCTATAAATTTATTTGATAGAAGAATCATAGAGTAAATCTAAAAATAGATAAAACAGTTTGTTTTTATTTTAATAATCGGTTTTATAGATTTAAAGAT
>NZ_JAGFEV010000021.1:0-1236 GCF_039655985.1 Acinetobacter sp. BWR-L5 | reverse complement strand
TTGGACTGCCACCACTCTCCTAGACAAATATGGTCTATTCTTTTTGCATAGGAGAAAACATTATGAGTGGACAACGTTATACCCCAGAATTTAAAGATGAAGCTGTAAAATTGATTACTGATCTGTCAGTGATGTGGCAGAACGTTTAGGTGTATCACAGCACAGTATTTATAAATGGCTTAAAGCTGTACATCCATTACACAACAATCATGATGAACATGAACTGCTTGAAACAAAGAAAGAAATCCTCCGCCTTAAAAGTCAGCTTAAACAGATAGAAGAGGAACGAGATATCTTAAAGTGAAAGCACTGCTTTCACGCCGCTTTGCAAGCCAGCCCGAGTGAAGTATCAATTCATCCTTGAATACAGCCATCGATTTAAGATTAAAACGATGTGTCGGGTATTAAAGATCGCTCGCGCTGGTTATTACGCTTGGCTACATGAACCTGAATCAAGTAGAACCATTGAAGACAAGCGTTTATTACAGCTCATTCGTTCTTCTGATGATGCCAGCTATGGTATCTATGGTTACAGACGCATTACTTTAGACCTTAAAGAATTAGGTGAGGGTTGTGGACCTAATCGTGTACTAAAGATCATGAAAAACAATAGTATTACAACTATACGAGGGTATAAGAAACATAAAAGCTATGGTCGAGGCCGTCCTCAGATTGTGCCACTCAACCATTTAAATCGAGAGTTTGTTGTAAATACACCTGATACTTCGTGGGTGACTGATATTACTTATATTCGCACATGGCAAGGCTGGTTATATCTGGCTGTGGTTCTTGATTTATATTCAAGGAAAGTGATCGGTTGGTCAATGAAATCTACGCTTGCCAAAGATATCGTACTTGATGCTCTACTCATGGCAGTATGGCGACGCAGACCTAATGAACCTGTGATCATACACTCAGACCAAGGCTCACAATACAGTAGCGGAGACTGGCAAAAATTCTGTCAGAAGCATAACTTAATACCTAGCATGAGCCGCAGAGGAAACTGCTGGGATAATGCCGTTGCAGAATCCTTTTTTAGTAGCTTAAAGAAGGAAAGAATTAAAAAGAGAATCTATAAAACACGCGAAATGGCGCGTGCGGATGTGTTTGATTACATCGAGATGCTTTACAATCGAATCAGGCGCCATTCGCATCTTGATGGGATGAGTCCAGAAGCATTCGAGGCAGCTGCAAAATGAGGCTACTTCAATGTCTAGGATACTGGGAGCAGTCCAG
>NZ_JAGFEV010000020.1:0-2092 GCF_039655985.1 Acinetobacter sp. BWR-L5 | reverse complement strand
TCCATGCACGCGTAGCCGTATTAAATAAATTTACAGAATTAGGCAGACTTCATACCCAAGTTGTAACCTAAATTTTAGCAACTTAGGAAAACTCTGCCGTCAAAGGCTTTATGCAACAAAGCCAAGTATTATTAAGAAGCATTATTAATAATATCAGATTAGCTATGTTTTTGAAAAATAATTATTATATAGATGGTTCAGGATTTTGCATAAGTAGAGTGCCGTAGTGAAGAGCGATTAATTTTAAATTTACCTGGTAATCCTGAAATCTCGGCCGAGAAGCCGCTTACTCTTGTGGGGTTTCGCGAGGGGATTGCGGGAGATTGGATTATTGAACAAGTGACTCATACTATTGATAAGTCACTTGGGTATAGTTGTGGGGTTGAGGCAGTGAAATTACTCACCATTTGATCCTCTTTTCCCAGAGTAGACTTTCATTTTATGAGTTAAATTTGGTCTCTCCATATCAGTAAGTGCGTTCTTTTATATATGAATCACAAAGCTGCCAGAGACAGATGTTATTTCAATTTTAAACACCGAATATCACCCATTGGATTAGGTGCTTTAGTCAGAATT
The DNA here is from genome assembly GCF_039655985.1 of Acinetobacter sp. BWR-L5. NCBI lineage: Bacteria > Pseudomonadati > Pseudomonadota > Gammaproteobacteria > Moraxellales > Moraxellaceae > Acinetobacter > Acinetobacter sp. BWR-L5. The sequence goes on along the minus strand of NZ_JAGFEV010000020.1, from coordinate 1,516 downwards.
CTTTCAATTTCAGGTTGAAGTGTCAGAGCCTTATCTGAAAGTTCTTTTATATCTGGAGGTATTTTGCTTCCTGATTTAAGTTTTACAGCTGAGTATTTCTCAATAAATTTATTACTTACACATAAAGAATCTAAGGCATTGATTGTCATGGTACTATTTTTTCCTTCCGAAAGTGCTTTAAGGTCCTCAGATAAATTTAAGCCTAAAGTGTCGTAAGTAGTTTTAATTGCGTGGGCCTGATAACTAGCAAAATTCAATAACTGATCATTAGTTTTTGAAACTTGATTAACCTCATCATAAGCAGCGCTAAAAACAAATTTTGTATAATACATTTGATTAAACTGTGCATAGAGGGAAGCTTTTCTTGCATTTTTTAAATCATTCTCGACTTCCTGTTCAGTCAGTTTATTTGAGTTGTTTGCCTGACTGCAGGCTGCTGTAAGACTAGCAATAAGAATAAGTAATATTTTAAATTTGTTCATTGTTAAATTTCCCATTTTTCGCATTTCTGCTAATGGTCTTTCATAGCCATCAAATGCTGCCCATAGAAAACTACATGCAGACTTCAACAAAATTCTTAGCGGTTTGTTCTTTACTATCTCTTAATTTGATGACCTTTTTTCTTTCTACATAGAGTCGATGTACGTCACTTAGAGTTTCAACTTTAAGATCTTTTCTATACGTCTCATCAATTTTGCCTACATAATTTTCCATATAGACCATCATCCAGCATATTGTATTGAGATCTGCATAATTGAAACCATTGTGGTCTAAACCTTCCACCCAATCAGGATATTCTTCACTTAAAAGGCTATGAGCTGTTTCCAGCTTTACGTATGTATTATTAAAAAGCGTCTCTTTTAATGCGGGGTCATTAGAAAAGTTTTTATTAGCTTCGATAAAAACTCTGTAGTTATCAGTTGCATAATTTTTCAGATCTACTTTTACAAATTGGTCAATATCATCTTTATCAGATGATGCTTTACAAGATGTTAAGAATAAACATGAAATAGCTAGTACGGGGATTAATGTCATTTTCATAGTGAAAAACGGTTTTTAGGTGGGGGGTAGTTGTAGTTTTGAATAGATCGAGAAACTGTTGCACTATACCAAAGATCTGCATGTATAGTTATTGCAAAGGTAAAATCAAAATTAATTACAGATGCTTAACTCTTTGCAATCTCATAATCCTTCAGTTCTCACACAATCTTAACTATTTTTTTCTGGATTTTTTTTATCAAAATTTGATCTCAAATACACAACATTATCTAGCTCAACCTGAGAAAAACTACTTCTCCACAACCTCTGCATCCCGTCAAAATTCACCATCGCCGTCGCGGTCTAAACTTTTCCAGCCTGTTTGTCCTGATTTTTTGCGTTGTTCGTACCATTTCTGGACTGCTCCCAGTATCCTAGACATTGAAGTAGCCTCATTTTGCAGCTGCCTCGAATGCTTCTGGACTCATCCCATCAAGATGCGAATGGCGCCTGATTCGATTGTAAAGCATCTCGATGT
>NZ_JAGFEV010000002.1:0-475348 GCF_039655985.1 Acinetobacter sp. BWR-L5 | reverse complement strand
AACATTGTTAAGCTCTCCAAAGCAGTCTATAAATTTATTTGATAGAAGAATCATAGAGTAAATCTAAAAATAGATAAAACAGTTTGTTTTTATTTTAATAATCGGTTTTATAGATTTAAAGATATTCATCATAAAAAGTCCCGCTACCCCGCAGGACTTTTTACGAAGTCAAAGCTTAAGATTCACTTTGCATCCGCTGTTCAATTCTGAGGGTTCTGGCTTTTAACTGACGCGTCAAACCAAACAACACAGTGCTTAGTATCGCCATCAGTAGCATCAAGATAAGCGAAAAGAATTGCATAACCTTCGTGAACTGCGCTGCTTGCTGAACTTGTTTTTCTACACTTGCAGCCATCGGCGTAAGTGTTTTGCCATAGAGTTGATGTTGCATTGTCCATAACTGTTCAGGCTTAAATCCATATTCAATAAAATGTGAATCGTTTTTTTCTGCTTGCACAAGAGCAAGCACATGTGGGATTGCTGCATTTTTATCGACAGGTTGATGTAACAATGCCGTCTGCGCAAGCAAATAATGTTTTACGGGCATTTGAATTTGAGACTGCTGCAAATACTGCGCTATTTCACTTTGCTGAATATTTTTATCGTAGTGTACGATTTGCTGAAAAGCCTCGCTTTCATCATCTTTTAAATCATATTGCACATAAGTCAGCCCTGACCAAAGCAGAATAAAGGCAATCAGCCATGCCACAAACTTCAGTATAAAAGATTGAAAACGTACATAGAAAAAATGAATTTTCCGTGCATAGTGCACCAGTATGAATGCTCCAATAAAAGACACCATAATCTTGAGTACAAGCCAACCAAACCATGACAGCAAATTCAGAAAATAATCTGGCTGTTGTCCAAGTGATGCTAAATTTGCATCGACACTCATGGGCATATGTAGTTGCTGTATTTCAGCGCTCAGTCCAAAAAAGCTATAGACAAAATCAGGTTGTAGAAAATAGCTAATGCTGGAGGCAATAAACAAGGCTGCACTCAACATACACCATAAACTCAGTTTACGTTGACGTTGTTTGAGTGCAACCACGCCTTGTTCAATGTGCTGAGGCTGAACAACATATTCATCTAAGGAAGGCAAATACTTCTCCTCTATCGACCACGCAACTGGGCATTAAGATGGTGTCGTACGATTAGAACTCGAGTCTAAAACCAATTGATTCAAATTGTCCTGCAAACTACGCAACCGTGTGGTTGCTTCCGCACGTTTCTGCATCCCTTCTTTTTGTATTTGAATCACGTCATTTACTGTTTTAATGAGGGTGTTTTGTACATGTTCAAGCGTCTCAATATCAATCACTGAACGTTGATTGGCTTTTGCTGTATCTACTGAGTTTTGATGTAACAAATCAGCATTGCGCTTCAACAAGTCATTGGTCGCATCGTCAATGGTATTGGCCAACTGCACACTATTCTTCTGCTCATTTAAAGAAATCGCCAAACTAATTTGATTTTTCCATGCAGGCAAGGTGATGTTTTTAATCGCATAAAACTTATCGACCAACATCAAATTATTAGACTGAATAATACGAATCATCGGTAATGTTTGCATGGCTGATTGTTGTAAAACCTGCAAATCACTTACACGTTTTTCCAAATTATTGGCTAAATGATTGAGGTCGTAAACTCTCTGCGTTGTGGTTTGGTCTTGCGCCTGTGCAGTCAGTGTTGAGATTTCCTGCTGAATTTCATCCTGTTTCAACTTACCCGCTGCGATATACACACCGAGCTGTTTATATTCACTTTGTACACCATGAAACATCCGATCTAAAGTATCAACGCGTGCTTTTAAACCAGACTGCGATTTTTCAATTTCTTTCACCAAAGTATCTATTTGTTCTTTGGTGGTATTAAAGTGCATATCAATATTATTCTTTGCCCCTTTAATTTTGCTCATCAAGCCACCGAAGAAACCTGAATTTTTCTTTTTATTTAAGATACTTGAGGTATTGAGCTGTTGTGCGACTTGTACCACCTGATTCAGCTTTTGCCCAGTTTCATCCAAGTCCCTGTTTTGCACCAAATTTAACAACTCATCAGTATATCCTGAGGTTTGTGTCGCAATATTTTTACCATACTCCGCTACGGCGTTATGGTTGATTTCTGCCAACTCTTTCCGTGCTGCCAAGACCGCATTGAAGTCATCTTGTTGCAAGCCAATTTCTTGCAAATTTAACTGTTGAAACTTATGTTCAATCACTTCGGTGGTTGGCTCTACCACAAGACTGTTTTGTTCTGAGTTGGTCATAATTCACCTAATCTATTTCTTAAAGTGTTGGTTTCTGTAGTGATTTTTTTAAGGTATGAATCAATTTTTCACGGCTATTATCGAGCTTTTCCAGTTCAATTGTCGAGCTTGATTGCTGCGATTGTTTGACATGATATTGCCATGCTGGGATCAAAACCTGCTGTGCCTCTTTATATCGGTCTAACAAACTCAGTGAAAGCTGCTGTGACAACTGCATTTGCGTAATCGCAATATCATTACTGCTTTGCAAAGTCTGCAAGCTGTTTATTTTCTTGGATAAACGTTCTGCAAAATTATCTAAAGGATGTGCATTCTTCACAAATTTAGGATATTCCATTAAAAATGCTTCAGCCGCAGATATATATTTGGCCATTTGCTCACGTAAGCCTGTTAACTGCTGATAGCGCGCCTGTGCCTTTTGAATTTCAATTTGTAATTTTTGGCTGAGATGATTGGCTCGATCCAACAGCTGATCCAGTTTCTTATAGTATTCAACTTGGGTTGAACCATATTCAATATCAATTCCGAGCCACTTTTGTAGCCCATTAAATTTACGCTTCTTCAGGTATTTTTTTGAGTCAGCCAATGACTGGATCAGTTGCTCAATGGTTTGGCTCAACTGTAAAGTGAGCTGCGGATCTATTCCATTTAACATCACAGACTGCGCTTGAATGACACTATCTGCATAATGATTGAGACGATATTGATCGTTCAGCAACGGAACCAAATCATTACGCTGGATACTTAAAAGTTCATCTGAATTGACTGGTATATCCCTTAAAGGAACAAGAACGTCAATTTGTGCCATAGTGCTTTAACCCAATAAAGAAATTGAATAAAATCATTTTTATAGTACAGCTTTTATGTCACATAACATGTAGATTTTTGCAAAAATGTTGTGAAAACCGTTTATCCTGATCTGGCTAATCATCGCTTCTGTTTCCAACAAAATTATATCTATTCAAAATTATGAACATTCGCCTTCAGCACATCATTCGTTATAGTTTAGGTTTCTGCATTGCATTAACCTTACTTATCAGTGTTGGTGCGCACTATAAAGCAAAACACATTCACGAAACATTTTTAGAGCATGATCCAAGCCAATTACAACAAGTGAGTGGCACACTGCTAGATAATGAAACAGCCGTCCAACTTTATCAAAAAAATCAAGCACCCTATAACTTAAACAGCTTGGGGAAAACGCACTTTTTGGTCGGTATCTTTAGCCAGAACCAAGGTCGAATTCAAACAGTTTGGTGTGATCGTTGGCCAGACGCACCACTTAAGACCTCCTCTGACACAGGCCCGAAAAATCCAATGAATAAAATAAATTTACCTATTCGCTATTTTCATACTTGCCAATGGCTATTCGATGCAATGCAGTTCCCTTTAGATATTCCCGCTTGGACAGGGCAACCCATCACCTATCTAAAAAGCCATCAAGATATTTTGTATGCATTAAATGTGAATGGGAAAAAGATTTTCGGCTATGAACAAGCCTATCAGCAATATAAACAACTCTATCTAAATGAAATAAAAAATCGCAATCAATCAGCACTCTATTTTATTGTTTTCTTTTGCATTACTGTCTTTCAGTATAGAAAGTACATATTCAAAGTCATAAAAAAGCCATGTTGACCATGGCTTTAAAATGGAGTATTTCGATATTATAAATAATCGCCTTCACGCTCAGGTTGATAAACCACTTTTTCAATTTTGACTTTCATCATTTGACCATCTGGCTGCGGCCATTCAATTTCTTGACCTTCAGCTAAGCCAAGAATTGCTGCACCAATTGGGGCTACAACATTGACCTGTCCCTTCTCGCCTTTAAAATCATGCGGATAAACCAAAGTAATTTCAGATGCTTCTGTAGATGGCGCAATGGTCAGTAAAACTTTTGCATTCATCGTTACCACATTGGCAGGCATATCTTGTGGAGCAACAACATCGGCGCGTGCCAATTCTTCTTCAAGCAACTGCATGGTCGGTGTAAGTTTAGGCTGATGTTCTAACATCGTTTCTAAACGATGAAGATCCTGCTCAGAAATGATAATTGCTGGGTTTGCCATGTGCTGCATTCCTATTTGAATACGGTATGAATAAAATTCTTATTAAAAATAATTTATTAGCCTATAACTTCTGTTATATCAGAAATGCAGTATAAATTACATTTCAACTGATTTTGATTTTTTAATGCTATAAAAAAAGCCCCCTTGAGGGGGCTTTCTCAAGTCAGAACTTAGTTTGCGTAAACAGGAAATTTCGCACAAACAGCTTCAACTTTCGCTTTAACAGCGTTAATCACAGCTTCGTCACCTTTGCTGTCTAAGATATCAGCGATCCAGCCAGCAAGTTCACGTACTTCAGCTTCGCCGAAACCACGAGTCGTCACAGCCGGTGTACCAATACGGATACCAGAAGTCACAAACGGTGAGCGTGGGTCATTTGGTACAGCATTTTTGTTCACAGTAATATGAGCTGCACCTAACCATGCATCTGCTTCTTTACCTGTTACATCTTGCTTAATAAGAGATAACAAGAACAAATGGTTTTCTGTACCACCAGAAACGATGTCATAACCACGAGCAATAAGAACTTCAGCCATTGCTTGGGCGTTCTTCACTACTTGTTGTTGGTAAACTTTGTATTCAGGAGCCATTGCTTCTTTAAAGCAAATTGCTTTAGCCGCTACCGCATGAACCAATGGACCGCCTTGGTTACCAGGGAATACAGCTGATTGTAATTTTTTCTCAATTTCTTCGTTTGCTTTCGCAAGGATTAAACCTGAACGTGGGCCACGAAGTGTTTTATGTGTAGTGGTTGTTGTTACGTCAGCAATTTGAACTGGGCTTGGGTAAACACCAGCAGCAACTAGACCAGCAACGTGAGCCATATCTACAAATAGGTAAGCACCAACTTTATCCGCGATGTCACGGAAACGCTGCCAATCTACAATTTGGCTATAAGCAGAGAAACCAGCTACGATCATACGTGGCTTATGCTCAATTGCTAAACGTTCAACTTCTTCGTAATCAATCTCGCCAGTTTCAGGGTTTAAACCGTACTGAATTGCGTTATATGTTTTACCAGAGAAGCTAACTTTTGCACCGTGAGTCAAGTGACCACCGTGAGCCAAACTCATACCCAAAACAGTGTCGCCCGGGTTAAGAAGAGCTAAGTAAACAGCAGAGTTTGCTTGTGAACCCGCATGTGGTTGAACGTTTGCGTAATCTGCACCGAAAAGTTCTTTAGCACGGTCAATCGCTAATTGTTCAATCACGTCTACATATTCACAACCGCCGTAGTAGCGTTTGCCTGGGTAGCCTTCAGCATATTTGTTTGTAAGTTTTGAACCTTGCGCTTCCATTACTGCTGGAGAGCAATAGTTTTCAGAAGCAATCAGTTCGATGTGCGCTTCTTGGCGAGCATCTTCATTTGTGATTGCTTGCGCGATTTCTGGATCAAATTCAGCAATTGAGATATTGGCAAACATTAGCGAGGTCCTATGAAATTAGGGCTTTTAAGCCGTGCTAAGATTGGCGCGTATTGTAGCATGAAGTTTATAAATTTCGAGAACGAACTTTACGCAGTTTTAAATAAAAAATCGCTCATGAAGCAGAACTCCATGAGCAATTTGAGTCAAAGCAAATTACTGAATTGGCATGAGAGTTTTGACATCGGTCAGAATATTAGGAATATTTAACGCATAAGCTGAACCATGATCCCATGTTGCCTCTGTTCTATATGAAATTGATGAGTTTTTTGCAGCCTCAGTACTCAATAAAAGATCTGTTGCCTGAATTGGAACTGTAGCATCTGCCGCACCTTGATAAATAATGATAGGGGTGCTGATTTTAGTTTTTAAGGGCTGTGAACCATTGGCTAGAAAATCTTTCACCTCTGGAATATTTTCCATAAAATTCGATTGCGTGCGGGGAAAACCCTCAATAGAATAATTATTTAAGAGAGCATATTCCCCCATTGCCGCTCCAAATTTATTCCCTAAAACAGTATAACAATCTGATTCAGCTTTTTCGGCAATTTGATTCGTAGGCGTTTTAAAAACTTGGAAATACTGTAAATTTGGATTCTGATTACGTAAACCTGCTGTAATCAGTGCGGTGAAGGTATCTAAAGAAGCAAGCGTTTCTATCTTATCGTTTACGTCAGGCTGTGCTGCTGCTTTCATTTCTCCTGCATTTAAAATAAAAGATAAATTCGAAGCAGGTGCAACAGCGACTGTGCCTTTATAGTCCAATTGAGCTCTATACTGATATTGCGCAGCGCCCAGTGCCGCATGACCACCTTGTGAGTGACCAACCGTCATCCATTGATTAGAAACCTTAGCGCCTAAATAGTTACGCGTAGCAACCACCGCATCCGTAATTGAAAAGGCCTCACTTTTGACATTTAAGAATGGATGTAATTGATCGGCTGTTGGTTCACCCAAGCCTTCATAATCAGGAGCAACAACCACATAACCAGACGCTAAGAAGCCATCTATCATCCCTTTAACATACGTATTCAATGGAATACGGCTTGGCGCACAGGCATCTGCAACACCCGTTGTACCATGTGCCCACACCACAATCGGCCAACCTTTGGCAGGTACTGCAGTTTTAGGAGTAAAAACCAAAGCTGTCGTTTGTACTTCCCGATTATGGACACCTAACATCTTATAAGTCATGACTACACTTTCACCAGCGGTAGCTGACATATCTGTAGCTGTATATGCTGTTGGCGTAGTTACGACTGGATTAACAATATTATTTTTAGGAATCCCATCATCTACACCAACAGAAGTTGAATCGCCATCCCCTCCTCCACAGGCTGTTAAAACAAGCACAGAACTACTGACGAACACGGCCAATATATGTTTTTTCATCTTAAAATTCCTTTATGACATTTTTTCTTGTTGTAACAATTCAAATCACTTGAATACATTAATGATTTACGCCTCAAAATGACGCATGGCAATACCAGTTACGAGAATGATACAAAGTGAACATTGTCTGCAAATGCACACTCACCATTGTTATAAAAACTGGTCATTTGGAGTTCAAAATAAATCCTGATCCCACAACTGAATTCAGGCAGTGAGCTCTTCTCTCGTCTTTGTTTGAACCGAATCCCAAAGAATTATTTTTATTTTAAGCAATCATTTTCCTTTTCAATCTGCCTAAATAAATTGACAAGTAACTTCCGACTTTTTCCTTGCTCAATAAAGTCTGATCTCTAATCACCTAGGTTCACCAGATGATTTAAACAACATCACCGCACAAAATCAGCGAATAAACCACAAATCTGGCAGTCATAGGCTGTCTTGATAGTCTTGAAAATGATAAATTTATTCAGCTTTTAATTTTCGGATATGCAGATGCAAGCCATTATTCTCGACACAGAAACCCATACCCTAAATGGTCAACCCATTGAGATTGCATATGCACCGATTGAAATTGCAAATGGCAAATTAAGCCTAGATAAAAGCCAAGTATTTGATCAGCTCTATACTGTCGATGAACCGATCTCATTCGCTGCGATGGCTGTGCATCATATTTTAGAGTCAGACCTAATTGGGAAGCCTCACTATACGACCTTTAAACTACCTGCAGAAACGCAATACATCATTGGTCATAATATTGATTATGATATTCGTGCTATCGAAAAATGTGGTGTCGATACTTCTCACATTAAAGCGATTTGTACACTGGCCCTTGCGCGTTTGGTCTGGCCTGATGCTGAAGCCCACAATATTTCGGCACTCATTTATATGATTTCAAAAGGCAGTGAAAAAGCCCGTGAAATGATTAAAAAAGCTCATCGCGCCGATATGGATATTATTTTAACGGCCAATATTTTAATGCATGTGGTTCATCAATTAAAAATAAACAGCATGGAGAAATTATTTGCTGTCTCTGAAGATGCCCGTATTCCGCGAGTCATTAATTTTGGCAAGCATCGCGGAACAGCGATTGCCGAACTCCCTGCCGACTATATTCAGTGGTTAATGCGTCAAGATGAACTCGATCCGTATTTACGTAAAGCTTTAGAAAATACGAGCATTAAAACGCTCTAAAATGTATTGTCATAAATTCTTAATATTGTTGTAATTTTCAGCCTGTATGTTCAGCCTTAATTTATTTGTTCGGGGGAGTAAATTAAGGTATGAATCATTATCAAAAAACAGCATTAGGTTTAGATGCTTTACAACAACGTCATATTCCACTCAATGCGCGTCAAAGACGACTATTGGTTTTAATTGGTACAGAAGATTTTGAACAATTGGCTGACCAGTTCAAACAACGCATCGCAACGCCTGAAATCCTCGAACAATTAATTGAATTGGGTTTAATTCATTCCACACAAACAGCTCACGTCTCTAGCCCAATAGAGCCTCTATCCGAATCTGCATCACTACTAAAAAATAGTCAAAATAGCGTCAATCCAATAGATTTAGACAGTACAGCGCAGCCCCCTTCACCACCCACCCCTACACAAAGCCCAGCCCCACCGCTTAAAGCTTATAGCTTTGAAGAAACACGCGATTTGATGATGAGCTTATTACAACGTTATTGTGGCTTAATGGCAAAACAACTTATTCTTCAAATTGAATCGGCGACAGATTTACACAGTCTCAAACGCTGCCAAATGCAATGGATTACGACGTTACAGGAAAGTCGAATAGAACCCATAGTACTCAACCAACACTTACAACAGATCAATCACTCACTGTTGCGTTTGCAGGCAGCTTAAATAAATAGATTCAAAGGATAATAATTGAGTCTTTTTCGGCCTTAGTTAAGATTTAAAGACTACGAGTTTGATTAGCAATCTATTGTTTTATCATTCAGGCAATAAATCTTAATGTCTTTCATCGACTTTTTCAGACTTTGGCACCATGGTTACTTGAACCATTCGTCTAACAACTTGATAAATAGAAACTATGTGTGAAGTGATATCCTAATTTCACTTTAGGACCTTCAAGATAATCGCTCAAAAAAATTTATCTCTTATATACTGCAATGGGATAACTTAACTTGATATAGATCGCCCATAAAAAACCCATGTAAACATGGGCTTTTTTCAATAGGGTTAATCAACAACTCGGTATATATTTTCCGTTTGCCGACTTTCAAATAACAGTTCAATACTAGGCAGAATTACTTCACCATCAACAACGATATGTTCAATTCGTTTAAATAAATCCAAACGTTCTGCTTCGGAGTTTTCAGGTACTTGCCTTAACTGGGCCTTCACATTATAAGTTTGGCTGTATTGGTCCTTTACCTTTACATCTACAAGCTGAGTCATGGTCATTTTCCTTTTCTTTTTTTAGCTCTGCTTAATCTTATAGCACAAGTTTTTTCCAACACCTCCCCAAGAGTTGTTAGAATTTATCGCAATGTTAATTTATATAAATATTTTCAAAATCATAACTATAAATCATAAACTTAAATCAAATATGCTTAACAACTGAGATACATAGTCATATTTTTTCACATAAAAAAAGCTCGCATTGCTGCGAGCTTTTCTATGTTGGAAGGCTAGTGCTGATTTATTGTTTGAACATTTCGTTCCAAACTCAACGAGCTGTCATTGATCCGTCCAACTACATCGTAGCGTCTTAGTTATCGACCTACTGTAAGTACAATATAAAAGCATTTTTTACTCTCGACAAGAGCCTATGACATTTCGAAACAACTGTACAAATAAAAGCCAATTGATATTTTTAAAAAATAAGAGATTATACTGAAAGGCTAAATCTAGATAACAGCTCAGCATCAAATCAAGTAAATCACACATTCATCTTAAGAATTCTTTTTCCATGTTAGTGCAATTGATTTTGAGTGATTTATATCGGTATTGTCGCAATACAAAACTAAACTCATTTATCAAAACTGATTTGTTTAATTACAGTTTTGAACTTTAGCGTTGGTTACGTCTTTCGGCTTGCAAACAGCAGATCGGCAAACTGGTCTACTCTATTTTTTATTATAAGAAGAAATACGGGATCGATATCCACTGCACCACAAAAATTGGCTATGGCTTGTTCATCTGTTATGAGAGACCTTTGATAGTCAACGTAACTACTGTTCTTGGAAACAATGCAACCTATCGCAGTTTAAACGATTGGTGCCAATGGCGGTCATCAGGCCGCTGTAATTGGCAACAATGTATATATTGGTCCAAATGTCTGTATTATCGATAATGTTAAAATTGGCGATAATACCACCATCGGTGCAGGTAGTGTGGTCACAAAAGATATTCCTGATAATGCAACCGCTGTAGGTAATTATGCAAAAGTCATTCATTAAAATAATGCTGGAAATTCAGTAAATAAACGCTGACTAAAAATAAAATAAGCATAATTTAATCAACTTAGCGCTCTATAAATAAAACAAAGGTTGACATTTTTTATACTCCGTAAATTTTAAGACATAATATGTTGGTTTTGTATTTCAAAAACTCATGAATAGGAGAAATTAGGTTAGGGTAAATCTTCGTTTTTGTTCGATGAATAAGATAGAGGTACATCATGACCACGATTAATATTTCAGATATTAAAGAACACTCTAGTGTAATTGCTGTATGTGGAACTAAAGTTGGAGATGTTGACCACATTGAAGGCAAAGAAATCAAACTCACCAAACATGGCGATGGTAAACACCATATTATCCCAAGTGCATGGGTAAGAGAGATTCGAGAGGATCAGGTCCTTTTAAATAAAGATGCCCAAGAAATTAAAGATAATTGGATTGAAGCATAGATTCAAAGAATTAAAAATCTACCAGCCTTTGGGCTGGTAGTTCATATGAAGTACACACTGAGTAGATACAAAGAACATAATGTCCATCACAGTTCGCTCAATATTCATTTATAGCAAAGGTATAAAATTCACTCAATTACAACATTCTTAATCTTTAAAAGGATTTGAAACTTTATCTTTAAGACTTAACCAAACCAAAAAGGCCATAATAAATATAAGTAATCCAATCACAACAAAGAATGTTTCGCCCACAGCAAAACCTGTAATGAGTGCCCCTAAGCCGATTAATGATAATAAAATGATCAATCCGATGCCTAAGACATTCATGTTTGTTCTCCAATGACCGAAATAATAAAGATCTCATTATTGCGTTTAGGCATGTCAATTTAATGTTGTTTTCATTAAACTTTAATAGTACTTTTGATTGATTATGCGCTATTGTGTACTATTCATATTATCTTAATGAAAACTAATGTAATTTTTATAGAGAATTTTCATATAATAATATGAAGCTTCTCTATACATAGAAAAATATTAGCTAGAAGATTAGATCAATTTTCACGCAGATTAATTCCAATCATGAGAATTGAGCTTTTACAAGCGGCACAACAAAACTTTAAAAAATCTGTACTTGTCTTGGGGGCATGAGTGATCAAGAAATCTGTTTTTCATAGTCTGGATTTACAAAAACTTATTTTGATTTTAATTATTGGCTGTGTTTCAAGCTTATTTCTAATTTCAATTTTTGTATTGAACTATGTCATCAAGGAACAGTTAACCGAGAACTCTTTAGCGGCCAATCAACGCTATGCTTCAAAGATTGCATTTAGTACCGATAAATATTTTGAAAGTATGTTGAGTGAGCTACGCTACAGTGCTCAAATTGTTGGTCAAGATTTCTCAAATCAACAGGTTTTAAAAGCTGAAGTTATTCGCCTTAAAAATCAATCACAAAAATTCAATTCGATCACAATTGTAGATAAGAATGCTTTTATTTTGGAACATTCACCTCAGACCATACATGTTGATCCAAAAAAACAATATAAGACCCCAGGTATTACCGAAGCATTAAAACTAAAGAAAACCTATATTTCCTCTCCATACAAGGGCTTGTCAAACAATTTGATTGTACTAATTGCTCAGCCTATTTTTAATCGTCAAAATGAATTTTTGGGTATAGTGACGGGCACAATCTATTTAAACAAAGAAAATTTGGTAAGTGAACTGTTAGCGACGACTTATTCTTACAAAAAGAGCTACACCTATGTTATTGATAATAAAAATAAAATAATATTCCACCCAGATAAATCACGTATAGGAGATTCATTAAAAAATAATACAGGAATGCAATATATTAGATCGCACTCCACTGGAAAGATTGCTCTGGTCAATAGTAAAGGGATCGAAAACCTAGCGGGCTTTGCAGTAATTCCAAGTGTGAATTGGATTGTCGTATCGCAACAACCAACGTTAGAATTATTAAGCCAAGCAAACTCGATCATCGTTAAAGTAACACTGGCTATGCTCGGTTTCTATTTGCTTTTGTTCATATTTGTGTGGAAGCTATCATACTTGATTTCATCACCACTCAATAAGCTTGCACAAATGGCCAGCATGCTGACTCGCCCAAATATTGATCAAGACATTAAAAACATCGATCCATGGTATTTTGAAGCTTTACGCTTTCGCACCGCTCTCTTGCTCAGCTCCAAACATTTTAAAGATGAAATTGCAGAGCTTAAACAACACGTGAACACCGATCCGCTGACGGGGCTTTATAACCGCCGCGGTATGAAACTGTTTTTAAATGAATTAGAAGCAACCAATACACCTTTTTCGGTACTGACATTGGACATAGATCACTTCAAAGCAGTGAATGATAGTTATGGACATAATCAAGGCGATTACGTGTTGAAAAAGTTGGCTTCTCATATGAAAAGTAACTTTCGTCAACATGATGTGTGCTGCCGAGTCGGTGGAGAAGAATTTATTGTTTTTGTAGTACACGAAGATCCAAAGATTGCCTATATAGCAGCCGAACGGCTTCGTATAACAGTAGCACAAAGCTACATACACCCGATTGGAACGATCACTGTTTCAATTGGCATTGCCTCTTGGCCTCAAGACTCTGAGGATATCCAAGAGGTGATTAAACTTGCGGATCAAAAACTCTATCAAGCCAAAAATGACGGTCGAAATTGTATCCGTTCAACGTCATCGGATTGATACCAATTTTATTCACTATAAAGTTAGGCCAAATCATGCAGTGCTTTCAAATCCATCTGTTCAAAAATGAAAAGGACTAAAATAGTCCTTTTCATTCAAGATGATAAAAATCATACTTTTAAGTTCTATCATCCACCTCACTCATTTTTTCTAGTTCTGCATCATTTAATAATTGCCCTGTATGTTGCGGCTTAATCAAGGGTGCAGTCGGACGCGGGTTGTGCTGGGTATATTGTATACCTATGCCCGCTTTGACATCGTCAGCTGCAACTTCCGTTTCAAAACGTTGCTGATCTAAAGCTCGGATATCCTCACTCACCTGTTGAATTTCATCCTGACTTGCGCCCAGTTCCTGCAAGGCCAGTTGACCTAAAGCCAATGCTGACTCAAAGGTTTCTCGAACCATCAGGCTAACATTTTTCTTAGACAAATACAGCGCATGTTCACGGTCATAGGAGCGAACAATCAGCTTAGCCAAAGGAAATTCAGCATTCACCAACTCTACAATTTTATTAATCGTTTCTTTGTGGTCAACACAGACTAAAATTGCTTCTGCGGTATCTGCCCCTGAAGCATGTAAAATATCTAAACGACATCCATCGCCATAATAGACATCAAAACCAAATTTTTCTGCATTTTGGATCATGTTGACATCATTATCAATAATGGTCACATCCACACTACGTGCCAATAACAGCTGACTGGCCACTTGACCAAAACGACCAAACCCAATCATCAATACTTTACCCGTTAAGCCATCGGCAACCCTGACTTGATCGAGTGAACTTTCATCCTGTTCAAGGGTAAAGCGTTTAAACAGCACCCCAATGATTGGCGTCAACACCATAGACAATAAGACAATCGCGGTTAAATTCGACTTGATGGTATTGTCAATAATTTGAGCTGTCGTCGCGGCACTAAACAATACAAAGGCAAACTCGCCCCCCTGCGCCATCAGTAAGGCACGATCTAAAGCTTCGGGATGATTACTCTTAGTCAAACGTGCGACCACATAGATCATCAGCGCTTTGGTCAACATCAACGCAATTACCCCACTGACAATCAACGGCCAATTTTGTCTGACCACTGCCAAGTCCAAAGACATCCCGACACCCAAGAAGAATAAGCCGAGTAATAAGCTGCGGAAGGGTTCAATATCCGCTTCAATTTGATGTCGGAAAGTCGATTCGGACAATAACACTCCTGCTAAAAATGCACCCAGTGCCATGGATAAACCACTAAGTTGCATCAGCAATGCCGCGCCCAGTACTACCAATAACGCCGCAGCGGTCATCACTTCACGTGCTTTTGCGGCAGCTAAAATTTTAAATAATGGATTGAGTAACCAATGCCCTGCAACAATTAATCCAGCGATGGCCAACAGTCCAATACCAATCCCTTGTAAATCGATAGATGCGCTTTCCGCTGCTTGATTGGGTGCCATAAATGCAACCAATGCCAATAAGGGAACGATCAATAAGTCTTCAAACAATAAGATCGCAACAATCTTTTGACCACGTCGTTGATGCAGCTCTCCGCGATCATTTAACAGTTGCATCACTATCGCAGTCGACGTCAGAACAAAGCCCGCAGCACCAATGAACGCTATTTTCCAGCTAAAGCCAAACAACATGCCCATACCCGTTAAGGCAATGACCGAAATAAGGATTTGCAAACTGCCCAATCCAAAAATCTCTTTCCGCAAACTCCATAAGTGCGAAGGCTGCATCTCCAATCCGATGATAAAGAGGTACATCACGATGCCGAGTTCAGCAATATGTAAGATAGCTGTGGGATTGTTAAAAAAGGCAAAACCAAACGGCCCAATAATCAATCCAGCAATTAAGTAGCCTAATATCGAACCTAGACCAATACGTTTAAAAATAGGGACGGCAATGACCGCTGCACTCAACAGTACAACAGGCCCAATCAGTCCTAGTGAATCTACTTCTGCACTCATCTTGTTCCCATTTTGGTTGTTGGCAATCCATGCCATTTTCACGCTATTTTAATTTTATTCACTAAGGTCTCGCCTGTACGGAGAGGACGTCTCATCGGTGATCTTTTCGTTCTCGATTTCCAAAGACTTATCATCAACACTCAACATGCTGCGAATTTAAGCATCGCTTGACCTGTCTATGTTTAAAACTATATACAGCATTGTTGCTATACAGCAAGATTTTATTCGAGGAATACAAAACACATCACTACTTCTGAACAGAAGATAATCAAGAGCAGATTTTTATAACAGATAGATACTTAACAATAGTGTTTAGTAAGATTCTATCGTCAAAGATAAATTGTATCTTTGACGATATAGAGATGACATTCGGAATTTTACTCCATCAAAATAAAATTGGACGTCATATGTTCAAGCATATTTTCTCGCCCCAGCCACACAGATAATGGCTGCCAAAGTGACGACCAACATCATCCAACTCACGCTTTCATGTAGTAATAGAGCGGCAAGTGCAAGCCCCATAAAGGGTTGGAATAATTGCAGTTGACCAACAGAGGCAATACCGCCTTGTGCTAATCCTCGATACCAATACACAAAACCCAGCAACATGCTAAAGACAGAAACATAAGCCAATCCTATCCATGCCGCTGGACTAACATGCTGAAATGAGGTGGGCATGCTCCATAATGCTATTGGCAACATCACAGGTAATGAGAGTAGTAAAGCCCAACTAATGACTTGCCAACCGCCCAATGTTCGCGAAAGTTTTGCTCCTTCTGCATAGCCCAAACCACATAGAATAATGGCTGCCAGCATGTATAGGTCGCCTTTCCATGCAGTACTCGTCTCTCCAAGTGCAGCATAGCCTGCTACAAAGAAAGCTCCTAGCACTGAAAACAACCAAAAAAGTGGCTTGGGCCGTTCACCCCCGCGTAGAACTGCAAAAATCGCAGTACTGATAGGTAATAATCCTAAGAAAACAATGGAATGTGCAGAACTTACATGCTGTAGGGCCAAAGCGGTTAAGAGTGGAAATCCTATGACCACGCCCAATGCACTGACCGCAAGTGCAGGTACGTTTGAAGCGGTCGGGCGTGCTTGGCGAAGTAACACCAGAAAAAATAATCCTAATAACGCTGCAATTGTGGCCCGTGCACTGGTTAAAAAGATGGGGCTAAAATCTGCAACGGCGACCCGTGTTGCAGGTAAAGAGCCCGCAAAAATAGCGACACCGATTAATCCGTTTACCCAGCCGCTGGTTGCCTGTTTCATGGCGTGATTCTCTTATCGTTAATCACTAAAGTTGAACATAGACCGCATGTTTGAATCGAGATACAATCCAGTACAATAAATAAAAACTGTTATGTATAAAAAGCCCATACAGTTTAGGAGAAATGGAATGCGCAGCCAAACTCGAATTGATGCCGTCATGGATGAAATTAAACTCAAAATTAGCTCACGCACCTATCTCCCCAATCATCGCCTTCCCTCTGTGCGCCAACAAGCACGTACATTGCAGGTCTCTGTTTCAACCGTTGTCGAAGCCTATGAACGTTTAATGGCTGAAGGCATCATTCTGTCTAAACCTGGATCAGGCTTTTATGTGTCTGGCCCCGTCGCGCCACTGGCTTTAGCCCAAATGGGACCTAAGCTAGATAGAGAGGTCGATCCTTTATGGGTCTCTAGACAAGCCTTGGATACAGATCACTGCACACTCAAACCGGGTTGCGGCTGGTTACCACCCGAATGGTTATATGAGACCGGTGTTCGACGTGCTCTGCGTAGCATGGCAAAAGCAGATAGCTTAGAACTGGTGGAATATGCAACACCAGCAGGACATCCTGAACTGCGACAATTAATTTCTCGTCGTTTAATTCACATTGGCATTGAAGCTTCGCCTGAACACATCATGCTCACCGAATCTGGCACGCAAGCAATTGATTTGATCTGTCGTTTTTTATTAGAGTCTGGCGATACTGTCATTGTCGATGACCCCTGCTATTTTAATTTTCATGCACTCCTCAAAGCCCACCGAATCAATATTGTGAGTGTGCCCTATACCCCCCATGGCCCAGATTTGGAGATCTTTCAGTCTGTTTTAGCTGAACACTCACCACGGCTGTATATCACCAATTCAGGCATACACAACCCAACGGGTGCAGTACTTTCTCCTGTCACGGCGCATCGCTTACTTAAATTGGTCGATCAAACCAATTTAGTCATTGTGGAAGATGATATTTTTGCCGACTTTGAACATACCCCTGCCCCACGACTGGCTGCTTTTGATGGACTCAATCGTGTCATTCAAGTTAGTAGTTTTTCAAAAACGATTTCAGCCTCTTTGCGCTGTGGCTATATTGTGGCCAAAAATGAATGGATTGAAAATCTAATCGATTTAAAGATCGCTACGTCTTTTGGTGGCGGTCGACTTGCCGCCGATATGGCACTGATTGCCTTAAAAGACAGTGGCTATCGTAAGCATATGGAAACAGTGCGCTTACGCCTTGCTCATGAAATGCAAAAGGTCATCACTCAGCTCGAAGCTTTAAATATTCACCCGTGGCTAGTCCCACAAGCGGGCATATTCCTCTGGTGTAAACTTCCCGACGGTTTCGATGCTGCGATTATTGCGCGAGAGTGTTTAAAACATGGCGTTGTTTTAGCACCAGGAAATGCGTTTAGCCAATCCTTAAATGCACAGAATTTCTTACGTTTCAATGTCGCACAATCGGTAGATCCGCATATTTTCGAAACGCTCAAAAATGTGTTAGCTCAACAGCAAAAACTCAGCAGAATAAAAGCCTCTACTTAGAAATAGAGGCTTTTATTAAAATGGTTGAATGGCTTATGAACAATACTCGTCGCGTTGATGCTCAATTAAAGACAGCGCGGCATTCCATGCTTTCAGCATCACCATTTCAATCAATTCACTTTCAAACTGTTGAGCCGTATGTTGACGTACAGCTTCAGACGGAAGATGAAGCTCTGCTCCTCCCGCCATCGCTTTAATCTGCGCTTGGCATGCGCGTTCAAGGAAATAGATCTCGTGAAAAGCACGTTGAATTGAATCTCCTGTCGATAGCAAACCATGATTACGTAAAATCATGACTCGGTTGTGCCCCAAGTCTTTCACAAGACGCTCACGTTCTTCGGTCAATAACGCCACCCCTTCATACTCGTGATAGCTAACTTTATTATAAAACTTCAAAGCATGTTGAGACAAAGGCAATAAACCCTGTTTTTGTGCAGACACTGCAATGCCATCTGCGGTATGCGTATGAATCACGCAGTGCACATCTTTACGTGCATCATGGATCGCAGAATGAATCACAAAACCTGCGGTATTGACCAATTTTCCCTGATCATAATCCGCAATAATATTGCCCGCATAATCAATTTTAACCAAATGCGAAGCCGTCATTTTTTCAAAGGGAATGCCGTATTGATTAATCAAAAAATGGCCGTCTTCGTCAGGTACACGTAGACTAATATGCGTATCAATTAAATCGGTCATGCGGAAATGCGCAATTAGACGGTACAACCCCGCAAGCTGACAACGTGCATCCCATTCTTTTTCTGACACGATATCTTTTAGACTTTTCATCGCATGTAAACTGGTCATTTATTATCCCTATTATCTCTATCCATTAAAGTTAACATTGAGCTTGAAGGAAAAAGCCCAACCCTGCTTAAGTCCGTCTCTCAACATAAACTGATTCTTCGTAAAATAGCGAAACCTGTCTTGAATGATTCTGCTATTTCCATGTGCTATCAAGCAACTTAACACGCTATGACGTCGATGATGTTTTAATACAGTCATTCACGAAGATGGTTTTGCCTTTCAGCATCGAGGGTGCAAAATCAACCATGCTGCGTAGAGTACGAGTAAAATGCGCCTGATCGGAAAAACCCGCTTCCAAGGCAATATCAATCAAACTCTGACCTGCTGCCCAGAGTTTGATAGCATAGCGAATACGCAACCAAAGAATGTAGCGCCGCATTGAAATCCCAAGTTGCTGACTAAACAAGTGCATCAACCTCGACTCAGACAGTCCCGTATATGCCGCGACTTGAGCTACTGTGGGAATCTGCTGAGGTACAAGTTGTTGAATATAACGACAGGCTTGTAAAACGCGGGCATCCCATGGCAATACCTGCAACGGATTTGGGTTTAACGTCGACAGTAGCGTTAAAACCAATTGTTTGGCTTCATCAGGACTGAGCTGCCCAGCGATCAACTTTTGAAACTGTGAATGAAACGTAGCAAGGCAAGCGGCAGGTAAAGAACAAATCTGTTCGCCATTCAGCAATGGATACAAGTGTCCATAGAGTGCATGATCAGGATCAATCATGAGCGCAAGATAAGGCTGATTTTCTGAATCAGTACTGTGCATCACATTGGGTGCCATCACCACAATATCGTGATAACGACGTACTTGGTCGTCTAAAGTGATTGCAAAAGGTGCTCCCAAGCCAATTTGTAAAAGTGCTGGAAAATGGGCATGGGCATTATTCAACTGCTCATGAGTCACATACAAAATGACACCATCCCAAGTGTAAATTTTACTTTGGTGCGCCAACCCTAAACTCGCATCCTTGCTTTGCGATAGCATATTCGTTCAAGACCATCTTTGGTTTACTGTTTAAAACTACGCCTAGTAAACACTAAAGGAGTAGGACATGTTACAGAATACCCAAACCCAAATTAAAAACAATATGCAAGATTTGGTGAATAACGCCCATCTTTCTGCTGCATTGGTTGCAAGCCCTGCTGTGCAAATTAAGGGAAGTGATGGCCGTTATAAAACCTTAAAAGAATTCTATCCCTTCTATCTTTCTCAGCATGAAGATCCCACTTGCAGACGTTTACACTTTGTGGGAACCACCTGTGTGATCGGGATTACCGCGGCTGCGGCGATGACCAAAAATGCAAAACTACTCTGGGCTTTGCCTGTGGTGGGTTATGGATTTGCTTGGGTCGGTCATTTCTTTTTTGAACATAACAAACCAGCTACATTTACATATCCTTTCTACAGTTTCGTTTGTGACTTTAAAATGTATAAAGACATTTTATTAAAACGCGTCGATTGGTAAATAAAAATGCGACTGTCTTATATATTTGTAGGGCAGTCGTTTGATAAAAATCTGACGATTATTGCTAAGGTTACTCGCCACAAAATCCCTATAAGAGCGACACTCCTTAATCGCATCTAATCAACCCATCTACTTAGGCTGCATCAACGTCCACTATACACGGCATCATCATCTGCTCTAATGCAAGGCGATCAACACTCGCAAACAGCTCAATCCAGTCACTCATTTCTCACAGGTTCAATTTATAAAATAAGTCCTTTCTTTTGACCGAAAATCCCCCCTTGAATGCTCAATTACAACCCTACTCTCTAATTCTTTTCAGTGATTAACTTGAGCTTAGATACTACTGTTTTAAAAGTTGAGTGACCTTCTTCAAGTCATCCAAAACTAAAACATAGTACCAAGAAGACAAACAATAGCGATTACAAGTCAAAAAACTCTCAAGGACGATTTACATGAAACTCAGCCCATTGGTGATTGGCATATTTGGAATATCATCTTGCAGCTTGCTCCATGCATCCGCTCTGGATCAATCAGGCCAGTCGATTCTGCCCTTTTTAGAAACAGGACATTATGCTGAAGTCAGCATTGCCAGCGTAGATCCAGACATTTCGGGGAAAATTCGCAACCGACCAGATTTAGTCAGTGATGTGACGAATCTCAATACCGGTAATATGGGAAATAGCTTTCAATATTACAACGCCGCCTTAAAACTACAGCTAACCGAAGACGTCAGTTTTGGCATTTTGTATGATCAACCATTCGGTGCCGACATTCACTATCCGCTGCAATCCAATAATACATTTTCAGATAATGAGTTCAGCCAACAAGGCACTTCTGTAAACGTGGATACCCACAATATCAGTATGCTTCTCGGTATCAGCCCATTCACAAACTTTCAACTTTACGGCGGTGCAGTTTATCAATCGGTAGAAGGTGATGTCTCACTCCGAGGCAATGCCTATGGCCCTCTTTTTAATGGATATGATGCGAAATTTAAAGAAGACCATGCAGTGGGTTGGTTAACAGGTTTAAGTTATCAAAAGCCGGAGATTGCCTTAAAAGCAGCCATCACCTATCGTTCTAAAATCGATCATAAACTGCAAGTCACGGAAACGGTCTTTGGTGAACCTTTAGAAGCTACACTTCCACAGAAAACAAAAATTTCTACGCCTCAATCCGTCAATCTCGATATTCAAACAGGGATCGCTTCAAATACCCTCGCCTATGCCAATCTGCGCTGGGTTAACTGGAAAGAGTTTAAAATTCGCCCGACCCAGTTTGGTGCTTTGACCGAATACATCTCTTCAATCATCAGTGACGGTACTTATGTCGACGGCTTTGATTTAGACAGCTACCAGCACGATCAGTGGACAACAACACTAGGGATTGGACACCAATTCACCCCAAAATGGAGTGCATCAACAGAAATCAGCTGGGACTCTGGCACAGGTGATCCTGCATCTAATTTAAACCCAACAAAAGGCTCTTGGGGACTTGGTTTCGGTGCACAATTTAACCCTACACCCCATTACTTTATTGCAGGTGGAATCAAATATTTTTGGCTCGGTGATGTTGTTGCAGAAGATGGAACTTACCATCTGCCTATATCTGGTATTCAATCCACAGCAGAACAAGCAGATTTTAAGAATAATAGCGCCATCGCTTATGGTTTAAAAATGGGGTATCGCTTCTAAATTAAGTCCATAAAATAAAAGCCACTCGATTGAGTGGCTTTTATTATTCTCGAAAAGTTTGCCATGTTTCAAAAGCATGCTGTTTATACAGTTTTAATTCTGAAAACTGAGGAAGAATCGCTTCACTTTGTGTGGGTCTTAAAAACACAAAATCATCCACTTGAATGTCGAAATCTTTAGGAACATTGACCAACTCTTGGTTACTGCTCCGTCCATACAATAGATGCGGACGACACTGATTAGGATAAACATAATCCGCCAGCCAATAACCACCATAAATAAACAGTGCTTTGGATTTATGCGGTAATTTATTCAATAAAGACATTGCAGGTAACTGTGCAAAAGGCAGAACTTTCAGCACCGGAGTCGCAATCCATAACGCCGGCTGTAAAGGCTTCAATGAGTCACTTTCAAAATCACTGGGTTTGAGCAGCATCGAACCAAAAGAGAGATCATTACAAACGCTCTTTGAGACATGAAAAGTAAAGGTCGGACTACCGCCACCATTAAAACAAAGATCACTGTTCCAAAGTGCTGGAAACTGCGTTTGAATGACCTTTTGATAATTTAAATAAATCTGCTGCGACTCTTGATAGGCCTGATCTGGTTTTTTGATGATCGATGGTATTTTAGTGACATGTGCATCGTAGCCCATCAAGCCTGACAGTTTTAAATATCGTGGATATTGCTGGATCACACTTAACATTTCAGCGAATTGCGTTTCAGACTGCATCCCACCCCGATGTAGGCCCACATCAATTTCAATATTCACTTGCAGACTTATGACATAGTCTTTGGCTATCTCTAAATATTGCAACAACCGTTCTTTGGTATCGATTAACCATTGGATATTTGCATTTGCCCACGCTGAGTTTTTTGCATAAAAAGTGCGAGCTGCTTGGGCAGGCATGGGCTTCCCCAACAAAAGATCAGCTGCGGTGAAATTTTCTAATATCAACTGGATGTGTGGCAGATGAAAGACCATAAAACGCTGTGTATTCAATTTCTCCGACAGCAACTGGAGTAAATCGAGGCTGGCCAACGATTTGACCACTAAACGTGGTTTTAACTGTTCCGCTTGAACAAGCTTCGTTTGAATATATTGGAGGTTCTGTTGTAATGCAGCGTCATCTACAATCAGTTGGGGTGTCGCAATCCCTTGTGTTTTTAAGTCTGAATTGAGTGTTTTAAAATAATGATCTAACATTCTTTTTGTCCTGTTCTGAATAAAAGCGGCCAACTTAAACCAGCTTACTAAGCGTATGACCTATTGCTAAAAGCCAAAGCCATCAACCTGAAATATGGTCAAGTCATGATCTGGCTTGCGCTTAACTAACCATCCTATCTATCACGTACAGCCCTACACTTTAGCCATAGCCTACTCACCTCAAATCATCGCCCCAATCATCCCAGAAACAACTGCTCTAAATAAGGGTTTAAAAACTTGCGCTCAGGGTCCAGCTGCTGACGCAACGCCAGAAAATCATCCCACTTTGGGTATAAATCTCGAAGCTGCATTGCCGTCATACTGTGCATTTTTCCCCAATGGGGCCGTCCCTTATATTTCTGAAAAATAGGCTCCACAATATCAAAAATTAACCGTGGGTCTTGCTTATGATATTGATGTACCGATATCGAAATGGAGTCTTGCTGATAAAACGGACTGATCCAAATATCATCTCCTTTGACAAAACGAAACTCGAGCGGAAAAAAGGTCGCAACCTTATGCTGTCGCAATGCCGCTAATACCTCTTCTAAGCAATCCAAACCGTCATCAACAGGAATCTGATACTCCATTTCATTAAATTTGGTATGACGTACTGTCGGAAAGATCTTGCTTGACCAATCCACAGCCGTTGTTGGCTTAACAAAAGTGCCTAACAGTTTTTGCACATAAGGATTCAAGGATGGAACGTTTTTAATTAATTCCGAACAGACCGTTAACAACGTATCCTCAGACGGATAGCTTTCTTTACGGGGTTGTAGCTTTTCATCTGTCTCATCTAAGGTTTTCAGCATCAGTTTTTCAGCATGGGAAAAAACAAAACATTCAATATGTCGATGCTGATGTTTCCATTGCTGAATAAACTGCATCATGTCTGCTACTGTACAGAGCTGAATATGTTCCTTCAGTTTAAAACGCGGACGATTTTGCATGGTAATTTTGGTCAAGATACCCAAACTACCTAATGAAACACGTCCAGCCGCAAAGATTTCTGGATTTTTGGTGCGACTACAGTTGAGAATTTCACCTGAAGCAGTTAATAACTCAAAATCTTCCACATAAGCTGAAATACAATGCAAGTCTGCACCCGTACCATGTGTTCCTGTTGAGACAGCACCCGCAAGGCTCTGCTGGTCAATATCGCCTTGGTTCATTAAAGCTTGATTGATGGGTTCTAGATATTGATCCAAATTGTACAATCGAGTCCCTGCATAAATACTGCACCGACAGTGCGCTGTATCTGATGAGGCTACACCAGAAATTTGGTTCAATGACACCAAAGTTGCATCGGTGCATACTAGGGGGGTAAAGGAATGTCCTGCCCCCACAACCCGTATTTTCGGGTGACTTTGTACAATATGCTGTAACTCCAATACATTCTCAGGGTGCAAAATGTGTTGTGGATGAGCCTGTTGAAACCCTGACCAGTTCGACCACGTATATGTCTCTTGAGTTTTCATGAACGAATCACTCCACATTCGCCCAGTACATACACTTTACTCAGCCGACTCATTTGATTTTCTTGCTTTGTCCAATCCTTTGGCTTCATTTGATTTTCCTTTCATCACGATGTTGAATTGATCTGCGCTTTGGCATATTGAAAGTTAAACAAAATTATGAGATACCAAAAAGGGTTGAATGATCGCTATTCAGGGGGGCAAAACGGACTTATGCCTAAACAGTCAAATTACACCGTTCATACACGGCAATATATCCCACCCACAATATTGGCGGGGCTGCTGCATTATGCAGAACAGCAGAATTGGGATTACAGCACGTGGTTCCAGCATTCAGGCGTGAATATCAATCAAATCCAGCAAGCCCATGGCTATGTGAGTTTTACTCAGTTATGTCATGTGATTCAAAATGCCTTGGCTTCGAGCCAGCACCCTAGCTTAGGCTTAAAAATTGGCAGTAGTGAAGGCCTGATTTCCATGGGTATTTTAGGTTTTGCCATGCAGTCTTGTAAAACTGTAGCGGATGCCTTAGAGATTGCTCTACGTTACCATCAAGTTTCGGGTAGTGTTTTAAACTTGAACTTTACAATTTCTGGGGAGAGTGTTGAATTAGAGTTCATCGAAAATATTACACCGACAAACCTCAAAATATTTTTCTGTGAGGAACTGCTGAGCAGCATCATGGCCTGTTTCAACGCCATGTTAGGCGATCATCAAGATATTATTCAGTTAGAGCTGACTTATTCTCCGACCACGCATCTTGCCGAATATCAAAAAATTGTCTCCTGCCCGATTCGGTTTAATGCAGACAGAAATGTCATTCGATTTAAACGAAGTATGCTAGAGCGCCCACTCAAAACTTATAGCCCTGCCAACTATGCAACTGCCATCCAGATTTGTGAACGTGCACAACAAGAAATTGATCAGCTCAATAATGCACAATATGCATATTTATTAGACCAGCTCATCGATCAGCACCTTCCTGTACGCTTTGATATGCAACTCGCATCAGACTATTTACAAATGAGCGAGCGTCATCTTCGACGCTCCTTATTGCTAGAAGGCATTAGTTTTCAACAAATTCGACAAACCGTGCTAGAGCGAAAAGCGAAACAGATGCTTGAAAACAATCTCTCCATTGGGGACATTAGCCAAGCTTTGGGTTTTAGTGAGGTACGTGAATTTCGTCGGGCATTTAAACGCTGGACAGGTCAAGCGCCATCTGTTTATAAAAATGGTACCGAATGATCTTAAGCTGACACAGAGGCCTTTTTTTTGTTTTTATTCATTCCCTCTTTAAAAGTTGAAGCTGAAATGTGTTCAATTAAAGCAACCAAACTGCTTCAGTCAGCTGCTTAATTTCATCCATATCATGGCTGACATACAACATCGGAATATGGGTTTCATGTTGGACGGTTTGAAAAAAAGGAAGGATTTCCTGTTTATGTGCCGCATCTAATGCAGACAATGGTTCATCTAATAATAATAAATTTGGCGAATACAACAGTGCCCGACCCAATGCAACACGCTGCTTTTCACCACCTGAAAGCTTCATCGGCATACGACTGAGTAAATGGTCGAGTTTAAGCAGTTCAATAATATAATCGGGATCAAAACGTCGGCTTTCAGGCGGAATGCGCTTATAGCCAAACAATAAGTTTTGCATCACCGTCATATGTGGAAACAGTTGTGCATCCTGAAAAACCAAACCAACATGACGTTGCTGTACATTTAAATTAATCTTATTTTCAGCATCGAACCATGTCTGATGATTGATTTTAATCCAACCCTTGACTGGAGTATTAAGTCCTGCAATAGCATGCAAAATACTGGTTTTTCCTGAACCTGAAGCCCCAAATAAACCAACGACAGGATGTTCAGTTGAAAATGCCTGATCGAGTTTAAATTTGCCTAAATTTAACTGAATATGACAGTCAATCATCGTCTTAATGCCCCCGTTTGTTTTTCTGATAGCGATGGAACCACTGGGCAAACCACAAAGCCAAAAATGCCACAGTTAATGACAGGATAATCAGTCGCCAGACCGCCTGTTCGGTGTCAGGTTGCTGCATCAGGCTATACATGGCCAAGGGCAAGGTTCTGGTCTCCCCTGCAATATTACCGACAAAAGTAATAGTTGCGCCAAACTCGCCCAGACTGCGACAAAAACATAAAATCGCCCCCACCAATATGCCACTGCTGGCTAAAGGCAAAGTGACATAAAAAAAAGTGCCCAAGGAGGAAGCACCGAGCGTTTTCGCCGCCATTTCTAGACGTTGATCCACCAACTCTATGGCCAAACGAATCGATTGAACCAAGAGTGGAAAACCCATCACGGCTGAGGCCAAAACTGCACCTTTCCAATTAAATGCAAAATTGAGTCCAAAGGGCTCAAGATACTTACCCAGTATCCCGTTTCCTCCAAAAACCTGTAACAGCAAATATCCTGGCACCACAGGCGGCAGCACCAGAGGTAGAAAAATAAACGTTTCAAATAATGATTTGCCAAAAAACTCTTTACGTGCCAAAACCCAACCCACTGCCAACGCAGGGATCAGGCTAAATGCCAAACAGGTTGCAGCCACTTGGCAGGATAACTTGAGTACTTCTATTTCTTCAGCCGATAAAGAAAACATCATCACTTAGCAGCAGATAAAACGGTAAAGCCATATTTTTTAAAGACTGCATGTGCTTGTTTACTTTGTACAAACTGATAAAACGCTAGCGCATCTGAATTATTTTTGACAAGACCTAAGGGATAAACAATTGGGGTATGGGTGCTGATAGGGAAAACGCCAACGACGGTGACATCTTTACTGATAGCAGCGTCGGTTGCATAGACAATGCCAAGCTGACATTCACCACGTGCTACAAAGTTGAGCGCAGCTCTGACATCCTCAGTTTCAACCAATCTTGGTTCAAGTTTTGACCACCACCCCAATGCGGTCAGTGCTTGTTTCCCGTATTTTCCGACTGGGACACTTTTGGTGTCCCCTGTACAAAGCTTGCCCTGAAAGGCAGTAGAAGGATCAAAACTTTTATCCATTTTTATTTTGACGGGCTTAGCTTTTGGCGAAATTAGAACAAGACGATTGCCCAATAAATTCACACGTTTATTCGGCACAATTAACTTTTTATTTTGCAGATAATTCATCCATTGTTCATCTGCCGAAATAAAAACATCCGCAGGTGCACCCGCTTCAATTTGCTTGGCCAAGGTCGACGATCCTGCGTAAGAGGTTTTCACGCGTACTCTTTTTTGTTGTTCAAACATTGCATCGACATCTGCTATAGCATTGGTCAAGCTGGCCGCTGCATAAACGGTAATGGCTTGCTCTGCATGTACCTGTGCCCCAAGAGCCAAACCACAACACAACATCGCATATTGCATGCACTTATTCTTAAAATTAAGCAGCACCATATTCCCCTTAAGCGTTATAAATTGACCGATATGTTTTCAAAAATATATGGATACACAAGCAACGTCAATTCTAGAAACAGATTATTTATCGTTCAAGTTAAAGTGTTTGTATCTTAATCACGTGACTGATACTGCTCTTACAATCGAGTGAGTAGATAAGAGGTTTTATCAAATAGAGGAAGCTTATTCATGTATGCCATGAATCAATATGAGAAGGATCTAGCTGACCTGACTAGGTTATTGTTTAAGGTGTCGAGCTATTTCTGCAAAATCCTGTTCAATTGCAAGGCGTGCTTTTATTTCCATCTGTCTAAATTGACTTAAAATACTTTCGCCCAAGTCTGTGAGTTTTGCCCCACCCCCATGCGTTCCACCTTTTTGAGTTTCGACCAATCCTGACTGAAAGCTATGATTCATAGTTTCAACCAACTGCCATGCACGGCGGTAACTCATATTCATACTTTTTGCAGCTTGAGAAATTGAACCTGTACGACGAATTTCTTCCAATAATTCTGCCTTACCCGGCCCAAATGCAATATCTTGATTGAGAAGTATTCTGAGCTGTAATTTTAATTTGACGTCCTGCATACATTCACTCAAATAAAGACCTGTCATCGACACAGATGACCTAAAGAAAAACCTTTTACTTTTTATACAGCAAAATTTTGAATATCAAGTATATAAAACAAAACCATCACCGCGGCAAAAACTCGCTAAGGTCAAACCTGACTGCTTTGCCATATTAATCGCCATACTGGTTGGGGCTGAAATACACGCCAGCAAGGCAATATTTAGTTGAGCACACTTACGAATCAACTCATAACTGGCGCGGCTGGTCATCACGACAAATCCTTGATTTACATCATAATGATTTTCTGCAATATAACCCAATAGTT
Source organism: Acinetobacter sp. BWR-L5 (assembly GCF_039655985.1). Classification (NCBI taxonomy): domain Bacteria; kingdom Pseudomonadati; phylum Pseudomonadota; class Gammaproteobacteria; order Moraxellales; family Moraxellaceae; genus Acinetobacter; species Acinetobacter sp. BWR-L5. The sequence continues at coordinate 446,333 of NZ_JAGFEV010000002.1, read as the reverse complement.
TATCTAAAGCATTGTGTCGGCCTACGTCTTCAAATAAAGCCACTATTTCCCCTGCTTCAACCCATGCAGCCGCATGTGCACCACCCGTCATTTGGGTGATTTTCTGTCGGGTATTAAGTTGAGCAATGGCTTGCGGTATTTGAGCCAACCATGACTCAGTAACTTGCGTGGTAATTTGAGGTAAATCCAAATGAAGCTGCTGTAAACTTTCAATTCCACAGAGCCCACAACCCGTGCGTCCAACCATCATCCGCCGATGTTGTTTGAGCGCCATAAAGGCCCGAGTAGAAATCGTCATTTCGACTTGAATCCCAAATTCAGTTTCGTGTATGTCCAAAGCATAAAGCTCTTTCAAACTTGTCAAAATACCTTCAGACAAGCTAAAACCTTTGGCAAAGACTTCAATATCGGCTGGCGTTGCCATCATTACTGCATGGGAAATCCCATTATAAACCAAGGCAATAGGGTGTTCTAGCACTACAAAATCAGATTGTTCAACAGCTCTATTTTCACTTAAACGCTGAATATCAACAGCTTCATACCCCAGAGAACTCAACTTAGACGCTCGAATATCCATAATAATTTTCCAATCCTCCCTAAACACTAAACCTTTCAATCATAAAAAAAAATGACACCTCTAAATCAGGTGCCATTTCAGCATTAAATCAACTAACCTCTCGATTCACGATCTGATTGGCATCTTCAGGATCAACCGCTTGTGCCAAGTTGAAATGTTCAGGTGCTTGACCTGCATGTAAAATCACAGGCACGCTTTTCGAAGCCGGTATTTTGGCGTATTTATCATGGCTACTGAGTGCAACCAATGGATTAGTCTCTGGATAATAGGCTGCAAGGCTACCCCGTGGAATGTTATACGGAACGATACGGAAGCTTTGAACCACACGTTTAACACCGTCCGAATAAATACTTTCGATATCCACCCATTGATCTGCAACAAAACCAGCCGCTGCAATATCTTCTGCATTCATAAATAAAACACGGCGCTGACCAAATACCCCACGATAACGGTCATCGAGTCCATACAAGGTGGTGTTGTATTGGTCATGAGAGCGTGTGGTCATCAGGGTATAGACTTTTGCCCCTGTATATTGTTCAGCGTATTTATTCTCTTTATCGGCATACACTTCAGCCAACGGCGTAATTAAAAACTGTGCCTTGCCTACAGGCGTATTCCACACATGCTGATTGGCAGGATGCTCTAAGTGAAAACCACCCGGCTGATAGACACGTGCATTAAAATCATGGAATTCATCAAATACGTCTTCAATCGAATCTCGAATACGATCATAACTTTCTACATACCATTTCCACTTGATATCACTGTCTGGCAAGACGGCTGCTGCCATACGCGCCACAATGTCAGGCTCTGAAAGTAGATTCTTAGAAGCAGGCTCATTACGCCCTGCTGAAAGATGCACATTACTCATAGAATCTTCAACACTCACTGCCTGTGGCCTATGCTGTTGCATATCAATTTCGGTACGCCCCAAACAGGGTAAAAGTAATGCCTCTTTACCACAAACCAAATGGCTACGATTCAACTTCGTTGCAATCTGTACTGTTAAATCACAACGACGTAAGCCTTCTTGTGTATACGGTGTATCTGGAGTGGCAACAGCAAAGTTACCACCTAAACCAATAAAGACTTTTACATCACCTTCATACATCGCCTTAATGGTATCCACCACGCCAAAACCATGTTCACGTGGCGAGTTAATGCCGAATACTCGGTCCAGACTATCCAGCAATTTTGGGCTTGGTCGTTCATTGATCCCCATGGTTCGATCGCCCTGCACATTACTGTGCCCACGAATCGGTGCTAAGCCTGCCCCTGGACGACCAATATGCCCTCTTGCCAACATTAAGTTTGCGAGCATATGTACATTCGCAGTCCCATGCCGATGCTGTGTAATCCCCATGCCCCAACAGAAAATGGCCGTTTTGGCATCCAAATACATTTTAGCTAAAGACTCTAAATGCTCAGGGCTAAGTCCCGTATGTGTATGAATATCGGACCATGCAGTACGATCTATTTCTTCCATCATGTCATCGAAACCAACCGTGTTCATCTCAATAAATGAACGGTCAAAAACGCTCTTTTTCCCAGCTGCCAGTGCTTGAATGTCCCATTCACGTAAATGTTTCAGCATCCCAAACATGAGCGCATAGTCACCGCCTACGTTGGGTTGGAAATAATAACGACTAATGGGTGTACTGCCATTGGTCATCATCTCAACAGGTGCTTGCGGATCTTGGAAACGTTCTAAACCACGTTCTTTTAAGGGGTTAATGGCAACGATATTGCCACCACGGCGCGACACTTCACGTAAAGTCCCCAACATCCGCGGATGGTTGGTGCCCGGATTATGCCCAAAACTGAAAATCGCATCGGCGATATCAAAATCGTCTAAAGTCACCGTTCCCTTACCCAAACCAATTGAGTCACGTAGGCCAACACTGGTGGTCTCATGGCACATATTGGAACAGTCTGGAAAATTATTGGTACCAAAAGCGCGGACAAAGAGTTGATATAGAAATGCCGCTTCATTACTGGCACGGCCCGAAGTATAAAATGCCGCTTGATCTGGATGATCCAAGGCATGTAAATGTTTTGCGATTAAGGCAAAAGCATCATCCCATGAGATAGGCACATATTTATCGGTCGCGCTGTCATAGCGCATTGGGTCGGTTAGACGACCTGAATCTTCAAGCAAGAAATCACTTTGTTCAGACAGCCAACTGACCGTATGGGTCGCAAAAAATTCAGGCGTAACACGTTTTGAAGTGGCTTCAAACGCAACAGCTTTCGCACCGTTTTCACAAAAGTTAAAGGCATGTGCATCTTTCTTTTCAGGCCACGCACATCCTGGGCAGTCAAAACCCGTGGGTTGGTTAATATTGAGAAGCGTAATCGCACCTTTTTTGAAAACTTCCTGTCTCTTTAAGTTTCTTGCAACACTTAACAACGCGCCCCATCCACCCGCAGGATTGGTATAAGGCTCTATTCGTGCATAGCTGGTTTCTTCATCATGCTTTTTATCTTCAGTGTTTTCCATCTCACCGCCCTCAATATTTATCTTCGGTAAAAAGTTCTGCAATGAGCAATTCACTGTTCGCTTTGCTCATACTTGCAAGCGATTTGGATTGCTCAACCCTTTTTTATTGCTCTTTTCTTATTCATCATGCCTGCGTTTCTTGGCACAATTCCAAAAACACTTCTGATCAAAAATATCACCCTTTTGGCATGTAATTTCAATAGATGAATTATTACAAAAGACAATGACTTGATGGATCGTGTTCGAGGAATACCCTCTCATTTTTTGAAAATGAATGAACTAAACAACTTCAAGACGCCGTTTGATCTTTGAAATAAAACATTTCATACTCTCGTTTATAAAAACTAAATCGTATGTAAATACGAGGTGGAGCGACTATGGACGGTTCGACGACTACACGCTTAGAACATAGGTCAGCGCAACTGATCGATCAATTTGGCCGTCATAAACATAAACTCCGAATCTCACTGACAGATCGTTGTAACTTTCGTTGTAGTTATTGCATGCCCGATAGGCCGGAATGGTTGGCAAAAAAAGACATCTTGAGCTTTGAAGAGCTTTTAACCTTTTGTGAAATGATGGTGGGGCTAGGCATTCGGCACATCCGCTTAACAGGTGGTGAGCCTTTGATGCGTCAAGGCGTAGTCAATTTTATTGATGCTTTGAATCGGCTCAAACCACAGGGTTTAGAACGTATTTCCATGACCAGTAATGCTTTCTATTTAAACAAGTATGCACGAGCGCTAAAAGAAGCAGGACTAGATGATCTTAATATCAGCCTCGATAGCATTCATGCAGACACGTTTATGAACATGACCAAACGTCCGATAGCACCTGTTCTCGAAGGCATCGCTGCAGCTCAACAAGCCAATCTCCCGATAAAATTAAACTGTGTTTTGGTGGTAGGACAAAATGATCATGAAGTGCTTGAACTGACCCAATGGGCTTATCAACAGAAGATCGCATTACGTTTTATTGAATATATGCCTTTAGATCAACCTGAGCACTGGCAGCCTCAAAAAGTCATCACTGAAGATAACATTATCCAAACACTTGAACCCCATTTTCAGATTCAGAAACAAGCCAGACAACATGACCCTGCAACCATTTATCTGCTCAATGATCAGTACACATTAGGCATTATTTCCACCATCAGCAAACCATTCTGTCAAAGCTGTGACCGTTTACGTATCACTGCAACGGGAGAGCTTTTTACCTGTTTATTTGCCAATACGGGAACACCGCTGCGCCATTTACTTCAACAAAAAGATCCCGCTTTATTACAAGCCCAGATTCTGAACGCGGTATGGCATAAAAAAGCGGGGTTTATTGAACATCAACACGCCCCAACACGCAAAATCAGTATGCATGCCATAGGGGGTTAATTAGCGCGTTAATTTTGAGTTTGTCCGTCATTCGACTGTATCCGCTTTTATTTTTGTGTTATCTAAATACATCATAAACTTTTTCTCTTGATCGAACAGTTTCACTTTAGATCAACACTTCAATGTTTCGGAATACTTTATGAAAAACGTTGGCATGAAGCCAGAAAGCTATCGCGTTGCAACTGCAAGCTCTGAACTGCTTGCCCCTGCACATTGTTTACAACTTCTTGCCGACGGCAATACCGAAAAAGGTGATGCTCTCAAAACAGCCCGCATAGCTGGGATTTTAGCCGCAAAACGTACCGATGAACTGATTCCGCTGTGTCACCCCCTGCCTATTTACCGCGCCGATGTCGATTTTGAACTGCTTGTCGACCGTGTGGTTATTCGTGCAACCGTTGAAACGATTGGGCCAACAGGTGTAGAAATGGAAGCGTTGACCGCTGCCAGTATTGCGGCCCTCACCATTTACGACATGCTCAAACCCCATTGCGAACCGCATGAGTTGATCATTCAACAATGTAAACTCGATCTGAAAAAAGGCGGAAAATCACACTTTAAACGTCATTTGCGTCAGCCTGTTTCTGCGGCAGTATTGGTTCTATCAGATACCGTTGCCGCAGGGCGTAAACCCGATACTGCTGGCCGCTCTGTCGTCGAGACCTTAACCGAGGCTGGTTTTGATCCAATTCACTATCAAATTTTACCTGACGAAGCCGATCAGTTAAAAGGATTGGTCTTAGAGCTCACTCAATCTTATGCCTGCATTATTACTGTAGGCGGAACAGGCATCGGCAAACGTGACATTACAGTAGACACACTTGAGCCTTTACTTGAACGTGAGCTCAATGGCTTGATGGAAGCCGCACGTGCTTTCGGACAAAAACGTACCCCTTATGCTGCGATGTCACGTGGCGTTGCAGGTTTTATCGACCGTTCATTGGTGATTACCCTTCCGGGCAGCCGTGGTGGTGCAAGTGAATCTATGGCAGCCATTTTACCTGCTTTGGTTCATATTTTTGATGTCTGCCGTGATCTACCTCACCCGGGAGGTTATGAATGAGTTGCTCTGGCGTTGGTTTAATTACACTCGATCAAGCTCTTGAACACTATAGCGCCGTCCAAACATTGCCTGTCGTTACTTTGCCTTTGGTACAGGCGCATCGGCATGTTTTAGCGGCAGATGTTACATCAACAGTTGCCTTGCCTCTATTTACCCAAAGTGCAGTTGATGGCTATGCGCTGCGCTCTGAAGACTTGCAAGCTGGAATTACCAGCTTTGAATTGGTTGGTGAAATTCGTGCAGGTATTGAAGAACATATTGAGATTCAAGCAGGACAAACCGTTCGTATTTTTACTGGGGGCAAACTGCCAAACTCAGCAGATACTGTGGCTCGACAGGAAATTATTACGCGTGGCCATAAGCAAGCGACTCTAACTCAAGCTTTGGACAAAGGTGCAGACATTCGTTATCAAGGTGAGGAGTTGTCCATCGGGACAACACTTGCACAGCAAGGCCAGCGTTTAGGCAGCGGTTTAATTGCGGCACTCAGTATGGCGGGTGTTCAGGATGTCGAGGTTTATCGCCAACCTAAAATTGCAGTGATTATTACCGGTGATGAAGTCAGTACGCAACTGGACAATGAATCTAAAGTGTTTGATGCCAATGCCCCAATGATCCTCACTTGGCTCAAAGAACACGATTTTGCTGAAGCCCATTTAGAGCATATGATTGATGATGAGAAGTTACTCACACAAGCGCTCTCGAATGCTATGAATCATTATGATGTAGTCATTACTACAGGCGGTGTTTCGGTAGGCGATTATGACTTGATTCGACCTGTTTCAATGGCTTTAGGTGCAAAAGAGATTTTCTGGCAAGTTGCACAAAAACCGGGTAAACCACTATATTTTGCTGAATATCAGACAGACCATCATCGTTCTTATTTGATTGGTTTGCCTGGGAACCCTGCTGCTGTACTCACCTGTCTTGCTGTACATGTATCGACATTATTGGCGGCTTTACAGGGGGTTACGTCTCCTGCACCCGCGTGGAAAAAAGCTCGCTTCAACGACAGCATTAAACAAGACAGCCGTGAGCAACTGGTTCGCATGGTATTAGATGTCAACGAATTTGGACAATTAACCGTTTCCAAACTCGGCAAACAACAATCCCACATGCTCAGTAATTTAAATCGAGCCAATAGTATAGTTCGAATCCCTGCTCGATCTGATGCCCCTGTAACATTGGACTATGTCGATTTCATCTCGATCTAAGAACATCGATTGGATAGTGATACAAACCAAATACTTTTTGCACACGGTCTAAGACTTGGACAGCTTTGTCTTAGACCGTACATCTCAATATTGAACGATCGTTATTGCTACCCCTATACACAGATGTTAGGTCTAAATCATGCAAAACAACCCAGCAACAACACTCCAGCAACAACACTGGTGATTTTAGCGGGTGGGAAAGCCACACGAATGAATGGGGTCAATAAACTTTTGCAAAGATTTTAGACTATTGTTTTGATGTACTGCTAAGCATAGCCCCTAAAAAAATGGATTATAGCGGTACAGTATGGAACAAATTGAAACAAGAAAAAGGCAGATAATACAGTATTTATAGGTGTTTGAGGTTATTTTGGTATGTATTGAAATAAGTAAATGGTGCGCTCAGCGGGACTCGAACCCAAGATAAAACCTAAATTTTACTCATACAATTTAATAACTTAGTGAAATATAGAGTTGTTTATAGGCTTGATATGGGAATTATGCCCTTCGACCAGGTACTTCCATGCTTCAGTATTAGAAAAATAGGATTTAGGTTTTAGGTCTGTTTTTAATTAAGTACCCTATTTGCTTATCGAGTAATAAAGTAATAGCCAAAAAAAAGTGCCTAAATAATTAGGCACTTATATAAAAATCTCCAAGTAAGATATGGAGTAAGATCCCAGTAAGTTAAATCACTGGTTAATGTAATTATTGATTTTGGTTAAGTAGTCGGGAATATCTTCGGCTATGAGTTTTCCATAGTGTTTATAAATCATTGATGTATCACTATGGCCAAGCTGATCTGCGATCCATTCTGGTGGCACCTGCCCTGAAGACAATAATTGACTTGCGAATGTATGTCTTCCCTGATTAATTCCACGGTATCGCACACTGGCCTTTTTTAAATGCCTTCTCCAGATGTAGCGCAACTCATAATAATTAAAAGGTCGATCGTACTCTTGATTGATCCACACAAAATGCAGTCGTTCCTGCTTATACGTTCGGTTATCCCGTTGTAAAACATTCACAACTTGAGCGTAACGATTGCCTGTGATTGCGTACTGTCTGCGTAGTGCCTGAATTGCGGGCTGTAATAGCTTAATTTCGCGCTTTCTGCGGCGATTCTTAGTGACTTTGTGCAATCCCTTAACATGATTGCGATTGACCTGTATTGTGCCTTTTTCGAGGTTTATATCTTCCCATGCAATAGATATCTGTTCAGAGATTGATAAGCCTGTCCAAAAAATACAAGGCAGTAAATTTTGTATGTCATGGTTGGCCATTGTTCCCAAAATCATTGAAATTTCAGTTTTGGAGAATGGGTCTGGCTCAAGATTATCCAATTGCTTAATGACGATATTTTCAAATGGGTTATAGGGAATTTTATTTTCCTGTCGCCATAGTTCATGAATAGACGCAAGCCGGGTAATCACCTCGCGAATGGTTTTGGGTGCAAGGTTTTCTTTTAACTCATTGATCCATTTTTTCACGGCTGCCGTGTCAATGTCTTTCGGATGGATCTTAGCCCAACGTGGCGTGACGTGTTTCTTGATGTGGCTGTAATAGCCATCAAACGTACTCGGTGCAACTTCCCAACGGATCATTTCTTTGTACTGAGCAATGTAGTAAGACATTTGGTTCTTTTTCAAATGTCTTGAGTTGGGGAAATGCTTGGCTAAATTGAATTGGTCTAACTCAATCTCGAGTTTAATTAATTCAGCTAATTTTTTGGCTTTCTCAACGTTCTCTGGTGAGAATGGCCAGTTTAAAGTTTCTTTAATCACGGGTTCTGATGGATGTGTTTTCATCCAAATTCGCATGCTTTTGCCGCGAACTTCTAATCCTGCAGACATGGAAAAACCTACATTTAAGTATTTAAAATATTGGGGATATTTTAGAGGAACGCACCTCCGAGCGGAGGTGCGTGAAAGGTGCTCAAATTAGTTGAAAGGTAGCTCGTTTTGTTCGTCTATGCTGCTTCTAGCAAGGAGTTCATTTTCTAAAGAGATTTTTAGATAAGGATCATCCGTTTTGCCAAGCAACCAGTGAATATTTTTATCCTCTAAATCCTTAATTGAAGTACCTTTATACTTCCCATAAAAAATATGGGTTGGATACCTAGCACTTTCAGAGAAATCGAATAACTCTTCAAAAGACGAAATTTTAGTTTCACGGACAATTGCCGCTAAAAGTGAATATGTCGTTTTACAGTCATTTAATGCTGAATGTGCATTTTTAAGACCACGTCTAGTTGCCTTGCGATCGGAACTTACCTGATAGGCCAAAGCAGTTAAATTATGCGATTCTAAGTTTGGCCATAAAAAACGAGCCATTGCCAAAGTGCAAATTGCTTTGATGCCATTCGTTGATGTACCAGCGCGATTAACTGCTGCAATGTCATAATCAATATTATGGCCAATCAAATATTCAACACCAATTTCCTTCGGAAATTTAAACTTAGTAAAAGCTGGGCATTTGACTAAGTCCTCATCGACGATGTGGTGTACGGCCATTGCCCCAATGTTAATCGGCTCACTTGGTTTAAAGCGTTTAGTGAAGTCGAATTGAGTTGGAATTAATGGAACATGCCCGCCAATCTCATGAAAAACTACCCCCATTCCAGCAGCTTCAATAATATCGCCATGCAATTTGTGGGTTTCTGTATCAAAAATTAATGCTGTCATGATTATTCCATCCACTGCACACAGTTTTCAGTTTCGCACTTAGCTGCGATATGCCCATTTACTGCACTAATTTGATAACTCAATTTCCCTGCACTACAAATTGGGCAAGGCATTTCACCACCAAAAGTTAGTTGTGGTTTTTGGGTACCATGTTTGTCTGTGATTGCTTGGCGGGCAATTGCGATCGCTTGAAAATTCATTATTCTTGTTCCTCCCAGTCAAAATCCTCCCCAAGCTGTTCGCGATTATCTTCATCAATCAAAATGACGGAAATAATTTCATAATCTTCAAGCTCTTTCATAGATGACATTTTTTCAAAGGCTTCATTCATACTAGAAAACTTGCCATGAAGAGCTCGGATCTCAGTCGCAATACACGGCCCAAGTAATTCAATTGCTGACTGATGTATTTCTGTATTTTCTAAACTTTTTCGAATACGTACTTGATAGTTTTGAATCATTGTTTTTCTCCAAGCATCAACATTACGGAAGAAATTAAACAAGAAAAGACCATGTTCAGTAGCAAGGCATTTTTGAAATTGAAGTTCATGCAGATAACTCCTGTTGATCTAACTCACAACGGCACTTACCAATACGGAAATATTCAATAGGTCCTGGTGCATCCTTTGGAGTAATTTCAAAACGATTAAGTTGGTATGTACGAACAGGTGCTTTCACCGTAATTTCATCACCCTTAATTTCGATGATTTTTCCACTGTGCGCTTTTTGGCTTACAGCAATATGCCCATTGCCTATATTTCTGCGTTTTTGGATCATGAAATTCACTTCATCGCCCACTTGGTAGGCTTCAAAATTTGGAAGGATTAAACCACCACAGTTACAACGATATTTAGACATGGACTATGCTCCCAGTACTGCAGTGCTTGGGTTATGTACCAATTTTGACAATTGGCGATTTGCCCAACGCTTGCGGTGTTCAATGTCACTTGCCGTTAAAGCCACCAAGTCTTTAAAGTTCGCCTGACGTTTAAAACTGGTATGAGGGTGTGTCTTTTTCATTTTGAAAAAATTCGGATGAATTAACTCAGGTGTTAGTACAGCGTTTGACGCTGAAGTTTTGGCAGAAACGTTTTGTAGGTTAGAATCGTTTTGCATTATTTGGTTCTCCAACTGATTGATGTGACACATACAGGAGTGGCCGCTTCTGTATGTGTGCTTTCTAAAAATTAATTGAACTGAAATCGATATCCTTTACGTCGATCAGCTAATGCTGCAAGTAATAAAAGTTTCAAAAATGCCTCTGCAATATCTTCTTTATTGCCCTCCTGTTTTTCTTCGACCATTTCAGGAGTAGGAACTTTCAGCGAATCATAAAATTCATTTGCATAAGCCCACTGGTGAATACTGGTTGGTTTTAAGTCGCCTTTACGCGTATGCCAAGCTTCGCAATTAGCACAATATCTAACTGGTGGCGCCATCGTGCGATCGACAAATACAACAATAAGCTCGCGATCTGGCTCAGGTAGATCTGTAGGTGCTTTGAATAGTTCAGTGGTTTTTGACATGGTTGGTTCTCCTAAAATTGGGATTAATCCCGTTGTGAAGTTGGTTTTTCAAAAATCCAACAGCGTTTGGTGGTACTACTAATTTTGCTTTGTATGGCTTTATTTGCTTCAACAAAGCGGTAGTGCAAACTGTGGCGTAGCGCATTTTGAAGTTCATTTACTTCAGGCAATGGATAGCGGTAATCCGCTGCGACTTTGTATAAATGAGCAAAGTTAATTGCGAACCAATCTGGTCTGGCTGAGTGATTTAGTACTGTATCGTGGTGAGTTGGGTTCTTGATGGCATCTTCCATTTCTTCGACGGTGTTCCAGAAGTTTTGGACAATGATTGGATCTGACTTGAGCACCTTGTCTCGGTTCTGCGCCATGCCAAATAATTCATCACGCACCTTTTGTTGTATATCGTTTGGAATTAAGTCTTTTAAAACATGGGTACACAAAGCATCGAATAACGCCAAAAGTTGGGCATGGTTATGAATCACACGCGAACTTTTAACGTTGTACTTTTCTTGGTGAAGTATTTCGTCGTATCTTTCCATGCCCAAGCGGTAGGATTCGAGTACGGCATTTTCTTTTTCGATACAAAGTAGAATGAACTGGCTGATTTGAGACTGTTCATATCGCTCAAGGTTACGAGAGGCGTACAAGCCTTTTTTAGACATTTGCTCTTTAGTGAATTTGTATTGAACAATACGTCCCATCACTGCTTCAGTAGACACAATTTCAGCGTTTTGGCTGATCACCAAGGTGCCCATAAATGGCGGTTCATAGGTTTCATTCCCGCCATTTTTAACCCCTTTTGCACCAAGTGAACCGTTGTCATATAGGGTTTTTAGTGCGTTCCAATCGAACTGTTTTACTGTGCCTTTGTCCCCTTCACGGTCTGACTCGAGTAAAACTACAGGTAAATTGGAAACCTGTCTGAAGGTACGTAATAAGCCTGATATAGATGATTTACTTGGATCGATACCTTCATAGTTTGAGCGACCAAATAACTTCCATAAAAATGAAAGCAAAGTCGATTTACCAGTTCCTGGTTCACCCACCAATTCTATAAATGGAAATGATTTGTGTATGCTTCGGATTTGCTGTGCAAAAAGGCTTCCAAAAAATGCCGTTAATGCCACCATCCCGCGAACATCATAGGCATCGAGTAAATCTTTCACCCATGCATCTGTATAGTCACTGGCATTGTTGTTAATTTCTAATTGAAACGGTGCACGTGCTTTTAAGTTGGTTTTGCGTGGAAGTTCAAAATATTCCTCTTTATTGATTTTAAAACGTCGACCGCTTTGGACTGCAATGTCACACAAAACATAGGTTTGATGTTCTTTGTGATAACCAACGTAATTAATGAGTTCAACTCGTTTGATGTCGCGCAGTTCCCTTTTAAGAAATGCGAGTAATTGCTTACTGTTACCTTCATAAAACACACCCGGTGCAATATGTGTTAGTCGCTCACCGAATGCACCTGCAGATGTGATTTGTGATGAAGTAAAAGTGTTTTTAATCGTTTGGCCACCACGCGGAAAATCAACCTTAAAAAAATATGAAGCTTCGTCAATTTCCTTTTGATATTGGTAATACAGACCATAGGGGCGGCATTCCATCATAATTTCTACTGTTGAAGCATGTTCCAATGCTGAGTCTCTGCGCTCGGCAATGAGTAGGTCTTTTTCTTCTTGTGCCCAGTCTGCATTGTCATCTGTAGCATGTAGACCTTTCATGTAATCGTCATATTTGTCCATGTCCAACTTGAACCAATACACTTGATTTTTAAAGTCAAAAGGAAAAGATTTCATGCCTTTATGCTTGTAGATAAGTATGCCTTTATCAACAGCCTTCTCTGCAACAAGTAAAGCACCGTAATATTTATATGTTTCTAAGTCGCTGAACTTCAGTCGATCTTGTTTATATAAATCGTTCCAGTCCTGTTTTTTACGTCCACCCGGTGGCAAAGCAACTTCACATTCGAAACCGTCTGCTTGTGCAAGTTCGATATTTTTAAAAATACCTTTATGACCTGCTTCGTCGTTGTCAAACGCCCAAACCAGTTTTGGAAAATTAATCCCTGCTTCAGTACATTTTTGTGCGATTTCATTTAAAAATATTGAAGGATAATTACCACTACTTAAAGCTGAAAAACTGGTAATACCTGAAAGCCAAAATGCAATGGTGTCGAAAATACCTTCAGTAATGAAAATTTCTTTCGATTCTAAATAATTGGTATTTGGTGTGAGCCAAGCATGCCCCATTGATGACCAATCTTCTTTAAAAGTCGTTTTAGGCAAGACATCCTGTTGATCCAATACACGCTGCCACCATCCCTCATTACCTTGTTCATCCGTAATAGGAAAACGTAAGGTTATAGAGGTGGTTTTTTTAGGCTTATAGCGGGTAATCGACTCTTGTGCATACAAGCCTTTTAATTGTTCTAATGGAAAACCTCTTTCCTCAATTAAATACGCGTTAACAGTACGTAAAGGATCTTCAGGTGTCGGTTCAAAGCGTTTTTCCCACTTTTCAAAAAGTTCAGGAAAAAGGTCACGGACATGATTTTCATGCCCGCATTCATTTTTACGTGGACAGAAAACTATCCACGGATCTTCGGCAAATGCCCAAGCTGATGATTCTTTGTGGTTACAGTCAGGACATCTGCCACGAAGTTTGTCGCCATTTGTAGAGGGCTTACGTTTAAAGCCATAAACATGCTCAAGTTTTTGTTCAACTTGTCTTTGTGTTTCTGGGAACATCATTTGATTGATTTGCCTTATTACAAATGCCGTTTACGTTTAATTTCTTCCCCTGCCAAATCGAGCATTTTTACTTGAATACGTTCTCTGACTAGGAATTCGATAGTTTCTTCAATTGAGGAAAGCCCCAACTGCTGCTGCACTTCTTGCAAGATTTTTAATTCTTGCTTTGTCAGTGCAATTTCATGTTTGAGCATTGCTTCAGCTCCTAGAAAGCTGTTTTTCCGCGCCTTCACTTAATATCTTGTACAAATTAAAATCGTCATCGGAATCATCGACTAGGGTGTGGATCGCTTGTTTCATTGCCATTTGGCGAATCAGCACGCTGATTTCTATACCTGAGAGATTCGATGCTGCTGTGAGTAAGCTTGTTTCATCGTTGGTTAAGTTGATACTGAATCGGTTATCACGAGGCTGCTTTTTAATACGACGATGTTGTAAAGACATGGAGTTATCCCTCTTGGTTGTTGCTTTTACCTTGCATATAAAACTTGGCGATAATGCTTGATTGGCTTTGATCAGTTTGTTCTGCCATTTTGTTGATTTCGTTTGCTTCTTCTTTGGGGAGATAAACGTTGAAGCGGACACGCCCACCTGTGATCTTTTTTGATCTAGGGCGATGATTTTGGGGTGAAGTTTCTGTACCCATACAGTATCCTACGGTTATAGTGATGTGCTAAGGGTCACTATAGCATAAATATTTAGTCTATCAATATGTATCGGTGAAATATATGTCCGAAAACTATGATGAGCTGTCCGCCATCATTTCTGATCGCTTTAAGTCGGAACTAGAAAGAAATAACTTGCGTGCAAAATCACTGAGCCGTGATATTGGAGCGCATGAAAATACGCTAGGAAATTACGTGCGTAATAAAGTGCCCGATCAATGGGTGTACTTGGCTAAGCTGCATGAACAAGGTATTGATATTCGTTATGTGCTGCTTGGTATTGATCCCGAATTTTCAGGACTGACGAGTGAAGAAAGTTTGTTATTAAAGGCTTACAGACAAATAAGCCCTGAAGCTCAAGAAGCATTGCTTGGACTAAGTAAAGTAATGGCCAAGGAATCGGAAAACTAAAAATGATAGCCAAATAAAAAGCCCACTTTGAAGTGGGCTTTTTTCTTATTCCTCTATTTGGCTCTGGACTTGCTCTAAGTTAAATTCGAGTGCCATAAGCTTATAAATCAGATCATTATTGCTATAGGTTACGTCTTTGTCGTTCCCTGCAGCCTCAAGTGACTGTCTCCAAATACGTAGACTGGACAATGTTTGGTCTATAAGTAGTTCTTTATCAAGTGTTTGCATGTGATTTGCCCTATCAATTTGATTTAATTGAAATTGCCAAACACGCACCTCTGCACCGTTCCAAATGGGACTTATTACCGTAAGCTCTCCATTAAACTTAGGGTATATCAAGTCATTTAGCGATTGTTTTAAGACATCGATATCTAAATCTTTGGTCGGTTGATCATTTTTAGATAGTTCATTGAGCAAATCATTCAACTGATCTGGACAGACTGAAATCAGCCCTTTGGCTGTGTCATGGTTAAAGGCAAACTGGGCCTTTACACACTGGTCAATCATTTGAAAAAGTTTTTCACACATGAGCTGGCTTTTTGCACTGCTTGCTTGTACACGCGGTGCGATAGGAACATAAGGAATTATATTATTATTGTTTGGAATCATGTGCTTATTCCCCTAAAAAAAGAATGGAGAACGTCAGCACTGCCATACAAATTTGGGCTAGTCCAGCGAATGTATTTTTGAGAAGTTTTAGATTTTTACGTTTCTTTAAGCGTTGCTCGAAAGCTGCTAAGTCGGTAATTGGTGTGTGCTCGATGATGTGAGCATTTTTTGAATGTGCAGACGCACGGGCTTGAATCTGTCTTTTCATGACTAAATTCCTTTGAGTATAGGTTTGAAACCTACCGCCATTCTTTCCACGGAATGGTGGCAGACCGACAGGGGTGGAAATACCGCACTCAAAGAAACGGCCAGTCAAAGACTGCCCTGCCGATCTACCATGACAAGTCTAGCAGATGCGACTTTTTTTAAGCAAAAAAAATCCGCATAGAGCGGTGATTAATTCTGCCCTTTGAGTGTGTTTATAGGTTTCCACGCCTATGCACCGATTTTGCGGTGCTTTTACATGTTGCCGATAGTGAGGTGTTATGTCAATATAGTGAGGTACTATTTTTTATAAGCTTTTGTTTTTGGTAAATTTATGAGTGAAGATAATTTTAATTTAAATGTTCATAGTAGTTTCATAAACTTATCAACTAATTTACATCTATTACAAAATACTTTGGAATCCACTTTAAGTGAATTTCCAGGATTAGCAACTCATGAGATTCACATACCAGTAAGTCTTATTAAAGAAATAAATAATAATGAAATCTTATTAAGAGAATGCATTAATATAGTTATAAAGCAAACTAGAAAAGTTAGCTCAATACTTAAAGATAATATCTTAAATGAAATATATCTTAGTAAAGATATTTTTAATAATAAAATTAAAAACTTAGATCATAATATTTCTTCAGTTATGTCCATATCAACTAACTTAATTAATACGTCATCAGTTTCTATCAATAATATAAAAAATTTTGAAAAGAAAAATATAGTCGCAAACCATATAAATTTTGAAACACAAATACGTAAATTCGTTCAAGAAATAAGTTATTTAATCTTAAATATTAAATCTAACCTTATTGAAATTAGCAGTTTAATTAACGAGCTGAACATTGCAATTACTTCTGAAAGATATGAATTTAGTGAATATTTAAAAGAATCCTTTCAAAGAAAAATTTCTCAAGATGCACAATTACTTTTTAAAAAAATTGAAAATAACTCAAACAAAATAATATCTAACTATGAATTTGAGGTTAAAAAAGTTCAAGATGAGTATAGTAAGGTTTTAAATGACTTCAACTTACTAAAAGAAAGTTTCGAAAATAGCGAAAAAACAAATAAGGAATTACTGTTAAAATTATCTAATTACGACAAGAAATTAAGTGAAAATTTAGAAAATAAGAATAAAGACATTAATATTAAAATGAACGAAAAATTTAGTGAAATTGATAGTTCCTGTAATACAAAATTAGCGGAAATTGAGAGTTCTTGTAATACAAAATTAACGGAAATTGAGAGTTCTTGTAATACTAAAATAGAGGAAATTGATGCGACCTATATGACAGCGAAAAATACTTATAAGCAATTTTCAAAACTAGCAGAAGGGGCAGCACTATTAAGTCTTACAGATAACTATAATCTTAAAGCTAAGGAGGAACAGGCTGAATATAAAAAGTTTCGTGGTTATACGAGTTACGCACTGTATGCTGCTATTGGCTGTACTATATTAATTCTCGGAATTCCAATAGTTGAATATTGGGCTGAAAATCCTCCAGTTAATACTAATTATTTTACAGTATTAACTAGACTGACTATCTCATTTATGTTTTTTGTACTCGCTTTATTCTTTTCAAAACAAGCAGCAAAACATTATGAATGCTATCAAGAAAATAATAGAACCTATCTTCAGCTCTCATCACTTGAACCGTTCATTGCTAATATGACACCAGACGAACAAAAAGAAATTCGCAAGGGGCTGATACCTAGTTACTTCAATCAAGGGACGGATGGGAAGTTTGCAGCTAAGGGCGATGAAGTTGACTTACCAACTAATATCCACGCGATCGTTAACAGAGCATTTGATCTAGTTGGCGAAAAGAAAGAGCCTAAAGCAGCTGAAAATACAGCTACAGACACTAAAGCCTCAGTTTGATTGAACTTTAGGGAAAGCTAAGTTAGGACTTGCATTCCTTTTTGAGGTTGTCGATAGTACCCTGTTATGGCAAAATAGCGAGGTACTATTTTTATAAACTATTCATTATGAAAAGAATTTACCCTCTAATTATTTCACTTTTAACATTAACTGCATGTTCAAATGAACCTCAAAATGCCACTGATACGGCACAAGCTGAGTTTGATAAAAAGCAAACTGAAATTCAAAAAAATATAGCTGAACAAGAAGAACAAGACCGACCACAGTTTGAACTCCCTGCAGTGGACTTCACTTCTCCAGTGGCAAGAGTTGACCTGAAAAATGATGAAGAAATTATCGCTTCGGTTGGCTTGCCTGTCGTTGAAAAAGAGTCTGGTGCTAACCAAAATGGTGAGCCAATGACAACATATTACTTCAGTGAAGATCAACGTAATGGTTTGGAACTGAGTTTAAGCCGTGAGTTTGTAGATGTAGCATGGAAGTATGATGCTGGTAATCCGCAAAAAGCTTTTGCCGTATTTGACGATGGCCAACGTATCACCAGAGCTTTATTGGGTGGAGAAATCGGAGCTGGTTTATATTCAAGTATAGTTAAAGGTTCGGATATAGATGCAATGACTTTTGAGGATGGTACAGCAGTTAATCATGCACGATGTGGCGAGTCTATGTGTCGTTATCAGGTGGTGAGATGAAAAGATATATTTATGCTTATAAATCACCTTATGGTCAACCAAAATTGTCTATTGAGCTAGAAATTTTTAATAGAAATAGAATAATTGGCATATATCAAATATTCGACGGAATAAAAGAATATCGTTCCTTATTTAAGTACGAAGATTATGCTCATTTATCTAAAGATTTTCACTTATACCCTTTGGAAAATAATACTTTTAAAAAATGCATTTTCTGCCATAAAACTTCTGATGATGTTGATTTTGAAAAGCATCCACATGTAATTCCATATCTTTTAGGTAATCATTTTTTATTACATTATGAAGAGTGTGATGATTGTAATAAACATTTTGGTGAAACTCTTGAATCTGAACTCGATAAATATTTCAAGCCATATAGAACTTTAAACCGATTAAAAAATAGAAAAGGGAACTTAATTAATACAAATTTTAATAAGAATAGATCATTTAAATTTGATGAAAATCAAAACAAATTTATGATACAACTTCAAGAGGATGAATTTAACTTAAACTATGATTCAAACAAAGTTACAATCGATTTTAAACAAGAAAAATATACTCCAGTACAAGTTTATAAAGCTTTCATGAAAATTTTCTTTGGTTTATTACCGCGTGATCACTTGCATAAATTTGAGCATTTGAGGAAATGGATAATAAATAAAGATCAAAATAAAAAAATTTTCTCACCACTAACGGTCATAAAAACTCGATTAGATGGATTTACTAAAACGCCTCTTGATGTATCTATTTTATACAAAAAAGTTTCAAGTTTAGATGAGTTCAAGACTACTCTGCCCATAAAAGAAAATTTTGAATATTTAGGATATATTCGCTTTGCAAATGTGGTTCTTGAAATACCAATATTCTCAGATTTAGTATTTGAGAAATTCAAAGTGATGAAAGACTCTGGTATGAAACTAGAATTTTCTTTTCCATATATTCCTAAACCAGGTTATCCGACTAATAATGAATTAGTTGATTTTTCTGAAACAAGGCAAATTAAGAGCAAAGAACAAATATTTTTTTCTTATGATGGTGTTATAGAAAAAAGATTGGTTAGCAAATCGGATTTTAAAAATGAGGGTTAAAATTACAGCTTATTCTTATTCTGCGGTTAGAGATCAGGTCGTGAGATATGTTAATACCTAAATGCAATCAAGAGTTTTTTAAAATTATAAATAAATGGTATAGAAATCGTTGGAGTATTACCCTCCTCTTTTGCATTTTTATTATATGGATTTTTTTTCCATTTCTTTTAACTTGGCTTGCAGAACATTTAAATTTTCAGATTCAAAATGCTGATGATGTAAATTATGGTACATTTGGCGATACTTATGGAGCATTAAATACACTTTTTAGTGGTTTGGCTTTTGCTGTACTTATTATTACCTTGTTTCTACAACGTAAAGAATTACATGATCAACGTTTAGAAATACAAAGAGCTACGGACATCGCAGAAGGTCAAAGAAAAATAACAGATCAACAAAGAATACTAATCGAACAACAAATTCATGACGTAAAGGTTCAAAATTTCTATACTCTTTTCTTTAAATTTTTAGATGAAAAACATCGAAAAGTTGAGGAAATGGATAAACGTTTGACTAATGGAAACTTCAATGGAGACACCCATTTCGACAAATTTATCTATTTTATTGAAAATCATTTTGGAGACTCAATTAGTAAACTTTCTATATATAAACCAGACTTTGATAATAATTTGCTTAAAAATGTAATTCACGAAGCAGTAATTTATGCAAATAGACATACAGCTAATGTAATACTAGATTCTGAATACATTGAGTATTTGTGCTTTATTCTTAGGTTTATTGAGTCACATAAAGAGCTTGATATTATTGAAGATGCAATTCAGATCTTTGTTTCTTACCAAAGTTTCAATGAAAGCTATACTATGCTTCTTATGACGATTTATCTAGGCGATGATGAATTGAAAAATTACATTGTACGATATGCACTTTTACGAAAAATAAAAACTTCAGCTTTTGAAAATGATAACTTTTTTAGGCTAGCTGATGCTCTCTTCGGAAAAAAATCATATTCTCCATAAATATAAAAAGGTCACTTTTCGTGACCTTTTTCTTTTTCCCTATATCCTGCCAACCACATCTGCGGTGCCTCTGCCCAGCTTCTTAAATGACTAGGTTCTTGAATTCCATAATATGAATTCATGAACCTTTCGTGCCACCATTGATACATACCGTTGTGGCGTCTTAATCCGCATGGATTCATATCTTCACAAACACTTTTATAAAATAGTTCAAAGAGTTGTTCTGGATTCACTGTATTAATCCCCTGAATAACTACTACTAGATGAATCTGATCCGCTGTCCCAACTGCTCGAGGAGCTACATTCACTCGAATATGATGGAGGAGTATAGGAGGGGTCTGGAGCATGATTCTGAATAGGACGATGAAAATCAGAAGTCATTCGACAAGGTTCAGGCTCACTGCCAACTGAATTAATCAGATTTTGCTGTTGTTGTACCAAATAAAGATCAGTTGTATCGATGCTTGTAAGCCGTCTTTCAGAAGGAGATCTAGCCGCTACAGTTTGTCGACCGATCTCTGGTTTTGGTTTAGCTTTGCAACGATGCGTTTGGAAAAACCAAGTACGTGTTCCACATATATTACATTTGGCCATGATGGTTGCCCTCTAACTTTTTAATATCCTGTTTCAGTTCATAAATTCTTGTACTCAAAAAATGATAACTAACGCCTATTAGAAAAGTGGCTTTTGAATACGTCCAATCTTTGGTAATCACTAGGGTGATTAAAAAATACATAAACCCTAGAAATAGTGAGACTAATAACGCTTTACTAATCATGGTCAGGGTCCTTTATGAAATCGTCATTTGCTGCTTTGAGTTCTTTTAACTCTTGAATGGTTGGTAACTGAATAGATGGATCGGGCGTTGCACTTGGAGA
This sequence comes from Acinetobacter sp. BWR-L5, assembly GCF_039655985.1. Taxonomy (NCBI): domain Bacteria; kingdom Pseudomonadati; phylum Pseudomonadota; class Gammaproteobacteria; order Moraxellales; family Moraxellaceae; genus Acinetobacter; species Acinetobacter sp. BWR-L5. The sequence continues at coordinate 425,211 of NZ_JAGFEV010000002.1, read as the reverse complement.
AATCACGTAAGTCAGTTCGATATTTCCGACACAAGAAAAACTACAAAGAATATTTGGACACTGCAGTCGAATTTCTTTAAGGAGTGGATGTTTTTGTTCGCTGCTTCTTATTTTTAAGTTGGTCACCTTACAATGTGGACAGATCATTCTTGGTCGTGAACTGTCCGCGTTGGTTTTATTGAAACTTACAGCCGTCATACTCACCCCAGATTAAGAATATATTTTTCACCATTCTAAAATAAAAGAATAAATATTTGTTCTTTTTGTTGAATTTTAATAAGATTTCGCCTGTTTTGCTCATGTAGAAAAAACTTATGCAAAATTTGAAATGCCAATGCTGTTTTAAGCTACTGGCAAAAGTTGGGGCTTTTGATGCATTAGAAATAAAATGCCCACGCTGTAAAACTTTAAATACATTTCAGAGCACCCTGAGTGCCTTACCTGAACGCCCAGAGCGTCAAATCGACACAGGTAAGATCGATGACAAACACTTCTGTAATTCCGCAATACAATCCTAAAGGTCACAGCTTTTCGGGCTGGCTGGGTGGTAAATCTCAACTTGCACGAACCATTATTGACTTAATGCCCGAACATAAAACCTATGTTGAAGTATTTGGTGGTGCTGGATGGGTTCTCTTTAAAAAAACGGCTTCTCCAGTTGAAGTGATTAATGACGTTAATGATGACTTAATCAATTTATACCGAGTTCTGAAATATCACTTTGAAGCATTCTTAGACGAGTTTGAAAATACCCTTTTCTCACGCACGTTGTTCAATGAAATGAAAAAGAACGATCGTGGACTGACAGATATTCAACGAGCAGCTAAATTTTATTATTTGCTTCGTGCTGCCTTTGGTTGCCAGTTGGATGGCTCGTTTTCATATAGCCGTGACCGCAAAAGCCGTTTAAAACTTGGGGAAGAGTTGCGCGAGCATTTAGTTTCAATTCACACCCGGCTGCAGAATGTTGTGATTGAAAATGCGAGTTATGATTATGTCCTCAAACGTGTCGATGGACCCGAAACGCTATTCTATTTAGACCCGCCCTATTGGGACTGCGAAAATGCTTATGGCAAAGGGATTTGGTCTAAACAGGACTTTTATGATTTGAAGGATTACCTTGATAAAATTCAGGGCAAATTTATTCTCAGTTTGAATGATACACCTGAGGTCAGAGAGCTATTCAAAGACTATAAAATCCAGCATAAAAAGATTCGTTGGTCTGTGAATAGCAAAGCAGCGCATGAAGAGCATAATGGCAATGAGTTGATCATCACCAATTTTTAAGCAGTCTCTTTGACTTGTTGCAACATATCCTTTTTAGCATTGAGCCGTGGCATTTCGTTTTTTAAACGTTGTTCTGCGGCTTTTTTGCTTTTATAGACGTGATTAATAATTTTGGGATTGGATTGGTCGCCCAATGTAACCCAATAGCGAGGTGTCGCTTTTTTCCCGATCGTGTATTGGGTTTTAATTCCTGTATAGGGCTTAATTTCCAATTCGTTATGTGCTGAGAATTTGCCTGTCTCTGGATCTAGCAATGCGTACTCGCGATCTAGTCGTGCTTGAGCAGCTTCTCTACTCACATACAAATAGGTGAAATGCTTAGGGTTAGATTGATCCCCCTTTGTCAGCGCAACGGCTTTGTTTCCTGACTGGTAATAGACCACAACACCTGTCCATTTTTTATCTTTTTCAGATTCAAACTGGTCTTCGAATAACTCGGAGACATCATCAACATCTGGGCAAAACACTTCAAGCTCTAAGGCTGTGGTAAAACCATTACTGGCATCAATGCTATGAGTGATGCGCGTACCGAGCCAATAAACCGCGTCGATCTGTTCTTTTAGACCATCAAATAGAAAGGTCATTTCAGGGATAAGGTCTGGATTGCCATAGGCTAAGTTATAGCTAAAGGTCAGCGATGTACGTTTAAGGTCTGTCAGTTTTGCTTTGGCCACCAAAGTTGCCGATTGTTTGTCTTGGTGAATATGGCGAAGTTCTTTGATGTTTTGGTTACTGGCATCACCATAAACGACTTCAAGCTTTTTCCCTTGTGCAGCATCATAATAAAACGCACGTACTGCAGTAATTTCATCACCGCCATCAGTATTGCTATAGCGGTGGCTGTCCCCTTTATCGCGGGTAATCAGATATGTTGGAAGGTCTTGGCCAGAGATGGTCTGAGAAGCACCTTTGGGCATAAACAGTAATTTGCCGTTTTTAATTGATGCAATTGCATCATGTTCATCTGCCAGTCGCGTCAGTAAATTTGCATCGGATTCGTTTTGGATCAAATTGATAATTTGATGTTTGGCCAGTGATTGGTGCACCGATAAATCAAGCTCATGTTGGAATGCGATTGCCTGTAATACGGCTTCTAAAGTGACGTTACTGAAGCTACGTTCTTTTTTCTGTTTAAGACCTGATTTTAGGTCGGCACTGGAGGCACGAATGGTCAAAATATCGGGTGCTCCCGAATGTTCAACCTCCTTCACTTTGTACAAACCTTTGTAGACTAAGCCTGTATTGCTCCAACCGATCCATGCCTGAATCACTGCATCTTTAGGTGGTAGGTTCAATAAGCCGTCATGATCTGAAAGTGTTACCTCGAGCGCATCACTTTCCATGCCCCGATTATCTGTAATCGTTAAGCTATTGAGCCGATCCTGAAATTTGGTGCCGATGTCGACACCATCGACCAATAGTCTATAAATGGCCTGCGGATAGCTATCATCAAGTTCACTCATCAGGTTCATAAGACTTTTCCTACAATGCTACCTAAGACGTTCCCCATCAAAGTTCCTGCAGTTTGCGTTTTGGTGAGCTTTAAAGAGAATTCAACCTTTTTGGGCAGACCGTCTTTGAAGAAATAGGTTTGTGTCTCATCGACCGAATCTAACTTCCACATCCCATAAATTTTCCCATTACCCGCAATGAGGGGAAAGGACTTACCCGTGTCCCCCATCACACGCAATGCAGTAATTGATAGCTGCTGGCCAAACTCGGGAACAATTGAACCTTCTAGTGTGATGGTATCTTCCCCTTTGCCCACGTACTGATACGCGGGCATGCTCCCTACACGGTTGTTACTGGCATGATTCCATGCCGTACTACGTTGTAAGCTTTGATATGTGGCTGTAGGGATAGAAAATACAAACATGCCTAAGATCATCATCATTGTTTAAATTCCTATTCATCATCCATATAACTGCTACGCGCACGTGCTTGCTTTTGCTGATCACGACGGTTCAACACGCCCTCAATCATGTTCTGCAGTTGTTGAATTGTTTGTCCTGGTGCAGCAGTAATTTGGATGGTAATGGTGTCGCCTTGAACGATGACATCACCACGGTTTGTACTTGAAAGTCTTTGCACCGGATTAATTTTTGCTAAAGCCGGTGCAACATTAATTTTCTCAAGTGCTGTGTGAGAATTAGGATTAAAGACATTCAACACTTGATTGAATTTTTCTTTGAGACCAGGAAAGCCTTGTTCAAGTCCTACACCAATTCCCCCCATAACATGACCGCCTAATGCAGCCATGACGCGAGACGGGCTATGAATATCCATGCGTTTAGTGAAAACATTCGGAATGTAGTTGGTGACTTCGCTCCACACCGATTTAAGCTTATTAAAGCCCGCTTTAATCCCGTTTATGAGTCCATCAATAAGCATGCCGCCAAAGCCTGTAAATTTTTGCGGTAATTCAATGCCGAACCAACTTAATACGGCCGCAAATGCCCGATAGAACAATCCTAGAGGTGACCAATTTAAAATAGTGGAAGAAATGCCTAAGATGCCTGAGCTAAATCCAGTTTTGATCTCCTGCCATGCATTTGCTGCACCCGTTTTAATTGCATTCCACTTTTCCAAAAACCACGGTCCAATGCTTCCCCAGTTTTTATAGATGAGATATGCCCCAACTGCGATCGCGGTAATGATTAGACCAATAGGATTCATGAGCAATGCACGGCTTAACCACAAGAACATACGACCGACACCGAAAATAGCTGTTTTAAGAAAGCCAAATACAGTCGGAACTTTGCTAAATACAGTCGCTAAGGCAGTCCCACCAGTCGCTGTTGAAGTCATAATGAGCCTTAGACTTAACATCCCTATAATAAGTGGGGAAAACACCAACAGCGCTCCACCAATCGCAATCAGACTGGTTGCAATCACCAATAGTCCAATTCCCAGTGCTTTTGCTAAAGTAGGGTTCTTTTCCATCCATCCAGTAAAGCCCTTTAGTGCGTCTGTGGCGATTTCAATTGCGTTGGTATAGACAGGGAGAATCGTGGTACCGAATTTGAGATAAGCATCATGCAGTTTGGCTTTAGCTTCAATTTCTTTACCAGTTGTGGTGTTTTTTGCTCGATCACTTAACTGATCGATGTTTTCTGCACCCGCATTCAACTTGGCATTTTTATGAATTTGCTCACGTTGATCGTACATTGTCGAAAATAGGCTAGATGCCGTACGGTTTGTAAAAATACTGCCGATAGCATCATGAATTTGACCTCTCTCGGTAATACCTTTTTTTGCCAATTCAGGCAGTAGCACTTTTTCCATCCAAGCGAACTGGTCTTTCTTGAATAGGTCTGCACCTTTAATTGCACCAACGTCTAGGAATGAAATCTGGCCAGCTTTATCATGTTTTAGTTTGCTCGGATCTGCAATTAAACCAAGACGTTCCATGTTATTTGCTGCACGTTTGGTGGTTCGACCTTGATAAATATTCTGATAGGCTGACATCGCAGCAGTACCATATCTATGTCCGCCTAGCTCCTGAACAATCGGCTCCATTTTGTAATAGAAGGCTTCATCTGTAAGTCCTTTAACTGCAATGCCGCCTGTTTTAATTGCATTTAGCCATTCAGGTGCTTGAACACGTCCACCAGTAGCCGTAACGACTTGTTGAATAATATTGGCTTGTTTGTTGAAGGCTGCTTCGCTTTTTAAACCATTTCGAAGTTCAATGACTTTAAGCATGTCCATGAATAAACGTTCGTTTTCAGCTCCCTGCTCTGCACCGAACATGGCTTCATTACCGAATTTCATTTTTGCCAACGTCGGGGCGACCATTTTGGCATGATGTACGTCTGCAAATGCCGTTACTCCATCTAACATTAAACCCATGTTGTCTAATGTCGATGTACCAAAGGTTTTCATTGCACGAGCATATTGAGTTGCTTCTTTGGTCGCATCCTTACCCAAACCTAAAGCACCAATACGATTTTCTGTAATGTCCATGCGTTTGGTTTCGTCAATTGGCTTACGCATGGCATAAAGTGCACCAACACCCGTTGCAGCAGCTCCTGCACCATACATAGCAGCCGTTTTTGTATGACCAATCCATTTTTGACTATTTGTCTGAAGACCGTTTAAAGACTTCAAATGGTTTCTTTGGCGATCAATCTCGGTGTTTGTGCTCTTAATTTTGTTTTTCAGTTCTTCCTGGTGCTGACCAAGATTGGTTGATTTTAATCCTGCATTATTCAGTTCCTGACGAAGCTGCATGAGCTTTGGTCGACCTTCGGTGACGACTTTATTTAGACGTTTAACTTCTGCTTCAGTCTTTTTAAGTTCTGATGAAAGTTTGGAGTTTGGATTGGTGGCCAATTGTTGTTTAAGTGACTGAACTGTTTTTTTATGGCGTTCTAACTCTTGTGACGCCTGTTTAACGTCATCCTTTAGCTTTTTAAAAGTTGCTAGTTTTTTCTGTTGACTTTCAAGGTCTTTCAATTGGTCATTGGTTTTTTTTAATGCAACACTGGCAGCATTACTGCTACCAGCGATGATTTTAAGAGCAGGACTAAGTTTATCTCTCCCCCCAAAAAGAACCTCTAATCTTAATTTTTTCATTCGGCATCTGACCCATTACGTTCAATGGCTTTTTGATGCCATTGCATCATTTGACTAAGTGTCATGTCGGCATAAGCTTGCGGTGGCCAGTGGAACACCACCGCAATGTTTGAAATCGCGTCGTCTACTGTTGGCGTAAGTGTTCTACACGCACTGATTTCGGTTGCAAAAAAAGCACGAGTACACCACCGATTTGCACGAGATCCGCAGGATCTAACTGGTTAATTTGAGACTTGGTCAATGTGGGTGTGGACACACGTGGAATAACGTTACAAATAGCGGTGACATCACCATTTAAAAGATCGGCAATTTTCACGCCCTGAAGTGCAGTGACATTTGGTTTTCGGATTTCGATTGATTTGATTTCAAGTGTTCCCATCATGATTGGGCTTTCGAGATCAACAGTTTGAATATCTGGGTCAATCGCTGCGGTGTTTTCTTGTTGCGCTAAAGTTTTCAATGTAAACATTCCTTAATAGAAAAAGAGATATAAAAAAACCTCCTGCAGCACTGAACTACAGAAGGGTAGGAAAATTAATGGCCAATATTGGCGCGGTGTTTTTCAAGCAGATCTACACCGTTGACACGTTCAATCATGTTCGGAATATCAATCAAAATTTTCTCAACACCATCGATCGATAACTTGTAATAAGACCAGATGGTTTTGATTGAGGTTTCAGTGTCATCCCCTGCTTTTTGGTTTCCGAAATCAATTTCTTCATGACGGCCACGAACCACTATTTCGACCGCTGTAGTTTCGCCTGTGTCATCGCGCTGATATGAACCTGTGAAACGCAACATGTGTGCACCAACCGTTGTTGCGCCAAACTGTTCGATAACGAGTCCGTCAATACCGCCCAATTTCCAGTTGAACTCGGTTGCGTCATCACCCAAACCTAAATCGATTTTGACGTTGCCATTCATACCGCCACCACGCCAGTCTTCAAATTTGCGGACTAGCTTTGGAATAGTGACTTCACCTGTTTGGCCAAGGTAAGAATTACCTTCGTTAAACAGATCCATCATTTTTAATTTTTTGGGTAAAGCCATGCTGTTTTTATCCTTTTTATGCCGTCATACGTGAAGCAAAGTCAGCCAAATATTTGTCTGTGATACGCTGACGTAGGGTTAAATCTTCAAGTGGTGGGACTGGTGTGTAGTCATAGTCCAAAATGAGTCGACCACTTTTGAGGGTTTCTTTGCTGTTGACTGAATCATCAAACCAACACTCACCATCGATGATGTAGCCTTGCGTTTTCAGATCACGGAATTTGGCATTGATCCCTTCGACAATGTCACGGGCCAAACTTGGATGTAGTGGTTTATCCACTGCCCACATGTGCCCTTCAGCCATCGTGTCCGCAAGAACTTGTGCTGTACGAGTAGAGTTTTCAAAAGCAAAAAGTGGATCATCAGTACAAGTACGAGAACCCCAAAAGCGGAGGCCGTTACTTTGAATTAAGGTCGTGACTTCATTGCTGTTGAGATAACCTGCATCGGTATCCATGCTTTGAAGTTGCCAGAACACGTCTTTGGAAATACCAGTAACGCCATTGACTGGTACGTTTGATAAGGTTTTGTGCCAGCCAATATCGTTGTCGATTTTTGCGCGTAAACCGAGTGCACGTGCAGTGGCTTCAAAGGTCTTGGTCGATGAAGTGACCGTGTCCCATCCTAAAAAGTCTGGCCAAATAAGCATGGTCTCGCGTGAACCAATCGCATCGCGGTAAGCAACTGCTTCTTCTTTGGTTTCACAACCATGTGCAGATACATAGTTAAACGCACGTAGCTTTTCAGCGATTCCACCTAGTGATGCGGTGACAGCTGCAGTATCGAGTCCTGGTGCACCTAAAATTCGCGGTTTTACACCGAGATGTTGTTCTGCAGTCAGCAAGGCTTTCATGCCTGTGTATTTGCCGTTTACCGTTCCACCAATAACTGCAGTGGTTTGCTCTGCTTCATCTGTTTTTTGGTCGACACGCACAACGACGACTACAGCATTGGTCTGATCGACAATGGCCTGTAATGAACGTGCAAGTGTCCCTTGTGTACCTGCGTTTCCAATAGCAGCTTGAATATTGATAATTAATACGGGTTTATCCAGCGGGAATGCTGTTACATCTGCATCTGAACCTGTAGCAATGAGTCCAATGACCGCAGTGGATACGGTTCGGATAGGACGAGTACCTTCATTGAGCTCATGGACTCGTACTCCATGATGATAAGAATCTGTAGCCATAAAAAAGCCTGTGATCTGTTGTAATGTTTTCAGATCACAGGCTTACAAATTGGGATTTTTTTGTCAGTCCTTTAAATTTGTATATGCGTTATATACAAAGAATACTTCGATAGATCAAACTGTCCTTTGATTGCTACCAAATACACACGATATTCCGTATCGCCATAATTACGATTAATTAAACAGAATATTGCCTGTTTTAAAATGTCTTAACGATTCATTATACCTGTCATCCAAAGATTACCTGCTTGCATTTTCTTCAATGCATCAACAGGTAGGTAATAGTATCCTGCAAAGACAGTAAATGAGTCACTTTCGGTTAATGGCTCTAAAGCTCTGTGCTTTTCATATGTCTCAATTTTAAAATTAAAAATAATATTATCTGGGGTTAGTTTTAGCGCACCCGTTTCATCAAAAACTTTATAGGTTGTAGAGGTAGTAGTATAGCCCTGTAAAATATAAGAATAATTAGCCCCCATAGGTTCAATTATCCTTAACGGTACTGGTGTCGAAAACTGTGTAGGATGATTAATAGTTAAAACACCATTAGCGAACTCTACACTGTATCCAGATTTTCTATACCCAGCTATATCAAATACCCCATTTTGATATTTAACCTGCATCATGTTTTCAACTTCAGCAAAAGCAGCAACTCGAAGCGCACTATCTGATGAATAAGAAGAATAATTTTTATGCCGTGATATCCAATTGGGGTCAGTTAGTGCACTAACAACGGGTTGTTGTGCAGTAATAGGTTTGGCTGGAGTGCTAAACACTACATATCCTTGTGACGGGCTTGAAGTTGCTGCTGAATATTGCACATAATCTTTCCAAATTTCAGGTATTTGTGTGATCGTACCATCGCCTTTCGCTGTAAAATATAGCGGAGCTGCAATTTGGAGGTTTGCGAAGTTTTGAGCGACGGAACCACCGATACTCAGCATATAGGGTGCTAATGTTTCATCAACGGTCGCAAGTAAAGTTCCAACCTTCTTAAACTGATGTTCGTAATTTACTCTTAAAATATAATTCCCTGATTTTTCCACACCTGTAAATCCAATCGGGGCATGTGCGTTATCAGCAATAAAGTAGGGTGTTCCATCTGGTTTAAGTCGTACAGCCCCACCCATTAATCCAGCAGGTTGGCCAAATGTGGTAGGAAGGTTTTTATCTAATTCTTCAAATAAATGATCGCTGTGTGCAATTGCGTCTTCTTTGGCCTGCATTACAGATCGTGTTGTTGCTAAAACAATATCAGGATCAATAATTAATTCAAAAACTCCACTGTTATCAACTTGAATAACAATACGAATTGTTTGAATTTTTGCCGCCCCCTCTTCTACAGAGGGTTTATAAGTTGGAGGATAGTTTGCAATTGCCAACATGGTATTGCCTGTATTGTCGTACAAAGCAATTTCACGAATATTAAACCCGCCTACAGCAGACGGAATAACTGCTTCACATACGAGCCAGTTTTCATTTTTTTCATGGACTTCAACTTTATTAATTCCGACTCGATAAACTTCATTTACCAAAGAAGTAGCATGTTCATCAGGCTCTGGTACAGATCCAAGTCCATCACCAAATGCCATATACGAGATTGGTACCTTTGAACTACTGTTCAGTGCAGCTGTTATGGCATTTAAGCCAGAATCGGTTAATTTTGTATAGTAGCTCATAGGGTAACTCCAAAAGGATAAATCTCTGTTGTTTGATGTTCGTAAAAGGCCCAAAAGATGCTTGGCAAAATACTAATGACAGGTATTTCTGGGTAAATCGTTGTTTCATCACCGCTATAACAAGCTGCTAAAGCATGGTAGTTAGCTATGCTAGGTTGCACATTTATTTGTATGTTTTTACAGTGCCGAGTTAATGGCTTAGCGTCATCAATAAGTTGAAGTAATACTTTTAGCCCTTGTTCTGTTAAAACTTGGTTATTTGTATCTATTAGGATTTGGAAAGTTCCTGGTTCGCTAATCGGTACTTCTTGCCACCATTCATAAATTGTGACGTTATAACCAAATGCTTCGACGATTTTGCGAAGTGCATAATTCGTACCTTTGTATTTATGAATTTCGAAACTGGCTTTAATTTGTGCAATTTTTTGTTCTTCAGACCAATTTCGGTTCCAGCGATCAACAGAGTTTTGCCAAGCAATTAAAGGGAGAAAATCGTTAGGTAGATTTTTTAGTGTAGCTATACTTTTGATATTTACTTCAAGCTCAATGGCATTAGACGCTGCATGACAAACATGTCGTTCAAGGGTTGTTGAATTTGGGGGTAGAAGTGTAGCCATTAAGCTTCCCCTGCATTAATAGTGATATTGGTGCAATGAGCCACTTGAACAGCACTAATTTCAATATCAGTCGTAATACTGGAAATCACCACTCTTACAACACCTGAGACATGTAACAAGTTATAAAGCTTTGATATGTAGATTGAACGACCAATTCTACGGCTTTCATCTAGATAGCTTTGCACTGCAGCTTTAGCTGAAGAAATGAGTGAATCCGATTCAGGTAAACTGGTTGTGTAAATTGTTGCAACCAATTCAAATGGCACAACTTCAACAGATTGAACTGTTAAACGGTCAGCGACAGGTCGGCGTACATCATCATTTAAATAATTTTGAACAATGACCAAAAGTTCACTGGTTGCTGCACCTGTTGTGGTGTCACTTTGTAAAATTGTAACTAAAGCTTCTGCAGGTGCTGGTGATGATGCTTTTGCATCAACGACACGACCATCACTGGATAATGCATGATATTCATATGCAGACGTTGGTCCAGCGACACTCAAGGAATCAAAAACAAGGGATGCTCTATGACGCAAGGCATCATCTGTTTCATACACAGCACCTGTCTCGATAGTTGCTTCACTCACAAGCAGTCGTGTAATTCCATAATTTGCCACCACCGCATCTAAATCCGTTTTTTCAGCGAATGCCAGCAGAACTGAAAGTGATGCATTATTAATTCTGTTTCTTAAAATGACTTCCCGATACGCATTTTCTTCTAAGAATTTAGTAAGCGGCTCACTTTCTCTTTGTAGGACTTGACGAATTTGATCTTGCTCAACTTGGTCAAATAAACTGATTAAGTATTCTTTACGCTCTGAAAGAATACTTTCGAAATCTATTTCTTCGACCATGCTTGGTTTTGAAAGTTGTGAAAAATCAACACTCATGCTTGAGCCCCCATATTTAATGGAATTCTTAAATTCATTTCTTGTCCTGTGGTTCTATAGACACCTTCAATGTCAAAAACCAAACCTGTACCATCTACACCACTGGCAGTGATTTGACTAATGTTGATGCGGTTTTCCCAAGTTGAAACTGCTGTATAAATTGCGCTGTAGCACTTCAAGATCAAAGCATCATTAATGGACTGATCTATTAATTCAAAAATCAATGATCCATAGGTTCGGCGCATAACCCGACTCCCAATGGGAGTCGTGATGATGTCCTCTATTGATTGCTGTATTGACTCGTGGACTGTACTGATCGTTTGACCATTTTTTTTATTCATCATGGAACGGGTGCTCCTGAAGTACTTCCACCTGACTGAACGCCCGATGTTTTATGATTTTTCAAACTGATATCACCTGCTTTTACATCGGCTTCTGTACTGAAGTCACCTGTAGAATGGCTGCTACCTTGTACAAGTTGACTGCCACCGACTGTGTTATTTCCCGTCATGGCTGTACTACCATTGACCTGAACATTGCCATTAATGGTCGTATCTCCATTAATGGTGACACCACCTAATGCGGTCAGAACTGCAGTTCCTCCTTCAGGTAAAATGGCTTCCAGTGCATGTGAACTAACGTCATAGCAAATCAGGCAACCATCTGAAAAAAGTCGAATCACTTTATTTAGGTCACTTGATGGCGCAGGGTTGGTTTCATTGTTCAAGCCCGCTATAGCAACACCCATGTCTAAAACACCCGAAGGGCTGAGAACGACAACTTCTTCCCCAATGCTTGGAGGATCCCAAGTTCTATCGGCTCCAGCTCTTAAATTTAAATAACGGATATTTCCAGTCGTAATCTCGCCTAAATTGACGGTGACTGTTGTATAGGGTTGAGACGGTTCAATGGTCTTGATCCGTCCAAAACGGATAAGATTTTCAAGACGACGGGCTAGATCTGCATTCATGTTGCAATCGTTATGCAGCCCGCCTTTTTATGCATGTGATTATTTTTGTATATGCGCTATATACAAAGGATTGTTCTTATTTTGAAAAATGGTCTAAGACTTCAGATTCAATCATTTCTAATTCTGCGGGGGTAAAACCTAATAGCTCTCGGCTGTCATATTTGACGGACGGACCGCCCTTTTCAACTCGATCTCTTAAACCATATTGGTGAACCCGGGCAATGTTGGCCACTCTGTTCATAAAGCCAATAGCCACCCCTTCAGAGGTTCGTTCAATCTTCATATATTTTGAAGTTTTAATAAGATTGAACATTTTGTTTTTGATTTTATTTTTCTTGTCCCTTAGTCGTTTTTTTCGAGGCACAAAAGCACTGCCATCGGGATTTTGTTGTCGCGTTATCCTGGTCTTTTGTGATGCCCGAACTTTGCGGGCAATGCTCATTTCTAATTTTCGACGCTCGGCATCGCTTAACTTGGTAAGCAATGGAGCAAGATAATCGTTTAGTGCCTGAAGCTCTGCCATAAATTAGGGCCCAAAGTAATGATTTTCAGGTGGCGCAGACATCCACTCAGCCAAGACTTCACCCGTCTTATGATCGATCATTTTGAATGGCTTAGGTTCAGCCGCAGTTTCATATTGAGGTTCATCGGGAAAAGAAATATCGAGTGTGCCATCGCCTTGACGTTTCACAATCACCCGTTCAGTTAAAGGAAAGGTTAAAGAAAGGTCGACTGTATGATTGCTCAGTATTTCAGTTTCAAACTTGAATGCCTCTTTCGATTTTTCAGTGTTCACTAATAGCTCATGCTGATGCGTACGCACCCAATCGAACAAAGGCAGCATGACTGCATCAAGCTCCCCTGCATAGTCAGTTAGGATTAAATTGATTTCATAGACATATTCAAATGAAAGGCCATTTGCCATAGTGCAACGAACATTACCTTTGTCTGTAAAAATCAACAATCGATCAGGATCACGTTGGAGTTCTTTCACCGCATTGAGTAAGTGACTTCGTAAACTATCGGGCTTTCTCATTGTTTTGTTCCTGAATTTTGATAATGGAATCCACCTGCGCTGAACACTGTGCTCGAGCAAGTTCCGTTTGCTCTAAAGCCAAGACCAAATCTAGATTTGTGCTTAGGCTAAATATGGGTTTATTGCAGGGGATGAGCACTGGATACAATTTGACTTCTGTTATGGGTTGGGGCTGTGTTGAACATGCTGCGAACTGCATCAGGAATAGGCTGAACAGACCAACTTTTAGAAGGTTCATCATGAGCAAAAATCTCTTTTAAGGTGATTTGACGCTGTTCAAATTTGGACTGTAAATCACTTTGTACCTTCTGCAATTCAACAATGCTTTTTTGCTGTTCAGACACACTGGTTTGAATGGATTTTATTCTTGATGCTTGCTGCTCGAGCTGCTGTTGTTTTTCACTCAGCGCTTGCTCCAGTGCACCAATTTTTTGTTGTGATTTGAGTACAAATTTAAATGTCAGCACCAAAGCCACACATATAAATAACAATATGAGTGGCTTTACTAATGGGCGAAGTAAAGTCAGTGGCATCATGCGACTTGCTTTGCTCCATAAATCGGCTCAAGGTGATCCCATTCTTTTTGGAACTTGGCTTGGTAACCGAGTTTTTTATAATTTGGACCGTTGTAAAGCGTGAAAACTGCTGTCCAATCTTCTGCACGTAAGGCTTCTAATAATGAAACTTTTTTCCCGCCAACTGTGCCAGTTTTCCATTCAATAAAGCGGATAAAGGCTTCAAGCTGCAGGGATTCACTGGTTTGCATTTGTTTCTCGAATTCGAAAACAGATTCGTAACCTAACTCTTTCCAGTTTTCACCCATAATTTGGAACTGCCCCCAACTACAAGACATCAAGGCAGACTCAGGATGAATGTTTTGAGCTAACCGCAAGCGGGTGTATTCCGCTTCATTTCCCTTATAGCCACCCGTTTTAGGATTTACGATGCTTGGGCATGTTTGTGCTTGTAAACTGGCAAACGACTTGCCTTTAAACTGCCCTAAGTAGAAGTACATGCGATGACGTTCAAATAGGATTTTGGCTTTACCATTTTTTAAAAAACCCACCCCACGTCCTTCAACTGCGCCAAAGACACGGATGGTCAATTCAGACACTTTTAGACGTTTTGCAGCGGCAATATAGTCGCTGTCTTTGAGCAACTTACTAACGTCGGAACCTGCAAGTGCAGCGCGGGTTTTATCCCCGACTTTTCCATCGACCAAAATGCCTTTGTTCTTTTGGAATTGAATAACTGCAAATTCTGTACTTTCACCAAAAATGCCGTCGGTACTGAGAGGCTTACCTGTTTTGCTTTTATAGCCAAGTTCTTTAAGCTTTTTTTGAACCAAGACGACTTCATCGCCTCGAGCACCATATTTAAGAATCATTGAGTCGTACTCCAGATGAGTTTGGCCACATTACCTTTGGATCTCCAGATGAGTACCCCTAGAAGTACTGCAAAGATGGCATCCCATAAGGTGACCGGGTCTTTGAAAAATAAAATGTGAATGGACTGGCCTAAGAATGATCCAATTAAGAGGGCTGCTAACCATGAGTAGCCACGGTGGAAATTTCCACCGTGGCTGAAGCAAGCAATACGAAATCCGCATAATAAATAGGCTAAGACTGCGATCCATTGAAAGAGAAGTTCAATCATGGTTTTCCACCTCGGAAAATGTTCAAAATGTCAGACAGCTTGGCTGCTTTAACCCAATCCACCACTTTGATTAAGATGAATAAGCAAAGGGTTGAGGTAATGAGCGCTGCGACTGCATCTGCTTTTAAGAAAGTATGCTCAGTGATTAAAGGAGCACTGATATAACCAATACCCGTTGCAAGGAGCATGTTTCGGATACGCTGAAAGGCGTTTAAATCTTTTTCAAATGTGGCAATAAAAGCTGCCCCAAGTACTGCCCCTAACAATGCGTTTCCATTGATAAATGGAAATAATGAAACAGCACTCAATGCTGCAATGGTTACTGGTGTTGTTGGTTCTGCCATTTAATTAGTCCCATAGCTGGATGGTTTGTTTTGTTTGTTGTGGTGTTTCTATATCAGGCAGAATGACTTCCGTCCCCATCGGAATAAAAACGCCATGGTCGATAATGCTTGGATTTGCTTCGAGTACCATTTCCACTACACCAGCGCTGCGTCCGTATTCACGCCAACAAATGGTGTCGATGGTGTCGTTTTGAATTGCGATGATGGTTTTGCTCATATCAGCTCCACGACTGTGTGGTTCTGACCTAATAAATGCTGAATAGCCCATTGCTTGTTGCGACGATAATCATCCACCGTGCACTCGGCTTGTTCGGCTTTTTTTGCACCTGCGTTTGAACTGTCATAATTTCGATAGTTCTCATTTAATTTGGCAGCGACACCGTTGGCCACTGCAGACAAATACAAAAAGTCGGTATCAGGTTGATCATTGATTTGTGTTGTCGATAGCTCTGACAAAGCCCCTGCTTTCGCTTTGAGGGACGCTAATAATCGGTTGGTGTCGAGCACTTCTTCGATGATTGCTTGCTGAAGTCTTTCGTTGGTAACCGCGCCATCAATACGGACAATTTCTCGGATTTGATCCAAAACAATAATCGGATAAAACGGGTCACTTTTGATTTGGATGTGGCTTGGTGTGTTATTGCCATTTGCGACGAATCCCATGCTATCCCCTGCCGTTGTTTTTGTTAGTGCATGGGTGGGAACAATGGTTTTAATGAGTATTACAGTGTAATGACATCACCATTGTTCGCCCATGCGGTGCGTGGGCACTCGGTTATGTCGGTTTGAACTGCAGGTCGCCCTGGTCATCCACGACTTGTGAACCTTTTGCATTGAGCAAAGGTTCAGTTTGTTTTTCTACTTCTGGTGGGAACTTTTTCAACAATGTCTCCATTGTTTTTAAATCCTGTTTACCACCACACTTATCATCCAGTTCAATTGCGCGTTCAAGATGTGCTTGTGCTTCTTGAGCAAAAGCAATGTCTGACTGACTCGGTTCATCTTTGCTTTGGATCTGTTTAATCGTCGCTTTGCCTAAAGCAACTAAAAGCTTTGATTTAACTTGATCAGGCATGTCTGGAAGTTTTTCATCAAACTTTGTTTGGAGGACAAGTTGCTCTAATTGCTGCAGTACCCCAATTTCAACTTCAGCATTGGTTTTCAACTGCTTCAAAAATGCGTTAGCAATTTCTTCAGTCACCAAAGTAGCCGTTTTACGCTCAAAACGATCTGGCATGATCATGTTATGCCATAGTGCAAATTCAGCCATTTCTAGTGCTTTTGCATAATTTCCAGTGTCAATGCACCAGACCAAAACCGTCATAAAGACTTCATCTTGAACACCTGTATTGGCCTCTATGATTCCATCTACATACGGCAGGTAAGTTGGAACTAACCCTTGCTTGAGTTGAATTTTTGCTTCGGTGGACTGAATCTGTTTGAGACGTCGACGGTCATTATTTAGCTGCATTAATTGCAACTCATAAGCCGTTTGCGACTCCATAGTGCCAAACTCAGCAGCGGAAACCGCTGCTGCTTTCGCACTGTGTTTGAGAAAATGTTGTCGTGCAAAGTTCATTCAACATTACTCCGCCAAGATTTCGATTTTTTCAGCCATCGCAGCAAGACCTAAATCTTCAATGTAGTAATCTTCATTTGAAGACTCATAGTTTTCGATTTGGTCACGTTTCGGGTTATCGATGACGGTACGTCGACGAGATCCTTCTTGCACATAAATCGATAAGTTATCGAAAGTGGTGACTAAGATTGCATCTTCAGGGAAAAATGGCACTGCATAGACGGGTAAATTGCCCATACGCTTTTGGCTGATAATGATGTCTGCAGCCAGCTTTTCAGAGTTCGGCTGATCTTGGTTGACCAATGGGAAATATTTATCCGCTACAGTTTTACGGTTACAAAGCACCACAAGATCAGGGTTGTCCTGGTGTACTTCATCGATCATTTCATCAACTAAGGTCATCACCAAAGCGTCTACATTTTTGTAGTCACCTAATTTTCCAATAGTAATTTTGCCCTGTGCTGCACCTGAAGAAAGTACACGTGCCACATTTTCTTCACGCATTTTTTGCAGCCAGCCTTTGTTAACGTCCTGCAATTTTGGATTGGCCTCAATGTCTGTGGTCGCGGCAAAAGACGTACCGTTAAAACCAATCATGATACGGTCAAGACCTTGACGCTTTTGGATCTGACCAGAAAAACGTGCATAGAAGTCTTTAAACTTTGCCCATTGATCCAACTTCTGATATTTGATGGCGGTATCAAAGTCTGTTTTACGACAGAAGTAGAATCGCTCATCCATATTGCTTGGGTCTTTTGCCTGACGATCGTTCGTATCAGTATTGGTACGCGAAGCGGTTGGACGCGAAATCCCTAAACCTACCGCTGAACCTGATTGTTCATCTACTAAAAAGACATTAATTTTTTGTAGAAATGCTGATGACAATTGAATTTTATCTTCTAATTTTTGTTGCACAGTCGGGGCAACATTAAATTTATGAGAAACTTTTTCAACGTTATTCAGCTGGGCTAATTGAGCCATTGCAGCATTATATTTAAAACGTGTTTCGTTACGCATGATGTGTACTCTTTTTAATTCTGGAATGGGTTGGCGAATTGGTCTAGCAATCAACTACTTCGTTGAATTTCGAATTGCCAGATTTTGGACGAGGTTCATCGTTTGGCTCGCCATTGAGCTTATTTTTCAGCTCAGTAAAGTCGTTTTGAAGTTGCTCATGTGCTGTATTCAAAGTGTTGAAATCATTTTCAATTTTTGAGACAGCTTTGCCTTGATTTGCCGTTTCTGTGGCAATTTCGACAATGGCCTGTTCTTGCTCAGAAAAAGATTCCGCAGACTTTTTGTCGTTTTGTTCTTGTTTTGAGAATAATTTTTTTACTTTGTCGAGTAAGCCTGCGGAATAAGATTGCTGCTCTTTAACCTCTTCAAATTCGAAAGAGACTTCTTGAGCAGCTGTAAACAAATTTTCTGGTTTCTGTTTCTTGTCGGAGAATGGGTTTACTTTTGCACCAGCTGCAAACTGCAACATTTCTGTCCCCAAAGATGCTGGACTATCAGTCACGGCTAAACCGACCAAATATGCTGAACCTTTGTTTGCAAAATTGTCATCCACTTCAATAGAGGTATAAACTTTTTGCTTTTTCTTGTTCAGTTCAATCAGGCTTTGGGTAGGCTCGATTTGAGCAAAAAGCGCATCTTTTTCTTCACCATCAATGATGATTTTTTCAGTTTTCAGTGCCAAAACATCGCCATAAGCACCAAACACTCCATCTGGAAAAACACTACGGAAATGTTCCATATTGATACGAGCACCGTAGGTATTCGGATCATAGTTATCAGCCATTTGGATAATCCAATCGGCTTGAATTTCACGTCCGTCCGTGGTGTCTCCAGCTACAGCAATGCGGAACCACTTGGATTTATATTTTTTATCTTCTTTGCTCATTTGCAAACCTATTCAGTAAATTGATTGTCGGATAAAAATCACGTTTTCGAATAGGTGCAGAATGGGCAATGTTACATACTCACCGCAATGCGAAATTTTTGTATATAGCTCATATACAAATTATTCAGACTGCTAAAAAGATGAGGTACTGCCAATGTTTGCACATTAAAGCAAATAGCCCTTGGCAATGAATGATTTATCTCCAATAGCAAACTTACATCTGATTATGGACAACAAACTGAAAGCCAAATTTTTATATTGGCTTGGGTGGAAAATTGTCGATATTGCAGAAGTACTAAATGAAAATGAGCGAACAGTTCAGGCATGGAAAACACGTGAGGATTGGGAAAAAGAAAAGCCCGAAAATCGTGTTGAAAATGCTTTATCTCTTCGCTTGATGATGCTCATTCTTAAAAATAAAAAGACTTCGGGTGACATAAAAGAAATCGATGTATTGATGCGGGCATATAAAGAATTTGCCCGAATTGAGAAATACCGAAATGACGGAACTGAAGCAGATTTAAACCCTGAGATCCGCAAGCGAAATACAGCACCACGTAAAAAAGTTCCGAACCATTTTACAGAAGAACAAATTGAAGAACTGGTGTTGGCTTTTGAAGAGAACCTGTTCGATTACCAATGGAATTGGTATCGGGCTATGGATCAGCGCTCCCGTGCAATTCTTAAAAGTCGTCAGATTGGTGCAACCTATTATTTTGCCCGTGAAGCTCTGATCGATGCTTTAAAGACTGGTCGTAATCAGATTTTTTTATCAGCTTCAAAAGCGCAAGCCCACATTTTTAAGCATTACATCAAAGCCTTTGCAGCCGATGTTTGTGGGGTTGAACTCACGGGAGATCCGATTGTTCTTTCCAATGGTGCAGAGCTGTTGTTCTTAGGTACAAACTACCGTACAGCACAGGGACATCACGGGAATTTTTATTTTGACGAATTTTTCTGGACTCATGGATTTAATGAGTTAGAGAAAGTTGCATCGGCAATGGCTTTACATAAGAAATGGCGTAAAACCTATTTTTCTACTCCATCAACTATTACTCATGAAGCGCATTCATTTTGGACTGGTGAACGATTCAATAAAGGCCGTCCAAAAAACAAACAAGTTAAGATTGATGTCTCTCACTCTGCTCTGAAAAAAGGGCGACTCTGCGAGGACAAGATTTGGCGCCAAATTGTCACCATTTTGGACGCTCAAGAAGGTGGATGCGATCTATTCAATATTGATGATCTTCGTTTTGAATACTCTGCTGATGACTTTGAAAACTTGTTGATGTGTGAATTCGTAGATGATGGCCAATCCATGTTTCCGCTCAACATGCTTCAGCATTGCATGGTGGACAGTTTAGAAACTTGGACTGATTTCAAAGTTTGGCATTCACGCCCTTATGCCAACAAACCAGTGTGGGTCGGATACGATCCCGCTTTGACTGGAGATAATGCTGGCTTAGTTGTAGTCGCCCCTCCTGCTGTGGCGGGCAGCAAGTTCCGTGTATTAGAACGACACCAGTTCAAAGGTGATGACTTTGCCCAACAAGCAGAACATATCAAAAGCATCACTTTACGCTACAACGTAACTTATATCGGTATTGATACAACAGGCATGGGCGTGGGTGTTGCAGAACTTGTACGACAGTTCTTTCCTGCTGTTCATTCATTTAAGTATTCGCCCGAAGTTAAAGCTCAGCTTGTTTATAAGACTTTGGATGTCATCCGCAATGGACGACTTGAATACGATGCAGGTGATAAGGATTTAACTCAGTCACTCATGAGCATCAAAAAAACGATTACAGCTAGTCAAAAACAAATCACGTTTACTGCAGGTCGATCAGAAGACATTGGGCATGCTGATCTCGCTTGGGCACTTATGCATGCAATCTATAACGAACCACTGGCTGGCATTACAGAAACAAACACTTCCGTATTGGAGATTTACTCATGAACCCATTTTCAACAGCCAAAAGTTTAATGAACACTGCACTGAACTTTTTACCGCAGCCATTACAACAAACAGTTTCTCATAAAACGGAAGCATTTTCCTTTGGTGATGCTGTTCCAGTATTGGATGGAAATGATTTATCAAACTATATGCAATGTTGGTTTAATGGCCGTTGGTATGAACCACAAGTCAGCCTTGAAGGTCTGTCGAAAAGCTGGAAATCAACACCGTTTTTAAGTAGCGGGATTATTTTCAAACGGAATTTTTTAGCCAACCTATATGTTCCTCATCCTCGTATGAGTCGACAGTCTTTTGAGCAAGTCGGATTGGATTTCATTTGGTGCGGAAATACTTATGTTGAAGATGTTCGTTCGCGCTTGAACAATACAATTGAGTTCAAGCCAGCTTTAGCAAAATATACAAGAGCTGGAGAAAATAAGGGGCAATACTTCTACTTAGATCAAGGGCATCGCGGATATATAGAGCATGAGTTCCCCCAAGACCGTATTTGCCAAATACGCGAGACAGATGTAGATCAAGAAATTTATGGTACTCCTGAATATATTTCTGCTCTACAAAGTGCTTGGCTAAATGAATCGGCTACCCTCTTTCGTCGTAAGTATTACAACAACGGATCTCATGCTGGATTTATTCTTTATGTGAATGACCCAGCCAGTGATCCAAATGACATCACTGCCCTGCGTACAGCATTAAAAGAAAGTAAAGGGCCGGGTAATTTCCGAAACTTGTTCTATTACAGTCCAAATGGGAAAAAGGATGGTATTCAAGTCATCCCAACTTCTGAGATTGCAGCAAAAGACGATTTCACCAATATTAAATCAATTACACGCGACGACATTTTAGCTGCATTACGCATTCCGCCACAGTTGATGGGTATCGTTCCAAGTAATGCAGGTGGTTTTGGTGATATTAAATCTGCCACCGAAGTATTTTATCACAATGAGATTGTGCCATTGCAATCGCGTCTACTTCAGTTCAATGAATGGGCGGGTGATGAGGTGATTAAGTTCAAAGAGTATGGATTGATTCAGAACAAGTAATTTATAAATTTACAAACATCACTTTAAAGCCCGCTCATCGTGGGTTTTTTTATGGGATTAAACTCAAATAAGAATAATTCCCAACTAATCCACCGCACCCCACGTCCGCGCAGTTGCCCCACCCCACCTGCCCTCTCTAAATGTGGCTATTTTACTGCAGGGACAGACAAAGGAAAAAATCAGGTGAACATAAGCTGTTATTAGTACATTTCAGCATTCTAGTAGCTTTTTTAATACTGCATTTCACTATGCATCTACACATTTGCTTATTTGACTAAAACTCAACCGAAAACAAGACAGAATAAATATTTAGCCTTACAACTCTTACGGCCATAGCTTGATGCGTTCCCATCTTTAAGGCACATATAAATGTGTTTTCTATCTAATAGATTTTTTATGGAGTAATAAAGTAATGAAGCCTTATAAGCATCTGAAAAATATAAATATATAACCTTACCTTTGAAGGTAATTTTTTGTAATATCCTAAGTAATATTTTATAAGTTATTGATTTTATTAATACAGAGATAATCTAAATCTAACATTTTTTCACAGCAATAAATTACTTCAATCTTACCTCTAAATTACATATCAATAATTCAATAAACTATTGTATTAATTAAGATTATAAGAAAATATTACTTTATTACTTCAAAAAAACGATAGTCCCCAATTTTTTATTAATTTACTCAGATATAGGCTTTTGCATGTTTTTCATTCTGTTGTTTTAATTTTGGTGGGAATGAAATGGGAATTTTCACCCCTAAAAACACCCATATTTAGGCATTATAAAAACACTAACTTATTGAAATATAATGATAAATTGGTGCGCTCAGCGGGACTCGAACCCACGCCACAGGCTTCGGAGACCTGTACTCTATCCAGTTGAGCTATGAGCGCGCGAGCACATCATATCAAAAAAAATCACAAGGTAAAGCATCTATATAGCTTAGAGTGATTTTCCTGCTTATGCTTTATACAATGTTCCATATCTGCAACACAGAATTGCGAGTAGATTACTTGGTTTATTAGGCATAATCGCTCACAATAGTGCCACTATTAATCATTCGAGAATTTCATGACTGATGCATTGACGTTAAGAGATTTGTCCAAAACCTATAAAAATGGGTTTCAGGCCTTAAAAGGCATCGATTTAACTGTTCCTGAAGGCGAGTTCTATGCCCTACTTGGACCAAATGGTGCAGGCAAATCTACAACGATTGGTATTATCAGCTCATTGACCAAGAAAACCTCAGGCACTGTCGAAATTTTTGGACATAATCTCGACACGCACCCCTCTCAAGCCAAACAGTGCTTAGGGGTTGTACCTCAAGAGTTTAACTTCGGTCAGTTTGAAAAAACCTTCGATATCTTAGTCACACAAGCGGGCTATTATGGTATTCCTAAAAAAATTGCGGAAGTTCGTGCCGAAGAATATTTAGAAAAACTCGGCCTATGGGAAAAACGCGGCGTTCAAGCCCGTATGCTTTCAGGCGGTATGAAACGCCGCCTGATGATTGCTCGTGCCATGATGCATGAACCGAAACTCCTTATTTTAGATGAACCCACAGCAGGGGTTGATATTGAGCTACGTCGTTCGATGTGGGACTTCCTCACAGAAATGAACAATAAAGGCACATCGATCATTTTAACCACACATTATTTAGAAGAAGCAGAAATGCTGTGTCGTCGAATTGCCATTATTGACCGTGGTGTCATTAAAGAAGACACCAGCATGAAAAATTTCCTCAATCAACTCAATGAAGAAACCTTTATTTTTGATTTGGCAGTACCGATTGAACCGATTCATATCGACATCATTGGCGTTCGTTTTCATTTAGTCGATGCCGTGACTTTAGAAGTGACTATGGATAGAGCGCACACCCTCAATGACTTATTTCAATTACTCGAATCGCAAGGAATCCAAGTCCGCAGTATGCGGAACAAATCCAACCGTTTAGAA
Source organism: Acinetobacter sp. BWR-L5 (assembly GCF_039655985.1). NCBI lineage: Bacteria > Pseudomonadati > Pseudomonadota > Gammaproteobacteria > Moraxellales > Moraxellaceae > Acinetobacter > Acinetobacter sp. BWR-L5. The sequence goes on along the minus strand of NZ_JAGFEV010000002.1, from coordinate 401,457 downwards.
GAACTGTTTGTGAAGATGGTCGAAAAAAATCTCGAAGGAACTACGCTATGAACTTAAATCAACTTAGCGTAGCTTTATATACTCTGGTGCATAAAGAAATTCGCCGCTTTATGCGCATCTGGCCGCAAACCTTACTTCCACCTGCCATTACCATGAGTTTGTACTTTGTGATTTTTGGTAATTTGGTCGGCTCTCGTATTGGAGAGATGGGCGGTTTTAGCTATATGCAGTTCATCGTGCCTGGACTAATTATGATGGCGGTGATTACCAACAGTTATGCTAACGTTTCTTCGAGCTTTTTTAGTGCCAAATTTCAAAAAAGTATTGAAGAGCTGATCATGAGCCCTGTACCTTTGCATGCCATTTTATGGGGCTTTGTTTTAGGCGGTGTCTGTCGCGGGGTCTTGGTCGGTATTATTGTGACGGCTATGAGTTTATTTTTTACTGACCTTTATATTACCAATTGGTTTGTTACCATTTACACCGTCTTGGTCACCTCGTTCTTATTTTCACTGGGTGGTTTTATCAATGCGGTGTATGCGAAATCTTTTGATGACATCTCCATCATCCCAACCTTTGTGCTGACGCCTTTAACTTATTTAGGTGGCGTATTTTATGCCATTTCAGCACTCAGCCCTTTTTGGCAAAATTTATCGTTGATCAATCCAATTGTATATATGGTCAATGCTTTTCGTTTCGGCATCTTAGGTCATAGCGATGTTAACGTCGTCGTCTCCCTGTCTGTTATGACCATATGCTGTGCAGTGCTTTATGGCATTGCTTACTATTTACTTTCTCGTGGTTCAGGAATGCGTGAATAATGAGTGTAGAACATTCTCTTTTGGGTAAAGACACCAATTACCCTACAACTTATCAACCCGATATTCTTTTTCCTATTGCTCGTGCTACAGCACGTGAGCACTATGCGCATATTGAAGGTATTCAACAAGGTAAAGACTGGTGGCATGTTTTTGAAATTTCTTGGTTAAATCACCATGGTGTTCCGCAAGTTGCCATTGGTCGCATCAGCCTGCCGGCCACCTCGCCCAACCTCATTGAGTCAAAGTCATTAAAACTCTACTTTAATAGCATGAACTTTACTCAGTTTGAGTCTAAAGCTGCGTTTAAAGAAACAGTCGAACAGGATTTATCGGCGGCGGCTGGCGCAGATGTCCAAATTGATCTTTTTCATGTCGATGATGTGGAAATTATTCAACCTGAAGGTATCTGTATTGATGAACTGACTCCGCCCCAATTGGAAAATCATCCCAATGCAAATCTATTGGCATTAGATGATACTGCGGAAGATGTTGAAGTACAGATTTACTCACATTTACTCAGAAGTAACTGCCCAGTCACTGGACAACCTGATTGGGGCACGGTATTTATCCGATATAAAGGTAAAAAGCCTTGTTATAACAGCATACTGGCTTATATTATCTCTTATCGTCAGCACAACGGTTTCCACGAACAATGTGTGGAAAAAATATTTGCCGATATTTGGCAAAATTTGAAACCTGAAAAGCTGATGGTGTACGCAGCTTATACACGCCGTGGTGGTTTAGACATTAACCCTTGTCGTGTGTCAGATGTGTCATGGATGCCCCGCCCAATTCGATTGGCGCGACAATAAAATAAAGAACATTGAGGTTAATACACGATGCCATTTTTTGGTTTTATTCCATCGACTGAACTTTTACAGACTATTCAAACTGCTCAGCAGAAGAAAGACTCAAGTGAACCTTTATATCCACTTCGTGATAAAACAGCACTCCTCATCAATGATGAAATTATTGATGCCATTTTGACTGAGTTAGTTCGCCGTTTTCCACCGAGTGATAAACGTGACACAGCCGAGAAACTGGCTGGCTATATTAAGTCAACAGTTGCGGTTTTGTTGAAGCAGCTTTTAGGCAAATCATCGAATGATGTGGTTCAAGCATCGATTCAGTTTTCTGAAAAAAGCTTGTTTAAAGATGCTGAAGGTCAGTTCCGTGTGGGTGAAGCGTTAGATGCAAGCTTAGTGACCAGCCTCAAATATAACTATGCTGAAATTAAAGCAGGCAATGAAGTAGATAAAGCCGCGTTAACCGAACTGTATAAACAGTTTGCTGAAGCGACTGTACGCCACTTCATGAATGACTTTAATAAAACCCTCGATTTGGGCATGATTAAGCGTAAAGCAGCCGATATCGGTTCTGCAGCTGTCATTAAAGCAGTGCATATTGCTGCCAATAAAATCATCCCCAATTTAACCAAAGATGAACTTTTAGCTTTAGCTGAATATCACGACACCTTATTTCATGCTTAAGTACTAAAAGTCTTCGAGACTTTTCAGATCAAAATGACTCTACTTGTGTAGGGTCATTTTGGTTTCTAAGCTGTAATTTCTTAGTCTTTATATAAAGCCATATATAAAGTCCATATATAAGCTGAGACCAGATCTTTTTGTCATTGTCACTAGACCCTAAACACTACAATTTTAATTGCCTCTATATAAGGAAGACTTTTTATATCAGTCAGTAAAACTTGACTTATATAGTCACGTAAATATTCTGCCTGAAAAACTGTGCCATTTTGATTGATCTGTCCTTTATATAGGCTGAGTTTGTCTTTTTTTGTATACCTATTTGCCCGCTTCAGTACAGACAATGTTATCTTAAAGCCTATTCACGCTAGACTCCGTTCACAAGAATTTCGACATAACAGAAACGCGAACTATGGGCATTCCCCTATTCGCTTTGCTCCACTGCCAATAACGACTCTGGAAATTAGACTTCTATGTTAAATTTAAACTTTTATAACAAAGTTAAACGTTTACCTTTATTGATTGGCGCTTTGTCGATCACCAGTTTTTGCCAAGCCAACGATTTCGCTTCTCATCCTGACTATTACAGCTTTAAACAAAAAACCATGCAAAATTATGGTCTGTCTGCTGAGCAAGTCGATTGGGCGATGAATGGTTCTAAAAATGTACCCAACATCATCAACATTATGAACCGCCCTGGTGAAAGTAAACCGTGGTACGAATATAAAACCAACTTTATGGCGGAAAGCACCATTCAACGTGGTGTCCGTTTCAAAGCCCAATATGCAGATACTTTAAACCGCGCCGAACAACAATTTGGTGTACCTCAATCAGTCATTCTCGGCATTTTAGGGGTAGAAACAGGTTTTGGGAGCAATAAAGGTAATTTTGTGACCCGTGATGCCTTAGCCACTTTAGGTTTTGGTTACGAACGCCGTAAGCAATATTTCCAAGATGAACTCAGTGCTTTAATCGCATGGAGCTATAAAGATGGCGTGCCAACCAACTCGGTTGTAGGTTCGTATGCAGGTGCGGTGGGCTATCCACAATTTATGCCTAGCAATATTCCAAAGTTTGGGGTGGATTATGACGGCAATGGTCATGTCGATTTACGAAATTCAGCAGTCGATGCGATTGGTTCAATTGCCAACTATTTAGCAAATCATGGCTGGCAACGTAATCAGCCAATTGGATTCGCAGCACGCTATAGTGGCTCGAATCCTGAAGCAGTCATTGCCAAAGATTTAACTTTACCGACACCTTATGGCGTTTTAAAAAATCAGGGCATTCAACCGACCAATCCGATTGTCAAAATCGATGATTTAGATATGGTGAATGTGATCCAACTACAGGAAAATTATGGGCAAAGTTATTACATCACTTACCCTAACTTTCAGGTGATTACGACCTATAACAAGAGCCGTATGTATGCGACTGCAGTGTGGCAATTAGGGGCTGAAATTGCTAGCCGATAGGGCTAGCTTTTTACTCAAGCTTGAGATGTCAATAAAAAAATATTTAAAAATGATGTAAATTTCGGCATTTTTCACACCTTGTTACAATATTGATTATTTTTTAATCAAAAAATGTTCGGTTTATGTAGTTTTTATCGTTATTTTAATTAAACACTAGACATGCTTATGACTGCATGAATATTATCCATTTCGTCAAATGTTGTTGCAAAAGTGAATTAACAGGCAAGTTTTTTTATCTTTCAACCACTTAGTTTAAAGAGAAAAGTATTGTCTTTTGGAGTTTATAAATGCAGTCTTCACTTAAATATATACTGGCCATTGCCTCGACCATCGCGCTGAGCCAATCGCAAGCAGAGATGGTTCAGTCATCATTTACCAATGATAACGATAACTCTCGCCTAGCTGCGCGTGTCTTGAATAAAGATGCTCAAGGCTTCAACTCACACTTCTCAAATTTAAATAGCCTTTCAATCACTGAACGTTCAGGCGATAAGATTCGTCGCGAAACAATCGCTGCAAAAATTGAGATCCCTGAAGAAGAGCCTTCAGTGATTGAAAAGTTAAATACTGTTGCATCAAATACAGTACGTAAGTTTAGTCAAACGGGCATGGCGTCTTGGTATGGTCGTCAGTTCCACGGTCGTAAAACAGCAAGTGGTGAAACATTCGATATGAATGCATTAACTGCAGCTCATCGTAGCTTGCCACTAAACTGCTTTATTCGTGTAACGAATAAAACCAATGGTAAAAGTGTTGTGGTTAAAGTAAATGACCGCGGCCCATTCCATGGTAATCGTGTACTCGATCTTTCTTATGGCGCTGCTAAGCAACTGGGTATTACCAATGCAGGTACTGCTAAAGTTAGCATTGAACGTATTGATGGACCAAACTCTTAAGACTCGTCCCTACAACACGCATTTGACAGCAAAGCCACAGTAATGTGGCTTTTTTATTGTTCTATCTTTGCCTAATGTTTTACACAATCGTAAACAGCTCGATCTCCAGCATTTGATCCCTCCCAGATGCTTAGTTTGAATAAGATGCGAAATCTAATCGATCCGATTTTTTAAAGTGACTGCGCTCACATTTTTACAGCGGTGGAAGACTAGCAAAATTAAATATTTTCGCAGCTCATTCTTATCTGATCAAAGCCAATTTTTCTGCCTACCCTGAACTGCAGTTTTATGCATTCGTCAAATTAGAATGATTTTATGAATTACCTAGTAAATTAAGCGCCATTTTTGCGATATTAGATTCACTATTGCCCTGCTTGTTTTTGTATAATTAGTGCAGTTTTATGAACCAAAACTCAAAAGAAAACCTTCTTATTTCTTCAAAGTTCTCAAAACCCGCCTCATTTGCTCTATTTTCAACTTTTTTAGTTCCCCAATCAAAGCTACGCCAATTTGATAGACATAGAAAAAATCGCAAATGGTGAGCATTTAGGGCAACACAAATTTAAAAGCAATGAAAAAGATCGGGCTCTCGCACTTTTTCATGCTTTTTTCGGTATTTTATGGACCTATTTGCTGATGAAATGCTAGAAATCGAATAACAGATTCAGACCGTAAAAAAATCCTAAACTCAGCAAAATACTGAGCAATAATTTTCTCGTCAAAAGAGTGATTAACAGCGTAAAAATTGCACCATAAAAATAGCTATTTTCAAATATTCCTTTCCAGTGCCCGCCTTCGAAAAAAACCAGTGGCAAACAAATCGAAACCATCAGACAAGGCGCCGCATATTTCAGCATGCGTGTCGCAAAGTTAGGCAGTCGAATTTGAGTTTTAGGCTCTAAAAATAAATACCGATTAAAAAAGGTCACACAGGTCAAACTCAAAACAAATAACCATGTCATGTTTTAGTCCTCTGCTTGATCAAAAAACGCAGCAATCCACATCCCACTAAATCCAGCCAGCAAAATAGCTGATCCAAGCTCGAACCAACTCAAAATCAGCACCATGATCGAGGAACTCACCACGCCATAAATTGCGGCCTTATTTTGAATCAGCATCACCGCCATAACCAAGAACACCACCACAATTGAAAATTCTAAGTGGAGAGTTGAAAGATCAGGTACTTTATTTGCAAGCAAAATACCCATTAGACTAAACAACACCCAACTGACATAAAAGCTGAATCCTGCACCCAACATATAGGCATAAGATAGCTTTTCCTTCAGCATCGCAGTGGCGTAGAGTTCATCGGTCAGTAAAAAACCGATACTCAGTCTTCTTTTGAGTGACCACGGCTTCACCTCCTCTCTTAAACTCAGTGCATAAATAAAGTGCTGACTGGTTAGAAAAAATACGGTGATCAGAATACTCAGTAAAGATGCACCCGTCATGAGCATACTCAAACTGACCAATTGTGCCGCACCTGCAAACACTAACGCTGACATGCCTACAGCTTGCATGACACTCAGGCCCGCATTAATCGCTGCTGAGCCTGCCAATATTCCCCATGGAATAACGGCGACTGAAAGCGGCAACATATCTTGTACACCACGGAAAAAGCTTAAACCTTTTTGTTGGATCAATTGCGACTGCACAGCAGACTCCATTTTTCAATTCGCTAGAGTCAATATGCGGCATGGCTTAAATGGCTTTCTTGTATGAAATTGCTGTTATTTTAAATTTTATGTGCCAGATATTGCGCAGGCGTACAGCCCAAAGACTTTTTAAAATGACGAGTGTAATGGCTTTGATCAGAGAAACCACAGAGTTGTGCGACTGTCGCAATCTCGCAGCCTTGTTTAAGTAAATATAAAGATTTACGTAATCGAAACTGTACCAACCATGCATGAGGTGGAAGTCCTGTAAACTTTTTAAATTGACGTAGTAAATGCCATGGGCTCATCCCGACGACAGCGGCGAGCTCGGCCAGTTGATGCTCTCTTTCAGGTTCTGCAGCAAGTAGTTCTTGTACCAAGACCACTTTACGCTGCGCTTCAGGCAAGTCTTTTAATATTTTCTTAGATTGATTATAACGGCTTAATAAATAAGCCAAAGTTGAAATATATAAACTCTGCTTAAACAGTGTATTTTTCGGCTGTAATAACAAATCGAACAGCAAATTCAATTGTTCGGCTAGCCCTTCATCATGAACCACAGCTTGCGGAAACCACGGCATAGTACCTGCTTCATGAAAAAAATCTTGGCTCACCTCTTGAATCATTTCAGGGGTCGGATAAATTGCCCGATAACACCAACCAGTTTCAACAGCAGAAGAACCCGTATGTACCTCATCAGCATTCACTAAAATAATATCGCCTTGCGGCGCAATATGCTGATTTCCTGTGCGTAAAAAAGACTGTGCACCTTCATCAATTAAACCAATGCAATAGCCTTCATGGGTATGCTTTGAAAACTGCGTATGCTGATAAGAGGCTTTTAACATCTCAAGACCATCAAGTTCTTGAACATGATGGTAATTTACAAATTCACTGGGTCTGATTTCGTGCATGAGTTGGCCTCTCCTGAACACTCAGCATACTGCGATTCAGCAAAACGTATAGAACAAAATTGCTCTACTACTGATAGGTTTTTCCTTGGTGTTTTAACCAACCACCTTCATGGCGCTGTTGTGGATCGTGATGTGTCCAGTGGATCACCCCGCCTTTTTCACTATATTCGTATTCACCATTGAAGCCAACGGTATCGCCTTTTTGTAAGCGTTCAATACGTGGTGCTAAATCAATATTATGTGCAACCAAAACCGTCATTGCATTAGGGAGTTCTACAATAAATTTTTGATGACGAGAACCGTCATTATCATCTTTAAGCACAGCCACAACACGCCCTTGTGATTGAACTTGAATATTACTTTTCCGGTTTTGAAACGCTTGGGCAATTTTTGCTGTGCCATCAAGTACTTGATTTTGCGGTTGGCTGGTCTGTGTAGAGGGCTCTACCGCGACTGATGGTGTCGATGTTTGTAATTGATTTTCTTGAAGATCGATTCCGAAATACGCAGCAATCAAAAGTACGATCACCGCACCAATACTCAGGTTGGTTTTATTGGCCACTTATCTACTTCCCCGTTTTATTTTTATTAATTGTATAAAAAAAGCCCCAAAGGGGCTTTTTTTACTCAAAATAATTTTTCAATTATTTTGCAGCAGCTTGAGCAGCAGCAACTTCTTCAGCGAAAGAAAGTTCAGCTTTTTTCTCAATACCTTCACCCACTTCAAAGCGAGCAAATTGAACAACTGTAGTACCAGTTGCTTTAAGAACGTCAGCAACTTTCTTGTCGTTGTCGATTACGTACATTTGACGATCAAGAGCAACTTCGTTCAAGTATTTCTCAACTGAACCAGTGACCATTTTCTCAACGATGTTTGCAGGCTTACCAGATTCGATTGCTTTAGCTTCAGCAATTTCTTTCTCTTTAGCGATAAGTTCAGCAGATACACCTTCAGCAGAGATAGCAACTGGGTTGAACGCAGCAACGTGCATTGCAATACCTTTACCAGTCGCAGCATCACCTGTGTAAGATACAACAACACCGATTTTTAAACCGTGTTTGTAAACTGCAAGGTTTTCGCCTTCAATGATTTGAGCACGACGAACTTGGATGTTTTCACCGATTTTTTGAACAAGAGCAATACGCGCTTCTTCTACAGTTGCACCATCTTCAAGTTTCAATTCAGCAATTTTAGCAGCATCAGTTTCGCCAGCAGCTAACGCAGCAGCAGCAACTTGAGCAGAGAAACCAGCAAAGTTTTCGTCTTTAGCAACGAAGTCAGTTTGGCAGTTTACTTCTAAAAGAAGCGCTTTGTTACCGTCTTGAGCGATAGTGATTGCGCCATCAGCTGCAATGTTACCCGCTTTTTTAGCCGCTTTAGCTTGACCAGATTTACGAAGGTTATCAATCGCTAATTCGATGTCACCATTCGCTTCTGTTAATGCTTTTTTACATTCCATCATTGCAAGACCAGTACGATCGCGCAATTCTTTAACCATGCTTGCTGTAACTGCAGTCATGTCAATCTCCTAAATACGGTAGAAAATGAATTCTTTTTAGAACAGAAACGGCCCAGAGCTGTCTCTTGGGCCGTCTGCATACATGACGCTTACTTTGCCACCATCACATGTCGCAAAAATGACAAGCTTACGTCAAACGCATTAAGCCTCAGGAGCTTCTTTAGCTTCTTCAACTTTAGCTTGTGCATTTGCTTGTGATTGAGCATATTCTTTACCAGCAAGAATCGCATCAGCCATAGCAGAAGCATACAAAGTAACTGCACGGATCGCATCGTCATTACCCGGAATAACGTAGTCTACGTTGTCTGGGTTAGAGTTTGTATCAACGATACCGATTACAGGAATACCAAGGTTTTTAGCTTCTTTAATTGCAATTGCTTCGTGATCAACGTCGATTACGAATAATGCGTCAGGTAAACCACCCATGTTCTTAACGCCGCCTAAAGCGCGTTCAAGTTTTTCCATCTCACGAGTACGCTCTAAAGCTTCACGTTTAGTAAGCTTAGCGAAAGTACCATCTTGAGATTGAGTTTGAAGGTCTTTAAGACGGTTGATAGATTGGCGAAGTGTTTTCCAGTTCGTCAACATACCACCTAACCAACGGTGATCAACATATGGTTGACCAGCACGTTGTGCTTGTTCACGGATGATGTTAGAAGCAGCACGTTTCGTACCAACAAACAATACTTTATTCTTTTTGCTAGCAAGGTTGTTAACAAAGTTCAAAGCATCATTTAACGCAGGAACAGTGTGCTCAAGGTTGATGATGTGAATTTTGTTACGCGCGCCAAAGATGTATTGACGCATCTTTGGGTTCCAGAAACGTGTTTGGTGACCGAAGTGTGCGCCTGCTTGAAGAAGGTCGCGCATGCTTACGTTGTAATCTGCCATTTTCTTTACCTTAAAGTTTGGGTTAGGCCTCCATATATCCGCATCCTCCACCCTAACGGGCACCCAGAGAAATGTGTCGATATATGTGCGGATTTTATTGCCCCATCGCACAAAGCTCGTGAAATTTATTCACGAAAAAGCATTTGATAAAATGGGCGGCTATTTATACCATAGTCACACACAAATTTCCAAAAGTTTTTAGAGATCATGAACAGTACTTACGAAGCACCCCGTCGACTCATCAAAAGCGCTGAAGACATCGAAAAGATGCGTGTGGCTGGACGACTGGCGGCTGAAGTCTTGGATATGATCAAGCCACATATTAAACCAGGTGTGACTACACTTGAGTTAGATACGATTTGTCACGATTATATTGTCAATAAACAAGACGCGATTCCAGCATGTTTAGGTTACGGTGCTGCACCGGGTCGCCCTGCTTTCCAACATGTAATTTGTACTTCTGTAAACCATGTGGTCTGTCACGGCATTCCTTCAGATGCAAAAGTGTTGAAAAAAGGCGATATTTTAAATATTGATGTGACGGTCATTAAAGATGGTTTCCACGGCGATACCAACATGATGTACATCGTCGGTGGCGAAACTTCTATTCTCGCGAATCGTTTATGTAAAGTGGCACAAGAAGCAATGTACCGTGGAATAGCAACAGTGAAGCCGGGTTCAACCATTGGCGACATTGGTCACGCCATTCAACAATATGTCGAATCGGAACGTTTTGGTGTCGTACGTGAATACTGTGGTCACGGTATTGGAACTGTGTTCCATGACGAACCTCAAGTCTTACACTATGGTCAACCAAACTCAGGCATGATTTTAGAAGAAGGCATGACCTTTACCATTGAACCAATGGTCAATGGTGGTGATTGGAAAACTAAATTACTGGGGGATAAATGGACGGTAGTGACCAAAGACCATAGTTTGTCTGCACAGTATGAACATACGTTGTTGGTCACTAAAAATGGGGTTGAAGTGTTAACTGCACGTCCTGAAGAAGATTTATCACGTTTTCAGTCTTAATTGCTGTCATTGGCATGAAATATGATGCCATCTGTCAAAAAGACCACCTTCGGGTGGTCTTTTTTATGACTAAGCAAATATTGAATTTTAAATTTATTTTTTATTTTACATATATATAGAATCAAAAAACACTCAACAGTAGCTTTCTATTACATTCATTCATCTGTAACAAAGATTGCAAGCTAGTAACACGATCACACAAAACAGGTTTTGACATTCACAAATGTCAAAAACACATGTCCTTCAAAAACAACAGCTTTATCGTAGCAGCAACCTTAATAATACGCTCTATAAAAACGAATAGCTAATTTGGACATGGAGTCCCAGAATGAAAAAAACATTGCTTTGTGTAGCAACGTCTATTGCTGCCTTGCCTATGCTCACACATGCAGATTCACCTTATTTTAGTCTACAAGATGGTGATGGATTTAAACGCTTTTCTGTATCGGTCGGTGCTTTACACGTCATGCCACAAGGTAAAGCTCAACCCTTCCGAGTTAACACATCAGTTAAAGAAGGCGAAGTAGCCAAAAATGGTGACATTAAAGTCGACACCGTCTTAAATAATCTAAATGAAGATGTTGACCAAAGATTATTAGCCGATGCACTCAAAGTATTGGGGTTTGTAACAGGGGGGAATCTCAGTTCAGGTTTAAGTGGTTCATCCACTATAAGCGGCCTCGAAAGCTGGGATAACCCAGGTACGGGTTTAGAAGCCGATGATGTCACAACCCTTGGCATCATGACCAACTACTTTTTTACCGATAATATTTCTTTTGAAATGAAAGCTGGTATTCCGCCTAAAGTCGACTTACAAGGCAAAGGAAAAATTTATGCACCCTTCGCCGCAATTGCGACTCCACAAATTGGCGACCTCCCCTTAGAATTTTTAAATATTGACTTAAAAAATAATATTTTCATTACCGACTTAGAAGCACATGGCCCTGCGGCATCTGCACGAGCGTGGACACCTGCTTTCGAGTTCCAATATCACTTTGGTAAAACAGGTGTGAATAAATTCCGCCCCTATGTCGGTGTTGGAATGATGTATGCCTACTTCAATGAGCTAGAAATTAACCCACAAACAGAAAAAGACTTGATTGCGGCAGGTCATATGATTGCCAATATTAAAGAAGGAAATGCTGGTGCATCACTTGAAGGGAAAAAGAGTTCAGCCAATCCCAAAGTTAAGCTAGAAGCAACTGATGCCTTCGCGCCTATTGCAACTGTCGGTTTCACCTATGACTTTAATGATAAATGGTTTGCTGTCGGCTCGGTGTCCTATGCTCATCTTAAAAATGAAACCACAATCACCGTCAAAGATGCTACGCACGGTGAACTCATCAAATCTACAGCCGATATTGAAATTAACCCCATTCTGGCGTATGCAGGTGTCGGCTACCGGTTCTAAGCTTCAAACAACTACCAAAAAGACGACACCAAGTCGTCTTTTTTCATGAATATTCATTGTTTTTATTGATCAAATAGTCAATTTTTTATCATCGCTTTCAGCAAATAATTCACTTAATATAGCGAAATCTAAGCTCATTTTTTGGTTGAAATATGTCAGAAACTCGTTTTTCCAAACCGCTGATTTATATGCTCATTGGAAGTGCAATAATTCTGGCATTATCACTAGGTGTCCGACATGGCTTTGGACTCTATCTTGTGCCTATGAGTGATGAGTTTGGCTGGGGACATAATGTTTTTAGTCTAGCGATTGCGATGCAAAACCTGATTTGGGGCGCTGCGCAGCCCTTTACAGGCGCATTAGCAGATAAATATGGCTCTAAAATCGTGGTTGCCGTCGGTGGTGTGTTGTATACCATTGGTTTGCTGCTCATGGCAGTCAGCTCTACGGGTTGGTTACTCAACTTAAGTGTCGGTCTTATTTTGGGCCTAGCATTATCTGCGACCTCTTTTTCTGTATTGTTATCCGCGGTGGGTCGTGCTGCACCGCCTGAAAAACGTAGCCTTGCTATGGGTATTGCCAGTGCAGCGGGTTCTTTTGGGCAGTTCATTATGCTGCCGTCAACCTTACTTCTATTACAGAACTTTGGCTGGTCTGCGGCGCTGGTCGTTAGTGCACTTTTAATTGCGATGATTGTTCCACTGGCTTGGATGCTCAAAGCTCCCGCCTTTGTTGTACCGAATGCGTCAACCAACCAAGTTCAGCTCAGCTTTAAAGATATCTTAGTGATTGCGAAAAATCATAAACCGTTTTGGTTTTTATCTCTCGGCTTTTTGGTCTGTGGCTTCCAAGTAGTCTTTATAGGTATCCATTTACCTGGCTATTTGATTGACCATGGTTTTAATGCAACCACAGGAACTGTTTTCTTAGCGCTGGTCGGTTTATTTAATATCGTTGGCACCTACACTGCTGGTTGGCTAGGTGGGAAATATTCTAAACCAAAGTTACTGATGGGCTTATATGGGCTCAGAGGCATTGCCATTATTGCCTTTTTGATGCTCCCACTCAGCACAGTCACCATCTATAGCTTTGGTGTAGTGATGGGTTTATTATGGTTATCTACAGTACCTTTGACCAACGGTATTGTGGCCAATATGTTTGGTATTAAATATCTGAGCATGCTGAGCGGCATCGTGTTCTTTACCCATCAAGTTGGTTCTTTTTTCGGTGGATGGCTGGGTGGTGTGAACCATGACGTGACAGGTAATTATGACTTGATTTGGCTGTTTTCTATTATTCTGAGTGTTTTTGGCGTACTGGTACATTTCTTTGTCGATGAAAAGGCGGTTGTCCATGACTAATTCATTTTTATGGCTCAAATGCGGTATCGGCATTAGCATCGTTGCTTTGTTTGCTCTGGCGATTAGCCTTTGGCTGAATACGCCTGACCTGTTTGAGTATTTTAATCAGGCATTTTGCGCACATTAAATCTGCATATTTTGAGCTCAATATTTCATTATAAAAGAAAAGCAATATAATCATCCGCTTAGTATTTTTTAAATTTTTCATAAGTTTAGAACTTCTTTTAATTTTAAGATTACATATATTTTGATTACATTTTCTCTAGACCCTATATCTAGAGAAAATAATCAAAATGACCGCATTAACTCAACTTTCACAAGCGATTCATGATGCTCCACGTTGGCATCAACCTGAACAATTTCAAAATCCAGAAGAAATACAAATTATCCCACTGGCAGAAGAAGCCTTAGGTGCTGTGGTTTTTGGTTTAGATGCCCGTAAAGCCCAAGCAGGAGAAACCATTTATCGCTTAAAACAAGCTTTGGCCGAACATCTGATTTTAATTTTTAAAAACCAAACTTTGGATGATCTGCAATATTTAGCCTTTGCCAGCTATTTTGGTTCTATTTTCCGTCCAAGTGCAGACAATCCTGTGCTGGCTAGCCAGACTGACACTGGTGTTCCACCCGATGTGGTTCCTGTTTCCAATGCGGTCGGTCAAGGCGACTACACTGGTCATGGCGAACTCACCCCACATGCCGATCATCAATGGATACCTCTTCCCTCTTTTGGCTCTCTGCTCTATGCCCTTGAGCTTCCTCAAGACGGCGGACAAACCTCTTGGTTCAATACCATCAAAGCCTATGATGCGCTTCCCGATGACGTCAAAAAGCAGATCGACCAGCTACAGCTGATTACTTACAATCCATTTGTCCGTGCGCAAAGTAATACAGGCAATACGGGTTATGGCGACAGCCCTTATTATCGCTTTAAAGATCAACCCATTTTAGGTCATGCCTATCCGCATCCCTTAGTCCGCACACATCCAGAATCTGGGCGTAAAGCGCTTTGGCTCAATACCCGTTCGGAAGTTGAATTACTCAATGTCGATGATAGCGAAGGCAGTGAACTGATTGCTGCACTTCGTACGCACATCCTCAAACCTGAGTTTCGCTATGAACATCACTGGGAAACTGGAGATATTGTCTTTTGGGATAATCAGGTGACACTACATTCACGTCGTCCCTTCCCTGTCGATCAACGTCGCTTACTCAAACGTATTAGTCTTGCAGGGGGGCGTCCGTACTAGGTGATAAATAAAATGAATAATTTATGGGTATGACACCAAAACGTCACGATTGTTTTAGATAATCTGTTAAAAAACCAATAAAAAAGCCCATCGTTTGATGGGCTTTTTTATTTCTATGACTTAAGCATTGCGTTTCGCAAAGTCATCCATAAAATTCACTAGCGCTTGAACGCCTTCTAATGGAACCGCGTTATAAATACTTGCGCGCATCCCACCAACTGAACGGTGACCCGCAAGATTCAACAAATGGTTTTCTTCAGCTTCTTTGAGGAAAAGTTTTTCCAAATCTGGATTCGCCAAAGTAAACGGCACATTCATAATTGAACGGTTTTGAACAGCAATTGGATTTGCATAAAAATCGCTTGCATCGATATAACCATAAAGCAGTTTCGCCTTTTCAAGGTTCACTTTATGAATCGCTTCAACACCACCTTGTTCAAGCAACCATTCAAACACTAAACCTGATAAGTACCAAGCATAGGTCGACGGTGTATTGACCATCGAATCATTCTTCGCTTGTGAAGCGTATTTCAAGATGCTTGGAATTTCAGGTTTGGCTTGATCTAGCAGATCTTCACGAACAATAACCAAGGTTAAACCCGCTGGGCCAATGTTCTTTTGCGCGCCTGCATAAATGATACCAAATTTAGTGACATCAACAGGTGCAGACAAAATACTTGAAGACAGGTCTGCAACCAATGGCGCACTGGTTTCTGGAATAGCCGCAAACTGAAGACCGCCAATCGTTTCATTGTCTACATAATGCACATAAGCCGCATCTTGAGATAGGTTCCAAGTGCTTGAGTCTGCAATGGCAAGTTTTCCATCAATTTGCGTACCCGCTTCAATGACGTTGATATCACCATAGCGCTGCGCTTCTTTCAGTGCTTTCTCAGACCAAATTCCAGTATGGATATAGTCCGCTTTGCTGTTTTTACCCAACAAATTTAAAGGAATCGCGGAGAACTGAAGTGAAGCACCACCTTGAAGGAACAAGACTTTATAGTTCTCTGGAATGTTCATGAGTTTACGTAAATCTGCTTCTGCTTTTTCAGCCACAGCAACATAGTCTTTACTACGGTGACTCATTTCCATGATGGAAAGACCCTTGCCTTGCCAATCAAGCATTTCAGCTTGTGCTTTTTCTAAAACGGCAGTAGGTAATGCAGCAGGACCAGCACAGAAGTTGTACGCGCGCATGATTTTTCCTTTCAAAGTGAAACACAATAAAATGATGGCATTTAACCACAGATAGCCAGTGCTTGCAGTAAATTCAACTGAAAATATTTCAATGTAATCTCACCTTTACAGTCAAAAACTCAATCAAGATCAACGATCCAGTTTTAACTCAGCATTCCTCAATCAATTACAGCAGCGCTTTCCCATTCACCTAAGCTCAAAGAAAGCATATCCTTTGCTTAAAAATGTCGCTAATCTATTGATATACATTTGCAAATTAAACAATTCAGTAACTGAGTCAGCATTCAGAACAGCTAGATTATGCGTATAATGTGCAAAACATAGAAAAGAGTCGTGCTCATGCCACAAAGACTATTCAACATGCTTAATACACCAGCCAACAAATTCTTATTGCGTACATCACTGCCATCAATCTTGTCATTAAGCATGTTCGGTCTCAGTCTCGGAATCAGCTCGACAACTTTTGCTGCATCTATCAGCTATCAACAAGCTGAGCAAAGTGTGTTACAAGACTCGTATAGCACACAGGCAACCCAAGCCTTACAACAAGCCTCAAAGCTAGAAGCTGAAGCGGTCAAAGGTTTGGGGCTACCCCGTATCGATCTGAACGTACGTGCCTATGCTTTTCATAATGAGCTCGATGTGCCTCTGGGTGCACTCAAAAATAATTTAGAACACACACTGACTGATGGTGTAGCCACGAAAATTGATGAGTGGCAAAACACCTATCCAAATTTGGGCGATTTAAGTGGTTTAGAGCAAGGTATTGATCAAACCATCCACAAAGGTGTGGGACTTATTCCGAATAGCTCGCAAATTACCTTAGAAGATCAAGTCATACGCCCAACCATTTCTGCAATGATGCCGCTTTATACAGGTGGGTTAACCTCAAGTGCGAAACAAGTCGCCAATATCAAAGCCAAACGTAGCGAACTCAACAGCAAACAACAGCAAGACCTACAACGCTTTGAGCTGATTCAAGCCTATTTCAATGTTCAACTGCAAAAACAGTTGCTCGCGTCTAGCCAATATAATTGGCATGCAATGCAAAAACACTATGACAATGCTCTTAAACTTGAACAACAGGGCTTTATTAGTAAAGGCCAGCGCATGCAATTTGAAGTGGCAAAAAACAATGCACAGCGCAGTGAGCAAGCCAGTCAGGCCAATTTAAAAGCCAGTTTATTTCAACTGAATAACCTTTTACAAAGCAGCCAAATTACTGAGCTCACCACACCACTCTTTATTAACAGTACCCAAAACCAAGATTTAAATACTCTACTCAAGTCATATGCAGATCAATCGGCTTTAGTACAAAAACTGCAAATGGACACCCAACTGGCACAAGCCAATGTCACCGCACAAAACGCCGCCAAGAAACCACATATTTTTGCCTTTGGTGAATACAGTCTAGACGATAAAAATAACTGGATCGTTGGCTTAGCCGCACAGTACAATCTGTTCTCAGGCATTGATAAAAACAAAAATGTCCAAGCAGCAGAGTTACAACGCTACGCTTCTGAACTGATGACAGCACGGACTAAACAAGAAATTGAAAATGTGATTTATAAATCGTATAGCGAAGCCACCACAGCGCAGCAAAGTGATCAGTTATTACAGCAAAATATAAAAGCAGCGCAAGAAAATTTACGTATACAAGAACTGTCCTTTAAAGAAGATATGGGAACAGCGACCCAAGTGATCGATGCACAAAATATGCTCAGCGCTTTAAAAGCAGAAACCGCACTGAATGCCTATAAATATGTCATGTCACTGGCGACGCTTCTACAAAGTCATGGTTCGATCCATCAGTTCCAAACCTATCTTCTGCAACCCAATACGCGATTTATTCGTTAATTCTTTGATGAGAGCCATTTAATGAATCAAGATCAAAACCAATCTGATCCGCAAAAACCTGAAAAACAAGAAGATCAAGTGGTGCCATCAACAGAGGAATTAACCACAAATAATACTCAAGAACAGGCACAGACTGAGAGCGAACAGACTGAGCCAGCATCAGCCAATACAAACACCGAGCAAAAGTCTAAAGCGATCAAGCTGATTGGGGGGCTTGCTCTTATTATTCTATTCATCGTGATTGCTTTTGGACTGTGGAAGGCCTATCAACCGAAAACGGTTGAAATCCAAGGTCGGGTTGAGGCAGAAACGATCCATGTTAGCACCAAAGTGCCCAGTCGAATTGATGAAATTTATGTACATGACGGACAGAAGATCAGTAAAAACCAAGAACTCGTTCGACTGTATAGCCCAGAAGTCGATGCCAAAAAACAGCAAGCATTGGCCAGCTTACAGGCTGCTTTAGCACTCCAGTCCACCGCTGATCGTGGCTCTCAGGAAGAAAATATTGCGAGTTTATACGCCAACTGGCAAGCACTGAAAGCACAGCAAACTTTGGCACAAACCACCTATCAACGTGGTGCAAACTTGTACCAACAAGGTGTCATCTCACGCCAACGTCGCGATGAAATGCATGCTGCGGCACAATCAGCTGCTCAAATGACAGAAGCGGCATATCAACAATATGCTCGGGCTGAACGTGGCAGCACTCCACAGCAAAAAAGTTCAGCAGATGCGCAAGTGCAAATTGCAAAAGCAGCCGTTGCTGAAGTCAATGCGCTTGAAGCTGAAACCAAACTACTCTCACCCATTGACGGTACTGTCTCTAAAACTTATGGCAAACCCTCTGAATTGGTAGCGATGGGTGTGCCGATTGTGAGTATTATTCAAGACCGTGAACTTTGGGTATCACTGAATATTCGTGAAGACCAATATGCCAATATCTATCAGGCAAAACAAATTGAAGGCTTTATTCCAGCCTTAAACCTACATACCCACTTTAATATTAAGAATATTGATGCCGAAGGCGAATTTGCCACCATTAAGACCACACGCCAAACAGGGGGCTATGACATTCGTAGCTTTAAAGTTCATTTGACGCCTGCACAAGCTATTCCAGACCTAAAAGTTGGCATGAGTGTGTTGTTTAAAGTCAAAGAGAGCAAATAATGCTAAGTGGGCTACTGCGGGAACTGAACTATTTACTCAAACATAAGTGGGATCTATGTTTAGTCACACTTGCCCCACTGTTTATTATCGTGCTGTTTTCCAGTATGTTTGCCCAAGGTAAACCCGAACATTTGCCTATTGCGATTATTGACCAAGACCAAAGCGAGCTAAGCCAAAACATACAGCGCTATTTAAAACTCAACCATACTTTAGATGTCGCCATCGTCAGTGATCAAAATACCGAAGTTGAAAAGTTGCTGAACCAAACCAAAGTTTGGGGTTACGTCAGTATTCCCAATGGTGCTGAACAACGTTTTTTTCAAGCTAAAGATGCTGAAATCAGCATCGCCTATAACCAAAGTTACTTTAGTGTGGGGAACACCATTTCATCAGCCATGTTACTCAGCACAGTTGAAGCCATGGCAGACTATGCTGGTGAAAGCTATTTAGAAAATACCATTCCTTATTTAGATGTACCTACACCACACGTTAAAATTTCGACCTTATACAATCCAAATTTGAGTTATGAGTTCTATTTAGAACCCTTTATGATTCCTGCAATTTTGCATTTACTACTCTGCTGCTGTGTCGCATTTTCAGTCGGTCAAGAATTTAAGTTTCATACAGCGCAAAATTGGCTAAACAACCAATCTGCTTTTAAAGCTATCCTCACGAAAAACCTGACCTATGTACTTATTTTTTGCTTGTGGACATGGGCGTGGATGTTTTGGCTGATTGAGATTCGCGGTTGGTTTGTTGCAGGTCAACTTTGGTTGATCATGTTGGCACAGCTTTTATTTTATAGTGCCTATGCCTTGATCAGTAGTACCATTGTTTTAGCCACCAATAACTTATCCAAAACCTTTGGTTTAATTGCTGTGTACGGCGGCTCATCACTCAGTTTTGCAGGAGTGACCCTCCCCTTAAATAACGCACCACTATTTACCAAATTTTGGGCCAATATTATTCCTTACACACCTTATGCCAAACTACAAACCGAACAATGGGTCATTGGTAGCCCAATCAGTTCATCGCTGTTGCCTTTACTCATACTTATCCTCTATGTGGTCTTTTACGCTGTGACCTCTGTCCTGCTGCTCAAAAAAAGAATCAAAGGAGCAGTATCATGAAGTCATTTTTGCACTATTACTTCAAGACATTTAAAGACATTATCGCCAATCAGTCGATTTTAACCACGCTCATCCTCTCGGTGATTTTCTATAGTGTTTTCTATCCGACTGCCTACAAAGCACAGCAAGCAGAAGCTTTGCCCATTGTGATTGTGGATGAAGAACAAAGTATCGTGACCAATAACATCATTCAGCAAGTTTCGCTCAGTCCAAATGTTGAAGTGAAGGCTGTGACGGGCAATTTCCTCGATGCTGAAAATATGATTAAACAACAGCAAGCCGATGGTATTTTGCTCTTACCCGAAAATCTTTCCAATAGTCTTCGGCATGGCGAAGTCGGTGGGATTGGGCTCTATCTCAGCGCGGCAAACTTTTTAAAAACCAAGCAAATTGGACTAGGTCTCGCTACCTCAATTGAAAATGCTGTACGCGAGCACGTGGAAAAATTTGGCAATATTTCGCACTTTTCTCCAGCCATTTCCATTCATCAAACACCGCTTTTTAACACCATGTCGGGTTATGGCAGTTATATTTTCCCCGCCATTGCTCCGCTGATTATTCATCAAACCATCGTGCTCGGTTTAGGGATGTTATTGGCCGGATACCGCGAACAGAAATGGCGACCAACGACGACGGAATTTTTTGCGATTTTTTGCGCCATCCTGACCATTGGTATGCTCGGTTGTTTATATTTATTTGGCTTTATTTATTGGTTAAATGACTACCCACATGGGGGAAATTTTAGTGGCATGTTACTGGCCGTGCCGATTTTTATAGGCTGTATCGTGGCTTTAGGCATGTTGATTTCAACATTTTTCGATATGCCTGAACGTGCAGGACATGTCATTGTATTTACCTCTATTCCGCTATTTCTACTTTCAGGAACAGCATGGCCACACGCCGCAATGCCCGCTTGGATGCAATACTTGGGCAATGTTTTGCCATCGACCCAAGGGATTCAAATGTTTATTCAACTGAACCAAATGGGTGTACCAACTGCACTTATTCTGCCGAAACTACTCTATCTATTTGTGTTTGGTATAGCTTGCGCAGCATTTGCTTATTGGCGTCTCAAGCATCGCTAAATTTTAGAACGTATTGATAGCAATCCTACCAATTTAATCCGTTGAAGCCCCATAAAGTTTGACATCAAAGCTGCGAATTTTTGTGCTTCCGCCGGCTTTGTCAAAACCAACATCGTATTGAACTAGGTTTTTATTGCTATAAGCATACTCATAGGTAACTGCATACAAACTTGGTTTTTCTGTCGATTTTTCAATATGTTTCGATACAATTTTTTGAGTCGTAATGGCTTGTTTAGGAATCGACTTTGCAAATTTTCGCATGTCTTTTTCATGAATTTTAAATTCACGCTGTAACTCTGGCTCAAAATAAGTATAGAGCTGCGGAAAATCACCCTGAGTAAAGGCTTGATAAGCTTGCTGAGCCACTTTCTCTTGAGCAGGACTCGGATTTGGAATCGAATCCAATGCCTGTTGTCCCAATTTATCACACGCTGTTAAAGCCAACGCACAACTCAAAACCAGTAATTTTGCTTTCATAAAATCTTATCCACCACTAGGTCATCGCCAATATGAAAAAGGACGCCGAAGCGCCCTTTTCTTTTTCATTCAGTTAGTCTTCGTTCGATGTATTGGTATCTGTTGTATTTTCAGATGCATCTACATTTACTTCGTCAACCACAGTTTCTTCAGTTGTTTCAATAGAAGCATCTAAAATATCATCTTCGACTTCAACGGCGTCAACAGCAACGACACCGACCAAGATTTCTTCATTACCTAAACGAATCAGACGTACACCTTGTGCATTACGACCCGTTCTAGCAACTTCAGAGGCACGAGTACGAACTAAAGTACCACCATCAGAAATCAACATCAGCTCTTTAGATTCATCAATGGCAACCGCACCGACCAACTCACCGTTACGTTCAGATGTTTTGATGGCAATGACGCCTTTACCACCACGTTTCTTGGTTGGGAAGTCATCAACTGGCGTACGTTTCCCATAACCATTTGCAGAAGCACACAGTACTTCGCCAGTTTCAGGCACAACAACTAATGAAACAATACGGCTCGCCACACTTAAATCAGAAGATTCTTCATCATCTGAATCTGTGTCGGTTTCAACATCATCTTCGGCCTGAGCTGCAGCTAAAGTGACGCGCATACCACGTACCCCTTTTGCAGTACGTCCCATCACACGTGCATCAGTTTCAGAGAAGCGAATTGCTTTACCTTCATTTGAGAACAACATGATTTGCTGTTCGCCATCGGTGATTGCAACACCAATCAAGGTATCTTCTTCTTTTAGCTCAATTGCACGTAAGCCGTTTGAACGAACATTACTAAATTGTTCTAATTCAACGCGCTTGACCGTACCAGATGCAGTTGCCATAAATACAAAGAAGTTCTTACGCATTTTCTCTGCAAGATCAGCAAATTCAGCAACTGTTTCATTGTCCAAATCTGTTGTTGAAAGCTCAACACCCAACTCTTTCAATTGCTTACGTAATGCATCAGAAAGTTCATCAGCATCTTCAGCCAACTCATCGAATGAAGCTTTTAATGCTTCATAATGCGCGTCGATAATACTATTTTCACGTAATGTCGCGACATTGCTACGCACAAAGTTTTTGAACTCAGCTAAGCGTTCTTTAAATTTCTTCGGCGCATCAATCACAGGAAGAATTGCTGTGATTGTCTCATCGGCATCCAGTGGCAATAAGTTCACCATTGGGCGACCTTTTGAACCACGCGATGCTTGAGGCACTTCAAACACTCTCAGGCGATAGACTTTACCAACATTGGTAAAGCACAACACTGTGGCATGGTTAGAGGTCACAATCAGATGCTGGATGTAATCATCTTCTTTCATCGAGGTCGCAGATTTACCACGTCCACCACGACGCTGCGCAGCATAGTCTGAAAGTGGTTGAGTTTTCGCATAACCTGTTTTTGAAACAGTCAGTACCACTTGCTCTTCAGGAATTAAATCTTCACGCGAGAAGTCAATACGAGACTCAACAATTGCGGTACGACGAGCATCGCCGTATTGTTGCAAAATTAAAGCTAATTCTTCTTTAATCACGCCCATCAATAAATTGAAGTCATTTAAAATCGCAGTGAGTTCAGTAATTTGACCTAAAATTTCAGTATATTCAGCTTGCAACTTGTCTTGTTCAAGACCCGTTAAACGGTGCAAACGAAGTTCAAGAATCGCACCCACTTGCGCAGGCGATAAACGATATATCTGACCATCTAAACCAAACGGACGACTTGGATCTTCACCTTCAATTTCGTCCGGACGTACAGAAACAGAACCTGCTTTTTCGAGCAGCGCAATTACATTGCCTGCTGCCCACTCACCTGCTTGTAAACGTTCACGCGCCTCAGCCGGGTTTGCAGAAGTTTTAATGGTTTCAATGATCGCATCAATATTTGCTAATGCTACCGTCAAACCTTCTAAAATATGGCCACGTTCACGTGCTTTACGCAACTCAAACATGGTACGACGCGTTACCACTTCTTGGCGGTGACGAATAAATGCCGCAACAATGTCTTTCAAGTTCATTAACTTTGGCTGGCCGTTGTCTAAGCACACCATATTAATGCTGAAAGAGTTTTCCAACTGCGTGTTTTGGAATAAGTTATTCACCACAACTTCAGCGTTTTCACCACGCTTTAAGTCAATGGCAATACGCATCCCATCTTTGTCAGATTCGTCACGTAGCTCAGAAATACCTTCCAATTTTTTCTCTTTCACCAACTCAGCGATACGTTCAATGGTTTTCGCTTTGTTGACTTGATATGGAATTTCTGTAAAAACGATCGTGGTACGACCTGTTTTTTGGTCTTCTTCAAAGTGGTATTTACCACGAATATGCAAACGACCTTTACCCGTACGGTAAGCAT
The DNA here is from genome assembly GCF_039655985.1 of Acinetobacter sp. BWR-L5. Lineage (NCBI taxonomy): Bacteria > Pseudomonadati > Pseudomonadota > Gammaproteobacteria > Moraxellales > Moraxellaceae > Acinetobacter > Acinetobacter sp. BWR-L5. Next base: position 377,452 of record NZ_JAGFEV010000002.1, on the reverse strand, counting down.
CAACAATGCCCGCTTTACCGTAAATAATACCACCTGTAGGGAAATCCGGACCCGAAATATATTCCATCAATCCTTCAATTGAAATATTTGGGTTTTCAGCATAAGCCAAACAAGCGTTCACTACTTCAGTCATGTTGTGCGGCGCCATATTGGTCGCCATACCCACAGCAATACCTGTAGTACCGTTAATCAGTAAGTTTGGAATACGCGTTGGCATCACTTGCGGAATACGTTCAGAGCCGTCGTAGTTGTCTTCCCAATCCACCGTATCTTTTTCAAGATCGGCAAGAATTTCATGAGTCAACTTACGCATACGAACTTCGGTATAACGCATTGCAGCTGCGCTATCGCCATCGACCGAACCAAAGTTCCCCTGACCATCAACCAATTGATAACGCAAGCTAAAGTCTTGAGCCATACGAACAATGGTTTCATAAACAGCAGAATCACCGTGTGGGTGATATTTACCGATCACATCACCAACCACGCGGGCAGACTTTTTATAAGCTTTGTTGTAGTCATTACCCAATTCGTGCATTGCATAAAGCACACGACGATGAACAGGTTTTAGACCATCTCGAACATCTGGCAAAGCACGAGAAACAATCACGCTCATTGCATAGTCAAGATACGAGTTCTTGAGTTCATCCTCAATCGCAATCGGTCTGATTTCCGATACGCTCATGCATACTCCTTATTCTACAAACGTAAAACCGCTTGCATTTATATGTCGTAAAACTTGCAAAATTATTAGTTCAAAATACTGAACTAAAAACTGAAATATAGCCGCAAATTATAGCATAAACACTCTGATTTTTGTGTCACGTCACCACAGTTAATCTCGTTAATTTTCTTTAATTTAGGGGTTATTTTTTACACATGTATAGGATGTACATTTACAGCTCCATCACATTCCCTATTAACGTTGCGTAAAATGCAAAAAAGCCCTCATTTTTGAGAGCTTTAAGCCATGTCTTGCCTATCTTTGGACTTACTGATCGATCTCTTGCTTATCGCGCCGCATAATATGAAATGCCACCATAAACAAGCCCAATATTAAAGGAAACTCATATAGCTCCTCCATAAGGTCTTTATATGCAATCTGATGTAAGAAAATTCCACCATAAATGCGACTGTGTTCAATGCCGTCAGAAATAATCAAACCCAACACCGTGAGCAGCATTGCCCAAGCAGGAATCGTCATACTCTTCATTTTTATCGCAATCTCATCGCGCACTGGTTTAACCAATAACATAAATACGACTGAACCAATCAAAACCACCGAGATGCCACGAAAATATACTTTTGGGACTTCAGGGAAATAGTCTCTACCCCAACTGGTGCTACGCCCAAATAAAAGCAACCACCACAGTACAGCCCAGATCCAAAAATACTTTTTACTCTCAGGCAGACGCATTGGTTGCATGTAAAAATAGCTAAATACAGCAAATATCAATAAAAGTAACGCTTGAATATTTTCCACGCCGCGTACAACAGCACCACCTAAAAGTGGAAACTGTAGATCAGCTAAAAATGGAAAAATTAAACACAGAACAGCAAGGATCAGAACAGACCAAGATACGCGAGTATCAATCAGCAAGATTACAACTCCCAACTTAACAAAAAAAGTTTTATGTAAGTTAAGCTTAAAAATGGATGGCAAATAGTATCATAAATCTGAATATTCAGATGCACACTCAACTTAAGAAATGCTTAAATTTTTATTATTATTTGCAGAATACAAGGACTTAAAATAACAAAATAAATATCAAGTGATTTTGATTTTTTATAATATTGAGATTGATTTACGCACATAAAAAAACGCTCCTGCACATCACAGCTAAGCATTGCTTAAACTGCTTGCACAAAAGCGTTTTTTTGAAACGTTGTCAGGAATTAGATTTTAGCTACTAACTCTGGAACAACGGTATTCAAATCACCTACTAACCAGTAATCTGCTACTGCATTGATCGGTGCTTCTTCGTCTTTGTTGATCGCAACGATCACTTTAGAGTCTTTCATACCTGCTAAGTGCTGGATCGCACCAGAGATACCTACAGCGATATACAGATCAGGCGCAACAATTTTACCTGTTTGACCGACTTGCATGTCGTTTGGAACGAAACCAGCGTCAACCGCAGCACGTGATGCACCTTGAGCAGCGCCCAATTTATCAGCCAATGGATCAAGAACAGTATGATAGTTATCACCTGAACCCACACCACGACCACCTGAAACCACGATACGCGCAGCAGTTAATTCTGGGCGTTCAGATTTTACGATCTCTTCAGCAATAAACTTAGAGATACCAGCATCTTTTGCTTCGCTTACAGCTTCAACCGCAGCAGAACCACCTTCAGCAGCGACAGGGTCAAATGCTGTACCACGTACAGTACCAACAATGATTGCTTCATCAGACTGAACTGTTGCAATCGCGTTACCTGCATAGATTGGACGCTTGAACGTATTTGCAGATTCAACAGCAATGATGTCTGTAATCATGCTGACATCAAGAAGAGCAGCCACACGTGGAAGAATATTCTTACCCGTTGTAGTTGATGCAGCCAATACGTGTTTGAAACCACCTTTAGCAATATCTGCAACCAAAGCTGCAACGTTTTCAGCCAATTGGTTTGCATAAACTGCGTTGTCAGCAAGTAATACTTTGCTTACACCCGCAACTTTTGCAGCAGCATCAGCAACAGCTTGAGCGCCAGAACCAGCAACTAATACAGTGATATCACCACCGATTTTTTGAGCTGCAGCAACAACGTTTAAAGTTGCACCATTTAGTGCTTTGTTGTCGTGCTCAGCGATAACTAAAATACTCATGATTTTATCCTTCTGTATTAGATCACTTTCGCTTCATTTTTTAGTTTTTCTACAAGTTCGTCTACAGACTTCACTTGTACGCCAGCTTTACGTTCAGCAGGCGCTTCAACTTTAACTGTTTTAAGTTTAGTTGTTGTAGAAACACCAAAATCAGCAGGAGACTTCGTATCCAGCGGTTTTTTACGCGCTTTCATGATGTTTGGAAGAGCAGCATAACGTGGCTCGTTCAAACGTAAGTCAGTGGTGATGATCGCTGGAAGTGCAAGTTCAACAGTTTGTAAACCACCGTCGATTTCACGAGTTACTTGTACTTTGTCGCCATCAACTTTAACTTCAGAAGCAAAAGTACCTTGACCTGCACCTAGAAGCGCACCAAGCATTTGGCCGACTTGGTTAGAGTCATCATCAATTGCTTGCTTACCAAGAAGAATCAACTGAGGTTGTTCAGCGTCAACAACGCCTTTCAACACTTTCGCAATTTCTAAAGCACCCAGTTGGCTGTCATCAGCTTCAACCAAGATACCGCGGTCAGCACCAAGCGCCATTGCAGAACGGATTTGCTCTTGCGCTTCTTTAGGACCAATAGAAACAACGATGATTTCTGAAACAGTTCCTTTTTCTTTTAAGCGAACCGCTTCTTCCACTGCGATTTCACAGAATGGGTTAATTGACATTTTAACGTTGGTTAAGTCAACACCACTGTTGTCCGGCTTAACGCGAACTTTAACGTTGGCATCAACCACACGTTTTACAGCAACAAGAGCCTTCATGTAATCCTCGGCTGTTTTAGCAAATGTAAATGTTGAGAAAAGTTAGTTTAACTCTTCACTTAAATTTTTTTAGGTGCCCTATCTTGCAATGTGTACGGCATTTCGGTCAAGTCACAATTCACCAAAGAGCTGTAAAAATGCGTAAATTTAGCTGAACGACGCGTTCATACTTTTTTGTACGCACTATATTTGCACAAAATCGCACTCAGATTAAGTTATGATTTTTATTATATTTTTATCTGATTTACATTATTCAAAGATTTGATTTCTTTTCTCTAATATTCACCATGAAATAGATGATTGACTGTCTGTTCACATCTTTATCAGGCTTCACAAATCTGTCATTTAAGATAGATCACGCAGCCTTAGATTCAAATACTCATTATTCTAGACATACGATGACACAATATTGCTGCTTTATTAGGCGATCTGAAAAACTTCCTCAAAAAAAAGCATGTCATTCTGACATGCTTCTCTCAGTTTAATTCGCAATCAGCCATGTCGCGGCCAATGCCAGCAGACCACCTGAAGTACCATCAATCCATTTTTGCTTACGTTCATCTATTGGGGACTTCTGTGTCAGTTTTGCAAAAACCAGACTCAAACTACAGTAGACCACAAAAATCATCGCGATAAAGAGTAAAGATAAAATCAAACCTTGACTGACAGTGTTGGCAGATTTATCGATAAATTGCGGCAAGATTGCAAAATAGATAAGCATACCTTTAGGATTTAATAGTGCGGTAAAAAAGCCTTTTTTGATCGGGTTATTTTCCGTTTTTCGGTCTAGTTGCAATTTTTTAGTGCTAAAAACCGACTTTAATAAACCAAAGGCCAAATACAACAAATAGGCAATACCCAGCCAGCGGATGGTTTCAAACAAAAGTGGGAAAGACACAATAATGGCAGCAATACCCAAAGCCACTAAAATTGAATGTAGTAAATAGCCTGTACATACGCCGATAGTCGCCATCATGCCTGCTTTTGCATCTTTGCCCATAACTTGAGACAGAATAAATAACATATCTGGCCCAGGTGTAAAAATCAGCGGCAGCACGGTCAGTGCAAAGAGTACATATACAGACATTTCCTTTCCCCTTTCATCCATTAGAAAGTGAAAATTAGTATGTGCGAAATAACACAAAATTGGCTTTCAATTTATTCTATAATAAAACGTATTTTTCAAATTATATTCTAAGATATGAAACAATCACCAAAGTCTGTGCGCATAAAACTTGACCGTATAGATAAAAATATCATTCGCCACTTACAAGACAATGGCCGCATTCAAAATAATGACTTAGCACGAGAAATCGGTCTATCACCGTCTTCATGCCTAAGACGCGTCAAACTATTAGAAGAAGCAGGTGTTATTCAAAATTATACCACAGTGGTCGATCCACAAAAAATTGGCCTTCAACTGATTCTGTTCTCGCGTATTTGGCTGGTCGGTCAAGATGCCGAAACCATCGACACCTTTATTGAAGCCATGAAAGAGCTCCCTCAAGTCATGGAATGCTACATTATTTTAGGGGAATGCGATGCAATGCTGAAAGTTGTAGTACCTGATTTAGAAAGCTATCGTGAGTTCCAATCCACGCATTTGACCAAAAAGAATGGCATTACCAGTGTCAAAACAGACTTGCCAAGTCAAATCATTAAACAAAGTTTCCAACTCCCGCTTGATGAAATCTAATGTCAGCGCATTTAAATTTTGCGATAGAAACGGCGCGTTTACGTCTAAGAGCTTGGCGCGCAGATGACTTTCCTGCATTTGCGCAGTTAAATGCCGATGCTCAAGTGATGCGTTATTTTCCTCATCCACTCGCGCAAACAGAAAGTGATGCCCTTGCGCAAACGTTTCAGCAATTCATCAATCAAAATGGTTGGGGCTTTTGGGCAGTCGAACTGAAGCATAGTCAGGAGTTCATTGGATTTACAGGCTTACATGCTCAACCTGAGTGCTTTGATTTTTCACCCTGTGTCGAAATTGGTTGGCGATTGGACTCGAAGTTTTGGCATCAGGGTTATGCCACAGAAGCTGCACAGGCTTGTCTATATTTTGCTTTTTCGGTTTTAAAACTAGATGAAGTTGTTGCTTTTACCGCAGTTCAAAATAGGGCTTCTGAAGCGGTAATGAAACGTCTCGGCATGCAACATCGTGGCTATTTTAATCATCCTAAACTCGATCAAAATAGCCCACTGCTTCGACATACACTCTATGCTCTTAAGCCAACTGACTTTCTAAAAAATCACGATGAATATGACTTAAATCAATCAATTCATATTGTCCAAGATTAAAAATTTTCCAGACTTCAAGAAAGTCATCTTTCAAATCAATGCTATTTGAGGGCTGTGCAGTCGCTTGCCACTGTAAATCGGAAATCCATAAATAGTATTGCCCAGTCTCTGCATTCAAAGCCTGAACTTTACCTGCTGCATTGACGCCTTGAACAAATGCATTTTCAGGCAGTACAGGTTCAATATTGGCTAAACTAATTTCAACAAAGTGTTTGACCTGACGCAAACCATAGCCCGCAAAAATGTCTTTTTGCGCGGAGCTGAGTTGATCATACTTTGCTTGTATATCTGAAATCATATACTGACCTATTTTCACATTTGTCATCTTTAATATAAGCTTAAATCTACCGTTTCATTAAACTGGAATATTCAGCCCATCCTCTTTTAATTTTATACTCTATTTTTTGCCGATTTATTATTCTACAAAAGTTCATAATCACACTTTTTCTAACAAAAGTGAGCGACCATTGCTACTTATTGATCAAGTTGATTCAAGCAAGAATAATGCCGAATTTCACAGCCCCCTAGCGCTTTCATAGATATCCGCCAATGTGTTTACGCCGTTTGTTCTGACCTTTGGCATTTAACCTAAAACACAGCGCTATAGTGCATGCATTATGTGACACTATTTTTAAAGCATGAATGAACTAAGTTTTCACCTTTTGCTGTGCTCGTGGATGTGTCTGATCATACACTTGAGCCAGCCTGTCAAAATCGACATGGGTATAAATTTGGGTGGTACTTAAGTTACTGTGACCTAACATTTCCTGCACTGCTCGCAAATCACCACTGTTTGACAGCATGTGACTAGCAAAACAATGGCGTAGTAAATGCGGATGCAGATCAATATTTACGCCTGCACGCTGTGCTTGAAACTTGACCCGATTTTCAATCTGGCGCATCCCCAAAGGATTGCCCTTTTGAGTAATAAAAACTTGTGCATCGGGAACAAAATCACCATTCCATAGCGGGTAAATGCTCAGCCATTTCATTACTGCATCTTTGGCTTTAGAACCAAAAGGCACAACCCGAGTTTTATTGCCCTTACCTGTAATACGCAGTAATTGTCGGTTAAAGTCGATATCTTTAATTCTTAAGCCTTGCACTTCCGCTAAGCGTAATCCACTGGCATAAAGCAGCTCTAGCAAAGCTTTGTCTCGATACCACATTTGCTGTTCGACTTCTTTCTCAGGCAAGGCCTGATCCAAAATTTGATTGATGGTTTCAATGTCCACTAGCCCTGGTAAAGGGCGAGGTTTACGTTTGAGTTGAAAGTCATCGGCAGGATTAAAAGCCAAATGTTGCCCCTGCTCAGCCCATTTCATAAACTGACGAATAGAAGATAACATCCGCTGTAAACTACTGGAGCTCAACTGTTGATGTTCAACTTTTTGTGCAATAAATTCGCGTAAATCAGTGGCTTCAACATCACCCAACTCAAGTTTTTTCTGTTTGCAAAATAGCAAAAAATCAGACACATCTCGTTCATAAGCCTGCAAAGTACGGGCAGACTGATTTTGTATTTCTCGTTGTTTTAACCACATCGCGAGCAGTTGCATAGGCTCAAAAGTCACAAGTCAGCCTCTATAGTTCTATTCTGTGGAAGATTGATTTTCTTTTGCATAGTAGCACTGTCTCAGCTCTTTATATGCCTATGTACATTTTTCATAAAAAAAGCACTGATGAATCAGTGCTTCTTGTGTGACGCTAAACTTAGTTTTGATAGTAACTCAGATCGATACGTCCTTCGTAGACATTTGAGGTTGGTCCCGTCATCCAAACCACATCACCTTCACGCCATTCAATATGCAACTTACCACCTGCGAGCTCAATCTCAACAGATGAATCGAGTAAACCACGGCGCATACCTGAAATCGCAGCCGCACAAGCTCCTGTTCCACAGGCCAAGGTTTCGCCTACACCCCGTTCAAACACACGTAAGCGCGCATGCTTTTCATCAATGATTTGCATAAACCCAGCATTCACACGCTGCGGAAAACGCTCATGCGATTCAACCTGAGGCCCTAGACGTGCAACATCAGCTGTGATCACGTCGGGAACGATGGTAACTGCATGAGGGTTACCCATATTCACCACATCAATGGTCAAGTGCTCATTGTTCGCCAAAGCAATGTCATACAATGCTTCAGGAGCATCCGCAATAAATGGAATTTCCTGCGGCAAGAATTTTGGATAACCCATATTCACGCGTACCCAGCCATTTTGACCAAGTTCGGGTTCTACAATTCCAGCCTTGGTTTGTACTTTAATCTTGGTCTTTGTAGTGAGCTGACGCTCATGTACAAAACGCGCAAAGCAGCGCACGCCATTACCACATTGTTCAACTTCAGAACCATCGGCATTGAAAATTCGGTATTTGAAATCGACATTAGGTAAATCAGGTGGCTCAACTATCAACAACTGATCAAAACCAATGCCGAAATGGCGATCCGCCAATCGCTGAATCGTGACAGTATCAAGGAATGCTCTTTGGCTGATTAAATCAACCACCATAAAGTCATTGCCTAGACCATGCATTTTGGTAAATTCTAATAACATCTTGAATTATCCTTCAGGCAATAAACGTTCTTTGTCCCAAAGCGACTCAATGGTTTCACGCTCACGAATCAAATGTGCGTTTTCACCATCCACCATTACTTCAGCGGCACGACCGCGACTGTTGTAATTTGAACTCATGACAAAACCATAAGCGCCAGCACCCAATACCGCCAGTACGTCATTTTCTTTGAGTGCAAGCACACGCTCTTTACCCAAGAAATCACCTGTTTCACAAATCGCACCAACCACATCCCACTCTTTTGCCTCGACATCTGAACGCGGTGTAACGGGCTGAATATCCATCCATGCTTCATACAGTGCAGGACGAATCAAATCGTTCATGGCTGCGTCAATAATCGCAAAGTTACGGTGAATAGTCGGTTTGAGTAAATCTACTTTGGTCAGGAGTACTCCTGCATTTGCCGAAATACTGCGTCCCGGTTCCATATACACTTTCAAACCCAATTTTTCTAAAGCGGGCTTCATTGCATTGGCATATTCAAAAACGGTAGGCGGTACTTCATCTTTATAGGTCACGCCTAAACCACCACCAATGTCGATGTGTTTCAGCTGAATACCCATGGTTTTAAGCTGATCGATCATCACAATCACGCGATCTAGCGCATCCACAAAAGGCTGTGTTTCAGTCAGCTGTGAACCAATATGACAGTCAATACCAATAATGTCTAAATTCGGCAGCGTTGCAGCATATTGATAGGTTTCAAACACCGTATCTGAAGGAATCCCAAATTTATTTTCTTTTAAGCCTGTTGAAATATAAGGATGCGTTTTCGCATCTACATCTGGATTGACGCGCAATGAAATGGGTGCTTTTTTGCCGAGCTTCGCTGCAACTTTTTGAATCCGATCTAGCTCTGCATGAGACTCTACATTGAAGCATGCAATACCCACTTCTAATGCTTTTTGAACATCAATCTCAGTTTTACCTAAACCCGAAAAGACAATTTTAGAAGCATCGCCACCCGCTTTTAGTACACGAGCCAATTCTCCGCCGGTCACAATATCAAAACCCGCACCGAGCTTTGCAAGGACATTCAATACCGCAATGTTTGAGTTTGACTTAACCGCAAAACAAATTTGATGATCGATAAAGTCAAAAGCACGATCCATCTCTGTAAAGTGTTTTTCAAAAGTCGCTTTTGAATAAACATACAGTGGTGTACCAAATTGCTGCGCAAGCTGTTGCAGCGAGCATTGCTCAGCGTGCAAAACCCCATGATTGCGGGTAAAACTCATGAATGTATCCTTTCTATGAAGCGTTTAAGGTATTAAGGCTGATTGGTTTCAACTGAAGGTGCAGCAAATTCTTGCTTCACGGGCGCTGTATCTTCCTTTTGTTCAGACGGCTTAGTTGCTGCGTCTTTATAAAGCAAATATTTCGCTCGCTTGTCGTAGTTTGGATCATTTGGCATATGTAATGTACCAGACTGACCACAACCGACGAATGCAGTACTCATCACCAAGACACTGATGCAGCAAATGACAGAACGCATCTGATCACCTATTTGATATTTTGAAGAAGTATAACCTGATCAACATACATGACCAAACCACTAAGCGCTAAAGATTATAGTGAGTTAAAAAAAAACGCCAGTTAAAGACTGGCGTTTTTCTCAATCGTATCGATTATTTATGTTTCGGTTTGTAGAAACCAAAATAACCAATAATCAAAATGATGAACCAAATTGGACTCACCATTAAAGCTTTCATGGTATCGGCTTCTAGTGATAACACATAGATCACACCAATAAAGAAAACAATCACAAACCAACAGGTAAACAGACCACCCGGTAGTTTAAAGGTCGATTTTGCATGTAACTCTGGACGTGTTTTGTAATACACAATGTAGCTCCAGATAATCATAATCCAGACACAGATAAACAAAATCGTCGACAGTGTAGTTGCTAAAGTAAAGGCTTCAACAGTATTTGGTACAAAGTACTGTAGTGCAGCACCTAACAGTAAACAAATGGCTGAAAAGTACAATGCATTTGCAGGAACAGCACGCTTGTTTAAGTGACCAAATGCTTTTGGCCCTTGATCTTCACGAGACAAACCAAACAACATACGCGACGTTGAAAACACACCACTGTTCATTGATGACATCACAGAAGATAACACCACCAAGTTCATGATAATTGCTGCTGCTGCAATACCCGCTTGACTAAACAAGTTCACAAAAGGCGAAACCGCAGGATCAATCACGTTCCATGGTGTCACTGACATCACAATCACTAAAGACAACACATAGAAAACAATGATACGAATTGGAATCGAGTTCACTGCTTTTGGCAAATTCTTTTCTGGGTCTTTGGTTTCAGCAGCCGTGGTACCGACCAGCTCTACACCTACAAAGGCAAAGATCGCAATTTGGAAACCCGCAAGGAAGCCCGTCACGCCTGTTGGGAACATTCCTCCATGTGACCAAAGATGACTAAATGATGCAATTTCACCCGTGGTTGAAGTAAACCCTGTAAAGATCATCCATAAACCAACGGCAATCAACACCACAATGGCAATAATCTTAATCAGTGCAAACCAGAACTCTAGCTCACCAAACAGTTTCACCGTGACCAAGTTCAAGCCCATGATGAACACAATGGCCGCGACACTGATCATCACCCCTTCCCCAGGTGTGAACGGCATCCCTCCATTAAAGAACTGAAGGTAATAAATAATGGCTGATAAGTCCGCGATACCAATCGTGATCCAACATAACCAATAGGTCCAACCAACGAAATAGCCTGCCCACGGTCCGATCAAATCGGTAGAGAAATCGATAAACGATTTATACTTTAAGTTAGACAGCAGTAATTCGCCAAGCGCGCGCATGACCAAAAACACCATAAAACCAATAATCATGTAAATGATTAAAATAGATGGTCCAGCGAGACTAATCGTCTTCCCCGACCCCATAAATAAACCTGTACCAATCGCACCGCCAATCGCAATGAGTTGTAAATGGCGGTTGGATAAACTCCGTTTTAAATCACCTTGTTCAGAGGTCGATTCTGTGTTTTCTAAACTCATTCTTGATGTCATCTTTTATTTCCAGTCGCCAAAATTACCCGAAAAGAACAAAAAAATAAAAATAAAATTGTATTAATCTATATTTTCAACATCTTTTGAAAAGTTAATTAATTTTTCTTATATTTAATACGACAAAGGACACGTAAAAGTTCCTGTTGAAAAAATCAGCAAAACACTTGTCAAAAATAAATTTCCGTGTAACAAATACAACAAGACTAAAAATCAATAAAAAATCGTGCAGGAAGCATGACTGTGGCATATCAATTGCTTAATAAAACTCAAAATTTTTCTAGAAATTTCAAGTTTTAAAACATAGAGGACTAAAAGAAAAATGAATACACAAAGTTTACAAACTTTTATGGAAACCATCAGTGGTTGGGTCTGGGGACCCTATATGTTGGTCCTCATTGTCGGAACAGGGATATTCCTCACATTACGCTTGTTCTTCTGGCAAATCCGCATGTTGCCTCTGGCCTTTAAACAAGTATTTGGCAAACATGACCAAGCACATTCTCATGCAGGAGATATCTCCCACTTTGCATCCCTCATGACGGCACTCTCTGCCACCATTGGTACGGGTAATATCGCCGGTGTTGCAACCGCTTGTGTCCTTGGTGGCCCAGGTGCGGTGTTTTGGATGTGGATGACAGCCCTGTTCGGTATGGCAACCAAATATGGGGAAGGCGTACTGGCAGTTAAATATCGAATCAAAAATGAAAAAGGTGAAATGTCTGGCGGTCCAATGTACTACATTGAACGCGGTCTAAAATGGAAATGGTTGGCACTAATTTTTGCACTATTTGGCACTCTGGCGTCTTTTGGGATTGGCAGTTCAGTACAATCCAATACAGTTGCGCTCGCTGTTGAAAACAGTACGGGAGTTGCAACATGGATCACAGGTATCGTTATTACGGTATTTTCTGCTTTGGTTATTTTAGGCGGGATTAAATCTATTTCTAAAGCCGCTTCTTTCATCGTACCGATTATGGCGATTGGCTATGTCCTCGGTGGCCTCATTATTATCTTCAACCATCTTGAACTCGTCATGCCTGCACTTGAACTGATCTTCCGTGATGCCTTTACGGGTGAAGCTGTAGCAGGTGGCGCAATTGGTGCTGTCATTCGTTACGGTGTCGCTCGTGGCGTCTTCTCAAATGAAGCAGGCATGGGTTCAGCACCCATTGCTGCCGCTGCTGCAAAAACCGACCACCCTGCACGTCAAGGCTTAGTCTCAATGACAGGTACGTTTATCGATACCATTATCGTCTGTAGTATTACAGGGATCGTTTTGGTTATGGGCTTTATTATGGCGGGCAATAGTTTTGGTGGCGAAACAGGCGCGGTATTAACTACCCATACTTTTAACCAATTACTGCCGGGTGTCGGAGGCTGGATCGTGACTTTTGGTATTGTGTTCTTCGCTTACTCCACCATTTTAGGTTGGTGCTATTACGGCGAAAAATGCTGTACTTATTTACTCGGTGAAAAGTATGTGCTGTTGTACCGTCTCATTTACATCGCATCAGTCTTTATTGGTTGCGTGGCATCTCTTGATTTAGTCTGGCTATTTGCCGATACCTTTAATGGTTTAATGGCGGTTCCAAACTTAATTGCCTTGTTATTGCTGTCGACGGTGATTGTGAAAGAGTCACGTGATTTTGTCGAAAAGCGTAAATCAGGTGAGTTGTACTAAGGTTATTTTCAAAGCAAATTTTTAAAATCTTCAATAGTTAAGCCACCTTCGGGTGGCTTTTTGATTCAGAGCATTCATTTCAAATCCAATCCTCTGTATGCTGTTGAACCATCGAATACTCCAAATAGTGCATCAAATAAAGCATGGCAAAAGCAAAAAGTGTTTACCGCTGTGAACAATGTGGCGCTGACCATTCAAAATGGGCGGGCCAATGTTCTGAATGTGGAGAATGGAATAGTCTAGTTGAAGTCAATATTGCACCAGCAGTCACACATCGTGCACAGCCCAAAATGGGTGGCGGCTATGCAGGTCAAGCTGCTGCTATTAGCACCTTAAATCAAATTTCAGTTTCACATGAGACTCGATTGGCTACAGGAATTGGTGAGTTTGATCGTGTGCTTGGCGGTGGTCTCGTCACGGGCTCTGTAGTACTGATTGGCGGTGATCCAGGTATCGGGAAATCGACCATTTTATTGCAAACGGCAACGCATATGGCCGCGGCCAACAGTGCGGCATTGTATGTCACAGGTGAAGAGTCACTCTCTCAAGTGGCCTTACGTGCAAATCGTCTTGATCTGCCCACAGATAAACTCAAAGTCATGGCAGAAACCTGTGTCGAGCGGATATGTGAAATGCTTGCCCACGAGCGTCCCGCCGTGGCAATTTTAGATTCCATTCAAACCCTATATACCGAAACACTCCAGTCAGCGCCGGGCGGTGTTTCTCAAATTCGTGAATCTGCAGCTCTACTGACACGTTTTGCTAAAAATAGTGGTACAGCCTTGTTCATTGTCGGACACGTCACCAAAGAAGGTGCACTGGCTGGCCCGCGTGTGCTTGAACATATGGTGGACTGTGTTCTGTACTTTGAAGGTCAGTCCGACTCTCGTTATCGGATGATTCGTGCCGTTAAAAACCGTTTTGGTGCAGTCAATGAACTCGGGGTTTTTGGCATGACCGATAAAGGATTAAGAGAAGTGGCGAATCCTTCAGCCATTTTCCTAAGTCGTTATGATGAAGCCATTGCAGGCTCAATCGTGATGATCAGCCGTGAAGGCACACGTCCTCTGTTGGTTGAGGTTCAAGCTTTGGTTGATGATGCACATGGTCAACCGCGCCGAGTCGCCTTAGGTTTAGAACAAAACCGTTTAAATATGCTCTTGGCGGTAATGCATCGCCATGGTGGCGTGCAAACATCTGGACAAGATGTCTATGTCAACGTTGTCGGTGGTTTAAAAATCACGGAAACAGGCTCTGACTTGGCTGTCTTATTGGCCTGTGCCTCGAGTCTGCGGGGTAAAGCACTACCACAACAATTGGCTGTTTTTGGCGAGGTAGGACTCTCTGGAGAAATTCGCCCAGTCCCCAATGGACAGGAACGCTTAAAAGAAGCTATTAAACATGGTTTTAAATACATTATTCTACCGCGTGGCAACGCACCGCAAAAAGACATTGCAGGGGTGAAGGTAATTGCCGTGGCGCGCTTACATGAGGCACTCACTGAAGCCATGAGCTTAAGCGATGAACTCAACTAAGCTAAATTCCATTCGTTTGGATTTCTCATAAAATAAACACGTTTTTTATTGAAATTTAGGCTGAAAGACTGCATAAAGGTAGAGTTAAAATTTATTTTTTATAGAGTAGGAAAATTTGATGGAAGTTCGACAGCGTGGTTTGATTGCTGGTTTTTTAACAGCGGCTCTTTTAGTTGCACCCTTAGCCGCAGAAGCTAAACGTGCAGGTGGTGGTAAAAGCCACGGCATGAGCCGTCAAGCTGCACCAACTCAGCCTTATCAACAACCTCGTCAAGCAACTCCAGCTCAACAACCTACCGCGCCCGCTACAGCTCCAGCTAAATCTGGTCCAGGCGTCGGTGGTATGGTTGCGGCTGGTGTAGCGGGTGCTGCAATTGGTGCTGTAGCTGCAAATGCATTGGCAGATGATAACTCTGCTTCTCAAGCGCAAGCACAGGAAGAAAAAGGTGGTATTCCGAGCTGGATTTGGATTCTTCTTGCCGCTGCTGTTGCCTTCTTCATTTTCCGTAAAATGGGCGCAAAAAAAAAAGTAGCACCTAATCCATACGCACCAAACAATGGTTCAAATCAAGCACCGTTTGGTCAACAAGCTGCACCACGTACATCAAATGACAACAGCAATATTTTTGGTCAGTCTGTAGGTGGTTCAGCTGCTACACCACAAAACAATACACCTTTTGGCGCTGCCTATACCAATAGTGGTAGTCAGCTGCCAGACGGTACAGAACCCGCTGCTTTCTTACGTATTGCTCGTCAACGTTTCAATCATATTCAGTCGATGAACACGGCAAGTAACATTTCTGAAATTCAGCGTTACTTAACACCTGATCTTTACCAGTCTATGTATCAAGACATTATGGCGAATCAAGATCAAGATGTAGCTGAGTTTTCAAACCTTAATGCGATGGTTGCGGACTCTGCGACAGAAAATGGCCAATACGTGGTTAGCGTACGTTTTACTGGTACAGTAAGTGAAGACCTCAACAGCTTACCGCAACCTTTTGCTGAAGTTTGGCACTTTGTAAAACCTGCGGGTTCTACCCAAGACTGGCTCGTTGCGGGTATCCAACAAGAAGCGTAATTTCCAGATATATAAAAACAGCGACTTCGGTTGCTGTTTTTTTGTGCCCTATAAATCCTCCTGTAGATTCAACCGAGTCATCAGCGCCTCGCTTAAACAAAAACAGCATTCAAAACGATAACAGCAATGGTTTTCCTAAAAGTTAGGCTCAACATTTCCAAATAAGTAAAACCTATCATCTATGTTAAATAAAAAGCGTAATGAGAGGCTGTACAATGCATCCTCAATCACACGCCTTCTTTTAACTTCGACCTATACCTCCACACGAATAAGTTCATCGCGTTATGAATGCTTGATGCCATTGGGCAATATCTAAAAATAAGTGAGCTTTGATTTTCGACTAAAACTGAGATCATCATTTACCAATCTGAGGCATTTAAAATGCACAGGGTTTTTATTGATCATGCTCTGCATTTAATATTCACACTGTAAATCATCTACTCATAAAAAATGCCTCTATAAAGAGGCATTTTTTATTTACGTTTTTTAGTCTTATTCAGGTAATGGAATAAATTGAGAGTCCTGATTTTGCTCTTTTCTTTCCCCAACAACCACAGCAACATCTAAAGGTTTACCTTCGCGCTCAAGTGAAATCTGAATGGTGCTATTTGGCGGTTGTAAAGCCACAAAATTAATCAAATGTGAGGTTGAAGTAATCACTTCATCATTCACTTTCACAATCTTGTCGCCTTTCATTAAACCAGCTTTTGCAGCAGGCCCAGTTTTTAACACGTCTGCAACAACCACACCTGGCCCTTTAGGCTCTAAGATATTGACTTGTTCAACAGGCAATAAACTGATACCTAGCCAACCACGCACCACACGACCATCTTTAAGAATGGAGTTCAGTACTTGTTGGCAAATTCTTGCAGGAATGGCGAAACCAATGCCTAGAGACCCACCTGACTGAGAGAAAATCGCAGTATTAACCCCAATTAAATTACCCGCAACATCAATCAAAGCACCGCCAGAGTTGCCGGGATTAATCGCAGCATCGGTTTGAATGAAGTCTTCATAAGTGTTAATACCTAGGTCAGAGCGCCCTGTAGCAGATATAATACCCTGCGTCACCGTTTGTCCCACACCAAATGGGTTACCAATGGCCAAGACCACATCACCCACTTCGTTGCCACTGAGCTTAAAAGGTAAAACAGGCAGGTTCGCCAGCTCAATTTTAATCACAGCCAAATCAGTATCGGGGTCGGTACCAATCACTTTTGCCACTGCACGACGGCCATCTTGTAATGCCACAACAATTTGATCGGCTTGAGCAATCACATGATTATTCGTCAAAATATAACCATCAGGGCGAACAATCACACCTGAACCCAAACTGTTTTCATTTTTATTTTGGCTAAACTGATCTGGAATTTGATTGCCAAAAAATTCACGGAACGCAGGATCATTGAGTAATGGATGGTCAAGTTGTTTGACTTTTTGCGTGGTAAAAATATTCACTACTGCTGGCGCAGCCACTTTCACGGCGGCACTATAAGAAACCACCCCACCGGTACGCGTGGTGTTAATTAAAGGCTCAACCTTTTCAGCAGGCATCTTAATACCATCCGACGCCACAGGCGCTTTTGGCTTTTGATACTGCTGCCAAGCAAAAAATCCAGCAATGACTAAAATGAGTAATACCCAAGGTAACCAGGAAAAGGTCCTGCGCACGATTTCACCCTCTAAAATGTTTTAATTCATTGATGACTAAGTAATTTATGCCTATTGTAAAGCGAAATTCAAGCCGAAGCACAAAAATAAGCAAGAGTTTTGTCATGCTTTAGTTACAATAAACAATAGGTTCCGATGTAATCAATTTAAAAGAGTTTTTAAGTCGATATGGCAAAATTACAAGACATTATTCAGTGGTGTGATCAAACCCTCAAATCACCTGAGTTTAAGGACTATGCACCGAATGGCCTTCAAATTGAAGGAAAGACCGAAGTGCGTAAAATTTTAGCTGCTGTGACAGCATCGCAAGATGCCATAGATGCTGCGATACGAGAAAATGCGGATCTTTTACTGGTGCATCATGGTTATTTTTGGAAAGGTGAAGCCTACCCCATCACAGGTATGCGCGGTAAACGGATCAAGAGTCTGATCCAACATGACATTTCTTTGTTGGCATATCACCTCCCCCTCGACAGCCATCCGAGTCTTGGAAATAATGCAGCGATTGCAGATTTGCTCAAACTGGAACGTATTGAAGCACTTGATCCATCTGAGCGTCATCCTATTGGCAATATTGGTTATTTAAAACAGCCCATGCCTGTGGAAGAGTTTAAAAAGTTTGTATCTGAGAAATTAAAGTTTGATGTCACCCATCTTCCTGCGGACAAGACCATGATTGAAAAAGTTGGTTTTTGTACCGGTGGTGCTCAAGATTTTATTGTAAAAGCCGCTGAACAAGGCTGTGATGCCTATATTTCAGGCGAAGTCAGTGAACGTACCTTCTATGAAGCCAAAGAATTAGGCGTACATTATTTTGCTTGCGGACATCATGCGACTGAACGCTATGGCGTGCAGCGATTAGGTCAAGCCATTTCAGAACAATTTGATATTGAATATGTTTATTTCGAGTTAAATAACCCGATCTAAGCAATTACTGGGATGAGACTATTTTCATCCCAGTCCTTTCAATGCGCTTACATCGCATGGCATTCGACATCACTTCCATTTCAGCAAATGATTAATTTCTAAAATATTATTCCTAGCCTTTCATCTTTTTAAATCAAAACATAGCATCAGTTCAAAAACGCTTTGCATTTGATCTTTGTTATACCTGCTGAACGTTCAACCCAATACGAACAATATAAATTGCTACGCTGCGCTCCAATATCGCAAATAATAAAAATATTGATTCTCATTAATAATTAAGTGGATAATAAAACTGCTTTAAAAACTCCCAATAAAACAAACTTTGATGATTAAAGGAATCAAAAACATGGCTTATTCTTTACCCGCTCTTCCTTATGCCTATGATGCACTCGAACCCAATATTGATACGAAAACGATGGAAATTCACCACAGTAAACACCATCAAACCTACATCAATAACATTAATGGCGCGATTGCAGGCACAGAATGGGAGAAACTGTCTGTGGAAGATTTGGTTGCCAAAGTCAATGAAGTCCCTACTGATCTTAAAAATATGGTGATCAATAATGCAGGTGGTCATGCCAACCACTCACTGTTTTGGACGGTCATGAGTCCACAAGGTGGTGGCCAACCGACTGGAGCTGTGGCAAAGGCTATTGATGAGCAACTCGGTGGTTTTGATGCTTTTAAAGATGCATTTACCAAAGCCGCGATTAGCCGTTTTGGCAGTGGTTGGGCATGGCTGAGTGTGACACCTGAACGCAACCTGATTGTTGAAAGCAGTGCAAATCAGGATTCCCCTCTTATGCACGGTCATACCCCTATTCTCGGTTTAGATGTATGGGAACATGCGTATTATCTAAAATACCAAAACCGCCGTCCTGAATATATCAATGCCTTTTATAATGTGGTCGATTGGGATGAAGTAAATCGCCGTTACCATGCTGCGTTGCAGACTAAAAATTAATTACACACCTCAATCCATCTAGAGCTTAGAGTCTTTTAAAATGAACACATTCTGTACAAAAGACTCTAACGATATCTTGTGTATCGTATATGTCTCCTTGCGAAATTTTTTGCATATTTTGTGTATTAAAAGACTGCCCTATTGTCTATAGAATCATTTACAATAAATGCACTTAAAGTAAAACCCAGCAAATCTGCAAGGAATGAAACATGACAACCATTACTTTACCTGCACTTCCATATGGCTACGAAGATCTTGCTCCACACATCAGCAAAGAAACTTTAGAATTCCACCACGACAAACACCACAATACTTATGTTGTTAACCTAAACAACCTAATCAAGGGTACTGACCTTGAAGGCAAAACTTTAGAAGAAATCATCACAGCTTCTGCTGGTGATGCATCTAAAGCAGGTATCTTCAATAACGCAGCACAAGTTTGGAACCACACATTCTACTGGAACTGTATGGCTAAAAACGGTGGTGGTAAAGCAACAGGTGCTTTAGCAGCTAAAATTGATGAAGCATTCGGTTCTTACGAAAAATTCGCTGAAGAATTTGCTGCTGCTGCAACAACTCAATTCGGTTCAGGTTGGGCTTGGTTAGTTGCTGACGAAGTAAATGGTAACCTTTCTATCCTTAAAACTTCAAATGCAGACACTCCACTTGCACACGGTAAAGTTGCAGTGTTAACCATTGACGTTTGGGAACATGCTTACTACATCGACTTCCGCAATGCGCGTCCTGTTTACATCAAAACTTTCCTTGAAAGCCTTGTAAACTGGGATTATGCAAACGCGAAATATGCAGGTCAAGCTGCTGGCGTTGAAAAATAAGATTCATCTTGTTTAAAAAACCGCTCTTTTTGAGCGGTTTTTTTGTTTTTGCTGCCTAAACGCATATTTATAAAGCAAACAATTCATTTCTCAATATTTTTTGCTTGACCCATTTTCCTTTCCTCCCTAAAATGCGCATCAGATTCTCCAATAGCTCAGTCGGTAGAGCGACGGACTGTTAATCCGCAGGTCCCTGGTTCGAGCCCAGGTTGGAGAGCCACTATTCTTCCATAGCTCAGTCGGTAGAGCGACGGACTGTTAATCCGCAGGTCCCTGGTTCGAGCCCAGGTGGAAGAGCCAAGATTCTAAAAAGCCCAAGCATCACGACTTGGGCTTTTTTTATCGCTCATTGTTTTGATTCACACTCTATATCATTCTGTTATACAGCTATGACATATCAAACTGATTATAAAAAAAACATTTAATCTAAAATTCGACTTTTTTTAACATTGTAACTTGACCGATGTGTAATTTTCTCTATACTGCATTTCAGATTCTCCAATAGCTCAGTCGGTAGAGCGACGGACTGTTAATCCGCAGGTCCCTGGTTCGAGCCCAGGTTGGAGAGCCAAATTTTAAAAAGCCCAAGCATTATGACTTGGGCTTTTTTCTACCTATAAAAACGACATTCCCCCATAAGTAAAACCAATCTCTCAAAATCACTCCAAAGCAGCTTTCCATACAGGCCCTTCTCAGCTTGAATATCCCAAAAACATCTTCATGAAAAGTCTCTGGCTGAATCAAATCGCACCAATAAAAGCTAAACCGTTTGTTTTTAAATCATTTAAAGCAGATTATATAAAAATATCAGGCCAAAGACTTGACCCTTTTATCTTTGCCACATAGAATGCGTGCAGATTCTCCAATAGCTCAGTCGGTAGAGCGACGGACTGTTAATCCGCAGGTCCCTGGTTCGAGCCCAGGTTGGAGAGCCAAAATTCTAAAAACCCACTCCATGCGAGTGGGTTTTTTCTTTGCGCTAGAAAATATTGTGTTCAATCTGAGTCAAATCATCTTTTTTATCATCGGCTGCTTTGCCACTATTACACTAGTGATGATGGTCTACCCTGACCTGTTTCGCCGTAAACAAAAGTATTATGCCAAACATGTCATTACGCCGTTTGAACGTAAAATGTTTATTCGCTTAAAAGAAGCCTTCCCACGCCATCATGTTCTAGCTCAAGTTTCATTTAGCTCACTGATTACCAGTGACCACTATAAAATACGGGCCAAATTTAACCGTAAAGTCACCGATTTCGTTTTATTAGATGAACAATTAGCGGTCGTGGTGATTATTGAACTCGATGATCCTTCCCACATCGGCAAAGAACAAGAAGATGCAGAACGTGATGCCATGCTCAATGAAGCAGGTTACATCGTTCTGCGTTTTACAGAAATTCCAAGCATTCGCCAACTGCATAAACACATTGGTATCACGCCTGCGATGCGTGCTTGAATTATTTTGAGACCGCGCTGCTCGCTTCCTGCTGTGTGAATTGCTTTTCGGCAGCCAATTTTTCTTGAATACGCTGCTGTTGTTCTTCTTTAATACGCTGATATTCCGCTTGGTTTTTTGCATCGCTTTTTACCGCTAAAAAAGCAATCCCTAAAATAAGCAATGGAATCACAATACCAAGACTCGCCAAAAACATCACTTTCGGCGTTAGTTTTTGAGTTGATTTCGTCATAGCCAGCCTATTTCCAATATCTAGATTTTGATGGGCCAATACTATAACAAAAAAAGAGCCTCAATCATGAGGCTCTGTCTTCAGTTTAAATGGTTAATTTTATGTCGGTGCTATACCTGTACAGTTTTCATTGGTGCTAGCATCTTTTTGTGCATCAGTTAGTACAATACCCGTACCCGCAGACATATAGGTCTGAATAAAATCTACAGCCTCCTTATTTTGACATACGATTGCCTGCGTATGCGTCGCCTTCGGTACAATAGTTAGTTTATAACCATCAGCATATCCATTTTGCGGGAAGTATGTGGTCGCTTTTGCTTTCATATTTGCATATAACGCTTGCGTTACTACAGGTAGTACTGCTTGATCATTCGCACCTTGAATAATAAATACAGGAGTTTTAATCACCTTCGCAGCAGTGGCATTGGTTGCTGGTTGATTATCTGCCAAGAATTTCTGAACCACTGGATCTGTTTTAATTTTATTTAAATCAACACCATACTGTGAAGTCCAGTGTGTTGGATCTGCCAAGAACTCTACAACACCCGCTTTAAATTGTTCTTGTAAGCCATTTGCACTATTCGGTGCTGGATAACCTAAACATGCACCATCATCTCCTGTACGTCCATAAGCACTTTCCGCAATTTCAGCAGCGCCAGGGGTAAAGATATTCTTTAAATCATAATCAGGCTGATATGCTTTAATACCCGAGCTTGTGAGTGCTGCATAAGCCAAGAGCTCAGCATAACCATCTGCTATCTGATCAATCAGTGCTTGGCCTTGCTCTGGCGGAATCAGTCCCCCTGCAACAGCACCACGGACTTGTTGCAATTGCTCATCTAATCGATTGAGTCCTTTAGGCTGATTATTGGCATCAAGATTCATCTGCGGATCGAGATAAATTTGAATAATTTGTCCTAAACTGGATGCAGGTGCACCAGCCACAGCTCCTTTATAAGTCGTATCTGTATTAGCAAACTCCGCTGTACCCAATGATGCATGTCCACCTTGTGATTGGCCAATCGACATCCATGCTCCATTTAACTGGGTACCATAATGCTCTTTGGCAGCCTTGACGGCTGCAATGGCAGAATTAGCTTGGCTCGACAAATTCAAATAAGGATGTACACCTGATGTACCTAGGCCTTCATAATCTGGAGCAACAATGACATAGCCTGCAGCCAATAATGTATTCGCTAAAATTTTAAAGCGTGGATGAATCACATTTTTACTTGGTGCACAATCATCTCCGCCTCCGACCGTTCCATGCTCCCATACCACAACACGATAACCATCTTTAGGTCGAGCTACCTGTGGAAATAAAACCATTGCCGTTGCGGTCGCTGTCTTCCCCTGCACATTCGTCATGTTATAAGTCATGACTTTAATCGATGAACTATTCTCGACTGTATCTAAAGAATAATTCCCTTCCGACAGATAAGTGGGCTGTTGGTTTGAAGCGGGCGAATCATCATCGTCATTACAAGCAGTTAAAGACAGCATTGAAACAGCAACTGTAAGGGCTAATGCTATTTTCGAGCGTTTCATAAAATATCCTTTTATTCGTTGTTTTTTTAAACATGAAACTACATGCCGTTTTATTAAGACATAAAAAAAGCGCCCTGTATAGGACGCTTTTCAACCAAACAATCACTTTAAATAATTAATTCTAAAAAGATTCCAGTAAAGATAAGAAGTCCCACCCAACGATTGTGACGGAATGCCCAAAAACAACGCTGTGGATCTTTGTCTTTGGTTTTGGACCATTGATAAATAAAATCAGCCACGACTACAAGCAATGCGATTAAACCCAATGGCATCAATAAATTTTCAAGGTAAAGCGCCGCACCGATCAAAACGACACTCATCGCCTGTAAAAGTGCAATGATTTGAATATCAAAACGACCGAATAAAATGGCTGTCGACTTCACCCCAATTTTTAAATCATATTCACGGTCGGTAATCGCATATTGAGTATCGTATGCCACAGTCCAAGCCAGATTGCCGAAATACAGCAACCAACAGGTTAAATCTAATGGTTTACCCATAGCCGTAAATGACATCGGAATTCCCCACGAAAAAGCCATACCTAAAACAACCTGAGGCAAATGGGTATAGCGCTTCATAAAAGGATATATAAATGCGAGAAAAAGCCCACCTAAAGCACAATAGAATGTTTCAATCGGTAGAAATAACAACATACAAGCACTAGCAAAGACTAAAGCTAGAAACACATAAATGGCTTCTTTGGCCGTGATAATCCCTGTTGCTAAAGGCCGCGTTTTAGTGCGCTCTACATGCGCATCGACTTTACGATCAGCAAAATCATTAATTGCACACCCAGCCGCACGCATAAATATCGTGCCAAGTACCATCGGAATCAGAATACCAATGGGCGGTATGCCCTCTGCTGCAATCCATAGTGCCCACATGGTAGGCCAGAACACCAATTCTGTGCCAACAGGCTTATCAAAACGACATAAATAATAATAGGCTTCTAAACGTTCACGCCAAGTAATTTGATGTGCAGTTGTCATAACTGTCCTTCAGATGCTGAATTCTGCTTTTGCAAAAATTGCTCAAAACTCGCCAAAAAGGTTTCTTGAACAATAAACTTGCAGCCGTGCCAAGTATAACAGCTCTGTCTAGTCCAGCCATCTTCTAGCCAAATCACACGACGCTCACATGCTGGATTGGTGCGCTGAAACAAGAACCAACCAATCGGTTTTTTACCAATATGTTTAAAAAGCCGTGCGCGGCCTTGCAAACTTAAGATCGGGAAAATGCTTTTGGCTTTAACCCAAGGCTCTGCATCACTGCCATATAAAAAACTTTCTCGTACCCATGACGTATGCTGAAACGGCATGCCCATCCATTTTGCATCGATAAACTGAAGACGCTGAAAATGTTCTTTGGTCGGTTGAACCCTAAACGCCCCATCAGCCAAATCAGTCAGTTGCTGAGTAAGTGAACCTGAAGCATATAACCATGTTTTCAGTTCAGCGGGAATCTGCTGCATAAGCCTACCTGTACCATTGATTTACTGTGCGCTTAAACGCTTTTTGAGTTATGAAGAATTTATTCAATTGTAAAATAAAACTTTAGCAATTATCTGTTTTTGCAATTGTTTCAAATTTACCTTGCGGAGTTTTCACCAAAATAAAACCTTCAGCACTCAAATAAAAACTTTGAGGATAATCATAATCCAGTGCTAACTCTGGGCTTTTCAATGCAACAAATTCTGCATGCTTATAACCTTCAGGGGTGCGACCAACTTCGATATAAGTCACCATCGAAAAATTTAGCTTAAAACCTTTGTCGTTATCTTTAGGGTCAATCCAAGGATAAAAACTGGTGTGCTTCTTACGCTGTGCCATTGCTCTCATCAATTTTTTTCAAGTTAAACAGATGATACAAAAAACCCGCGACTAGCGCGGGTTTTTTACAGTGAAATTCAGTTCAGAATTACAAGCTGTAGTACATATCAAATTCAACTGGGTGAGTTGTCGTGTTCAAACGACGCACTTCTTCAGTTTTAAGTTCGATATATGCATCAAGCATTTCTTTAGTGAATACACCACCTTTAAGAAGGAACTCATGATCCGCTTGAAGCGCTTCAAGAGCCATATCTAGGCTGTGCGCAACTGTAGGGATTTTCGCTTCTTCTTCAGGAGGAAGGTCGTATAAGTTTTTATCAGCTGCTTCACCTGGGTGAATCTTGTTTTGGATACCGTCAAGACCCGCCATTAACAATGCAGCAAAACCTAAGTACGGGTTCATCATTGGATCTGGGAAGCGAGCTTCGATACGTTTGCCTTTAGGGCTAGAAACGTAAGGAATACGGATAGAAGCAGAACGGTTACGTGCTGAGTAAGCCAACATAATCGGCGCTTCGAAGTGTGGAACTAAACGCTTGTACGAGTTTGTAGAAGGGTTCGTAATTGCGTTCAATGCACGAGCGTGTTTGATTACACCACCGATGAAGTAAAGCGCCATTTCTGAAAGACCAGCGTATTCATCACCAGCAAACAAGTTCTTGCCATCTTTAGAGATTGACATGTGAACGTGCATACCAGAACCATTATCACCAACCATTGGCTTAGGCATGAAAGTCGCAGTTTTTGCATATTGGTGCGCAACGTTCCAAACCGCATATTTGAACTGTTGTACTTCGTCTGCTTTACGAACCATTGTGTTGAAACTTACACCAATTTCTAATTGGCAAGATGCAACTTCGTGGTGGTGTACTTCTACACGACCTGGACCCATGATGTCTTCAATACGCGCACACATATCAGCACGCATGTCATGTGAAGAGTCAACTGGAGGAACTGGGAAGTAACCACCTTTAACACGTGGACGGTGACCAGAGTTTCCGCCTTCGTAGTCTTTGTTTGTTGACCAAGCAGCTTCTTCAGCAATCAATGTATGGCGCGCGCCAGACATATCGATTTCCCATTTTACTTCGTCAAATACGAAGAATTCTGGTTCTGGACCAAAGAATGCAGTATCACCAATACCTGTCGATTTTAGGTATTCTTCAGCACGGCGAGCAATCGAACGCGGGTCACGGTCGTAACCTTGACCTGTTGATGGCTCAATAACGTCACAAGTAACAACTACTGTAGGCTCAGCGAAGAACGGGTCGATAAAACCAGTTGCAGCATCTGGGCGTAAGATCATGTCAGATGCTTCAATGCCTTTCCAACCAGCAATAGAAGAACCATCAAACATTTTACCGTCTTCAAAAGTATCTTCGTCGATAGTATCTGCTGGGTAAGTTACGTGTTGTTCTTTACCCTTAGTATCCGTAAAACGGAAATCGACCCATTTTGCGCCACTTTCTTGGATGAGTTGTAGGACCTTGTTCGCCATGCTCATTTTGCTCCGATGAATTTTTGTTGCACTCTTTAGTGCGTGTTAGTAGTTGGTTGTTCTAAAGCAATTACCGTACCAACTTTAAAAAGCTTAGCTAAAATATTGAATTCATTATCAGAATAACAGTTTTAAGCTGTTTGCTTTGGCTCTATTATACTGAGCTAAAAAGTAAATGCACCATATTCAAGCACGCTTCTTCACATTTAATCTAAAAGATTTTGAGTGTGGATCATAATGGTGCATTTTTAAATATCACGGGTCGATTTACACCCGTTTTTTATAAATTAGATCGCTTTTTAAGCTGTTATTTTCGCCTTGATTTGACTTCCACACCTCATATCACGGCGAGCGATATACCTGAAATCAAATATAAGCAGCGTAATTAACTGTTTTTATTTGATTTTTAA
The DNA here is from genome assembly GCF_039655985.1 of Acinetobacter sp. BWR-L5. NCBI lineage: Bacteria > Pseudomonadati > Pseudomonadota > Gammaproteobacteria > Moraxellales > Moraxellaceae > Acinetobacter > Acinetobacter sp. BWR-L5. The sequence continues at coordinate 350,256 of NZ_JAGFEV010000002.1, read as the reverse complement.
AAAACAAAAAACCTCTCCTTGCAAACTAAATATAAAGCCGACATCTCAGAGGTGAGCAAGCAAAAAAAATATGCTCTGTTTTGGTGACATTAGGGGAGTTTTTGGCTCACGGCATTAAGAGATATTCTTTTATATTCCTTGAATGTGCATGCTTCATAACATTTACACATAGTCCACGAGGTTTCTCGTTAGGATTTGAATCTGAGATATTCATAAACTCTATATCAGTTAGTAACAAAACCCATTGTAATTTTTAGGTCCGAAAAAAAATGTCGCGCCCTAGCTGTGTATTTTTTGCTATGATAATTTCGGTTTTGTGCCTCCATTCAAGTCATTGAATGAGAAAAATAATTTACTTATAGCTTTATAATGTAATCGCACGAATACTACGGGACTCTTCAAGCACATTTATGTGCATAAATTTCAATAGGTTAAGCTCATGCTTTTAATGATCGACAACTATGACTCTTTTACCTACAACATCGTCCAGTATTTTGGCGAGTTAAATCAAGAAGTAAAAGTAGTACGTAATGATGCCGTGACATTGGAGGATATTGAGCGATGGCAACCTAAGTATCTTGTGATTGGCCCTGGCCCATGCTCACCTTCGGAAGCAGGAATTTCCATTCCAGCCATTCAGCATTTTGCTGGAAAAATTCCATTATTAGGGGTGTGCTTAGGACATCAGGCCATTGGTCAGGCTTTTGGCGGCGAAATCATTCGTGCCAAAAAAGTGATGCATGGGCGTTTGTCTGACATGCACCACTCGAATAAAGGCATTTTTAGCAACCTCCCTTCTCCGTTTTCAGCAACGCGTTATCACTCACTGGTGATTGATCAAGAAAGCTTGCCTGAATGCTTAGAAGTGACTTGCTGGACCAATGAAGCAGATGGCTCAATTGAAGAAATCATGGGTGTAAAGCATAAGACGCTTGCCGTTGAAGGCGTGCAATTTCACCCAGAATCAATCTTGAGTCAGCATGGCCATCAAATCTTTAAGAACTTTTTAGAAATTTACGCATAAATGAGTGCAGTGAAAAATGAATATGCAACAAGCTTTAAATAACATCACTAAAAACATTGAGTTGACGCAGCCGCAAATGGAAGACGTCATGCGCACCATCATGAATGGTGAAGCAACAGATGCCCAAATTGGTGCACTGATGATGGGTCTTCGCTTAAAAGGTGAAAGTATTGATGAAATTACCGCAGCGGCTCGTGTCATGCGCGAGTTTGCCATCAAAATTGATGTCAGTGATGTGCCTTATTTAGTCGACATCGTCGGTACAGGTGGTGATGGTCAGAACTTATTTAACGTCTCGACTGCATCTGCTTTTGTTATTGCAGCGGCAGGTGCAACCATTGCTAAACATGGTAACCGTGGTGTTTCAACCAAATCGGGTTCCTCGGACTTGTTAGAGCAAGCAGGCATCCAACTTGACTTAAACATGCAACAAACTGAACGTTGTATTCGTGAAATGGGTGTCGGTTTCTTGTTTGCCCCGAATCATCACAAAGCGATGAAGTATGCGGTAGGCCCGCGTCGTGAATTAGGCATTCGCAGTATTTTTAATTTACTTGGCCCGCTTACGAATCCGGCTGGAGTAAAACGTCTAGTGATTGGGGTGTTTTCGACTGAATTATGCCGTCCTATTGCAGAAGTGATGAAACAACTGGGGGCTGAACATGTCATGGTGGTTCATTCTAAAGATGGTTTAGATGAAATTAGCCTTGCATCAAGCACCTATGTGGCTGAACTCAAAAATGGCGAAGTCACCGAATGGGAGATTCAACCTGAAGATGTTGGGATCGAATCGCAAACTTTAACGGGTTTAATCATTCAAGATTCTGCTGAAAGTTTAAGCCTAATTAAAGATGCCTTAGGTAAAAACAAATCTGATAAAGGCGAAAAAGCAGCCAATATGATTGCTTTAAATGCAGGTGCCGGTCTGTATGTCTCTGGACTTTGTACCAGTTATAAACAAGGCGTGGCTTTAGCACATGACATCATCTACGGCGGACAAGCTTTAGAAAAGATGAGCATCCTTGCTGAATTCAGCAAAACCCTTAAACAATACGACGCTTGATAGACAGGATTTTGTCATGGTAGATATCGCAAATACGATTTTAGGCAAAATTGTGGATCGCAAGCAGGAAGAGTTTGCTGCACGCCTCAAACAACGTAGCTATAAAGATGTGGAAGAATGGGCACTTGAGGCAACTCCTGTACGTGGTTTTGCAAAGTCTTTACTGAGCAAACAACCGGGTGTGATCGCTGAAATTAAGAAAGCATCACCATCTAAAGGCATCATTCGTGAAAACTTTGATCCTGCTGAAATCGCGCAGCAATACGAAGCTGCAGGTGCAGCATGTTTATCGGTTTTAACCGATGTCGATTTTTTCCAAGGTGCCAATGAGAATATTCAAATTGCACGTTCTCACTGTGCCCTGCCTGCATTACGCAAAGACTTTCTGATTGACCCTTATGGGGTGATTGAAGCACGTGCTTTACATGCCGACTGTATTCTTCTGATTGTGGCATGCTTGTCAGATCAACAACTCGAAGAAATGTCTAAAACGGCTTTTGAGCAGAATTTAGATGTCTTGGTTGAAGTACACGATGAAGCAGAACTTGAACGTGCTTTACGTCTATCTGAGCGTTGCGTATTGGGTGTCAATAACCGCAACTTAAAAACCTTTGATGTGGACTTAAACACTTCGATTCGTCTGAAAAAACTACTTGAACCATCTCGTCTACTGGTCACGGAAAGTGGGATTGCGACCCCTGCAGATGTGGCAATGATGCAAGAGCATGAAATTCATGCTTTCTTGGTCGGTGAAAGTTTTATGAAGCAGCCGCGTCCAGACCACGCCTTTACTGAGCTGTTTGGAACACCTAAATCACTTTAATGGCATATTCAGGGTAAGGCATGCCCTTGCCCTGAATACTGTGCGATATATCCTTTCAAAAAAGCTGTTGAAGATCTCGTTAAACAGCAACACATAAAAAATTATTCAATCTTAAATTACTCAATTAAACCCTGTTTCTTGGCTTCATTCACCGCTTCCATTCGAGAACGAACTTGCAACTTGTTATAAATTTTACGTAGATGCCATTTCACCGTATTGATGGACAAAAAGATTGACTCAGATATTTCAGCATCGGTACAACCGCGGCTTAATTTTTCTAAAATTTGTATTTCACGTTTTGATAAGGCCTCAATGCCAGAACTACCGATCAAAACGTCATCGCTGTCTTCAACTTGATTAAGCTTTTGAAGTTGTTGAATATAATCCAATAATACAACTGTATGCTTTTGCTTCTGTCGACTTAAATGTTGACTTAAATGACTTAACATATCCCAAATTAAAGGGTCTTCATCTAGAACTATCCGCACTGCCTGAGTCGGCATCAAAGCAACCAAAGCCTTTTGCAAATAATCTAATCCCAGTTGCTGTTGATCAAAATGATAAAATGCTAAAGCTTGTAAAAGCTGAATACGAATTTGGCGTAAAGGATAGACTTTGCATTGCTGAGCTTCTTGTTTCAACCCATGCAAGGCCTGCTCTATTTTTCCACATAAAATCAGTTCTCGGTAAATAAGTAAGTCATCACCAATGAGCAGATTAGTGATATTTTTTACTGGTGCTGAGTCTAGAATATCTGCAGCACAATCCAAATCATGCTCAGTGCCCGGAGATATCTGATCTAACAAGATTTGATGCTCATAAACCTGTTGCACGGTCTGAGCCAATCGTGGAATTGACCAGTCGGTAGTCTTAATTTGTGACTGAGTGAGGCAAGATTGTTTTGCGGTAATATCACCACGTAAATGTGCCAATTTAAACTGTAAAACATAGCCAATAATCACCATGTCTGGAATGACCAGTTGTGCGCCACCATTAAAGCTTTCTAGAGCCTGTTCAGCCAAATCGATTTTGTTCATTTCATAATACAAATCAGCTTTCAAACTGCTGGTAATCGCATCAACAGCAATTTGGTTATCTTGATCTATTTTAAGCTTTTGATAATCAGGCCCTTTACCAATTTGATTAAACTTTTCTTCGGCTAAACTTAAATTACCCATTAAACGTTCGCAGGTAGCATCTATGCAGTCAGTAAAAATTAAGCCGTATGCATTATAACCTTGTACATATGTTGCTCGGGTTTGAATCAACAGTTTTCTTGCTTCAGCAATGTGCCCTAAACAAATGTGGTACAACACTCCAATACCAATCAAAGGACCTCGGGTAAAATATGCTGTTTCAGGTAGTTTCAGTAAGTTTTTCTGTGCTAGCGTATAGGCTTTAGGTAATTCATCTTCGAGCAATGCAAGCATTGGAGCAAGCCCGTGCTGATCATCATGTAATCTCAAGTTATCACTCGATTTAACTGTATCCCACAGCTGAATATAATGATTCGCAAGCTCAGTTTGATGGGTCAATAAGCAGACCCAAATCGTATCGTACAGTAAGTGAAAATGCTCTCCAAGGTCATCTTCAGGTATCTGCTTCACCAGCTCAAGTAAAGTATAGACACGACCATCTAAAACCAATTCTCGGCTCACATCTTCGAGTAACCTTAGTACCATAACTTGATCATGTGCTTGCTGCGCATGATAGATAGCTTCCATTAGGAAACCTTGTGTTTGATACCAAAGCGCGGCTCTGTGGTGTGCTTGCTCATACTGTTTTATGTCAGTCGCTTTAAATCGGTTTTCCAAGAACTCACGAAACAAATGATGTACACGGTACCAATAATGTTGCTCGTCGATGGCTAAAATAAATAAACCACGTTGTTGAATCTCGCCCAAAAAGCTCTGTGCGTGTGGGTGCTCTGTCACTGCTTGCACCAAGGGCAAATTGACTTTTTTCAGCACGCTCATGTGTAATAAAAATATTTGGACACTTGGTGGAAGCTGCGCAAAGACTTGTTCACTCAGATAGTCGACTATCTGCGTATGCACACCACTTAAACTTTGAATAACGGATGCAGCATCATGGTAATTCTTCAAATATAAGTTGGTGAGTTGAATTCCTGTAAGCCAACCTTCAGTTTTATCAATCAGTTGTTCAGCTAATTCTGTTGTTAGGGTAATGTCATCAAAGTTTTGCTGATGCAAAAATTGAATGAGCTCCCTACTTTCTTGTGGCTTAATACTGAGATGAGCTTCAGTCACCCACTTTAAACGACCTGATAAATATTCTTTAGTAAAACTCCAATTGGGTTTGATCCGTGAAGAAATCACCAAATGACAGTTACTAGGTAAATACTGATATAACCACCAAACAATATCTAAACACTCTTGGTTTTCCAACGCATCTAATTCATCAATAAATAAAACGATGTCGGCTTCAATTTCTGCTACTTTCTGAGTTAATTCAATAATGTTTTGCTTATAAATCTGCCCATGTGCAACCGCATACAATGCATTTGATCCCAAAAGTGCCAAACGTAAATACTGATATAGTCGAATGGGATCGTTGTCATCACTATCTATAGTTAACCAGCTTACTTGTTTAGTTTGAGCTAATAGTGCTTCACTTAGTTGATACATCAACGTGGTTTTTCCATAACCCGCTGCAGCATGAATAAATACTAGAGAAGACTGACAATGCTCTACCATCTGACTTAACAACAAAGGACGTTGCATTGCCCTGTCATTCATCATGCTCGGACGACTAAGTTTAGTCTTCAACACTTGCATTTTTACTCATCCAATCTTTTTTATTCAACTACATTCGCAAACTTCACTTCCCTGAAATTTGCATTACTCACAAAATCATGTTCAACCATAATCTTATGCTTATTCAATACTCCAAGCGCCTATAAATTAGTAGAGGGCTGGCTATGACACAATGTGATATTGAATCAAAATCATGATTTCAAATATATATTTTAAACTATTCATTCGCACAATTCTCAAACAATTCTAAATCCATTCTTTCGAGTGGTTTGTATTCATTCAAACATTGTTATGCTCGAAGACATGGAAACATTAGATACCCATACATGGTATCGCATTCTGAAATAACGACATACAAGGAGTTTGTCATGAGTATTGCACAATCTATTAAACATCAAGATCGTTTATTAACTATCAACATCAAAGAAGGTGAAATTCAAAATGCTTTGCCAGGCGTGCATGTTACACCATGCTTTTTAGATCCTGACAATGGTAAATGGATTATCTACGCTCGTTTTGATGCTGGCGTTGTAATGCCACGCCACTTCCACACAGGTGTTGTACATTTCTACACAACTGCTGGTTCATGGCATTATGTTGAATATCCTGAAGATGTTCAAACTGCCGGTAGCTATTTATTCGAACCAGCTGGTTCTATCCATACCTTATCAACCCCTGAAGGTGCTGAAGGCTTCATCATTGTTGAAGGGGCCAACGTGAATCTAAATGATGACGATTCACTCATGTTCATTATGGATGCAGGCTGGATTGAGCGTACATTAATTGCTGTATCGCAACAAACTGGTCAAAAATTGCCAAGCTATATTAAGCCAGGTGCAGAAGTCGCATTTAACGACAAATAAGCTCAGACCTTGAGGACTTTTAGTAAACCCTAAGAGTCCTTATATATTAAAAAAACGGCTTCCAAGGATGAATGAAATGTTTGGCAAAATGATGCATCAATCTTTGTTGATTAGTAATTTAATCGAGCATGCAGCAAAGTACCACTCTGATACCTCAATTATTTCACGTGAAGTGAATGGTCAAATTACAACGACTAATTGGCTACAAGTTCAGCAAAATTCTAAACGCTTAGCAAATGCTTTCACTTCTTTTTATCTACAACAAGGTGATCGTCTAGCGACTATTGCATGGAACAACCATCGACATTTAGAGACATGGTATGCTGTTTCAGGTAGTGGTTATGTTTGCCATACAATTAACCCTCGACTGTTTCCTGAGCAACTCATCTTTATCATTAATGATGCTCAAGATAAAGCCATTTTCTTTGATTCAACCTTCTTACCATTAATCCAAGCGATTCAAGGTAAAGTCCCAACCGTTGAGAAATTTATCTGTTATGGCACACGTGACGAAAAAGTTGCAGCTGCTCTACCCGATGTAATTTTCTATGATGAATTAATTCAAGATCAATCTCATAAATTTGAGTGGCCACAGTTTAACGAAGAAACACCTAGTTCTTTATGCTACACCTCAGGCACAACAGGTAATCCGAAAGGCGTACTTTATAGTCACCGCTCAACACTATTACACAGCATGGCAACGTGTTTCCCAGACTCACTCAACTTGTCTGCATCAGATATCGTGATGCCTGTCGTACCAATGTTTCATGTGAATGCATGGGGCGTTCCATACTCAGCAGCAATGGTAGGTTGTACTATTGTCCTTCCGGGGCCAAATCTGGATGGTGATAGCTTAGCCAGCTTAATTGATGACTATAAAGTAACCATCGCTTTAGGTGTCCCAACCATCTGGCAAGGTTTACTTGCAGCTGCAAAAAAACGCGGCACAACCTTAGACAGTATGAACCGCAATGTTGTAGGTGGCGCTGCGTGCCCACCGTCGATTATTCGTGATTTCAAAGATAACTACGCTTGTGACACCATTCATGCATGGGGTATGTCTGAAACCAGCCCGCTTGGCACCATCAACCAACCTAAAGCAAAACATTCAGCTTTAAGCACTGAAGACTTTGAAAAACTACGCTTAACCCAAGGTCGCCCACCTTTTGGTGTTGAACTTCGCATTGTGGATGGCGATAGCCTAAATCCTTTACCAAACGATGGTCATACTCAAGGTAATCTTCAAATCCGCGGGCCTTGGATTGTTGATCATTACTTCAACCAAGAAAAAAGTGCCACCACAGCAGATGGTTGGTTCGATACAGGCGATATTGCAACATTAAATGCAGACGGCTATATGACCATTTGTGACCGTGCTAAAGATTTGATCAAATCAGGCGGTGAATGGATTTCTTCGGTTGAAATTGAAAATATTGCAGTTGGACATCCTGAAATTCGCATGGCTGCCGCAATTGCAGCACGTCATCCAAAGTGGGACGAGCGTCCAATCTTAATTGTAGTAAAACAGGAAAATTCAATACTCACTGAAGATGAAGCCCGAGCTTATTTTGAAAATAAAATTGCACGCTGGCAGATTCCGGACGTAGTCATTTTTGTAGATGCACTGCCAGTCAATGGCACAGGAAAAATTGTGAAAGCAGAACTCCGCACACAATTTGGTGATGTACTTATCAACAATAAAACGGTTGAATCCGTTTAACTAACTCGAAACACTCATAAGGATATTGAGATGAAAAAGAATATGAAAACAGCATGGATCACAGGTGGTAGTAGCGGTATCGGGCTTGAACTAACCAAGCGATTACTTAAAGATAACTACCAAGTGTGTATTTTCGCCCATGCTGGTATTGAACAAGCGATTGGTGACTTACAAAAACGTTCTCCAGCGGTTTGCGGTTTTGAAGTCGATGTGCAAAACGAAAGCACCCTAGATGCAAAATTTGCAGAAGCAGTAGCTACATTTGGTACGCCCGACTTGTTGATTAATTCTGCTGGTATTAGTATTGCGAAATCTTTTGAAGACATGAGTTCTGAAGAATTTTTACGCCAAATTAATATTAACCTTGTCGGTAGCCGTAACGTTGCACATGCTGCTTTACCTTATTTAAAACAAACTGTTCAGCAAGGTAAAACACCTAAAATCGTGTTTATTGCTTCAGCTGCAGGCTTGGTTGGTTGCTATGGTTATACGGGTTACTGCGCATCTAAATTTGGTGTGATTGGTTTGGCTGAAGTACTCCGCATGGAACTGCGTAGTGAGAAAATTGACGTTGCCGTGGTTTGCCCACCAGAAGTAGACACGCCGCTGGTGACTGAAGAACGTAAAAATGGCTCACCTGTAACAGCTGCATTAAAACAGTTGGGTGGTAGTATGCCTGTTGAAAAAGCTTGTCAAGAAATTTACAGCGGTATTTTCTCTTCTCAGTTTATGATCATTCCAGGCGCACAACTGCGAATTTTGACTAAGATTTCACGTGTCATACCAGATGTATACCGCGGTCAAATTGACAAAAAACTAGATAAAATTCTCAGTAATTTACGTGCAAGTTAAGTGAGTCCTCACTTAAGGACATAATAATTATGTCCCGTCCAAACCCAAGTAAATCATTTGTCTGTTCTAGATAGTATGTTTACTTGGGTTTTTCTGTTTTACGCGCATCTGTAACAATAATTCTTTTACACACCATTCAATATATTAGATGCCATATTGTGTTCAGGCTTTTACTCTTCCCTAATGAGAGTAATTCAGTTCAAATCAAAACAAAACCAGATTATAATTGTCACCTAATTCCTTATTTCGCGTATTTCTCTGACCTTATGAGCAAACATGATTCCTCGCTTTCTAAAGAGCAGTTTAATTTACTGAAAGACTTTAAAAAGCAAATCACTAACCCGCATTCGACTGCCATCAAACAGTCTGAGGCCCAAGCTCAAGTTGCTCCGCCCGAGCCAGAAGATGATTTCGCGTTGTTCCAAAAACAAATGCAAGGTGTCCAAAAAATGGAGACCGCGAACATTGCCAAAATAGAAAAAAATCCAAAGAAAAAAATCGATGCGCAAACTTTAGCAAAACGTGCAGCGGCTGAAGGCCCTATGCATACAGATGCAACTGAGCTGTCCGATACTCAAGCAATGCTCAACCCTGTAGCGAGCCAAGCTGCACTCAGTTATCGCATTGCTACATTACAACACAAAGTATTTGAAGATTTAAAAGCGGGTAACATTCGTTGGTTTGAAGCAGTCGACTTGCATGGTTGCACCGTTGAAGAAGCCCGTGTCGCAGTTTTACAAGTCATTCAAATGGCCAAAGATGAAAATCAAAATGTCATTAAAATTGTACACGGCAAAGGCCCAGAAGCCATTTTAAAAACCTATGTGAATGGTTGGCTGCGTCAACACCGCGATGTATTGGCTTTTGTCAGTGCGCCGGAGAAGCAAGGTGGCACAGGTGCAGTTTTAGTGTTGCTAAAACGTGCTGAAAAGAACCCAAAGTTTAAACAGTAATCGGATTTTTGTCCAAAATAAGGCATTGGAATAGTTTTCTGCTACAATGCCGTCCTTGTTCAATATCAGTGTAAGTGAACACGTCTTATGTCTATGCAGCAATCCTACGCTAACATCTTAACTGCCGTTGGTGAAGACCTAACCCGTCCAGGTCTCCTCGATACGCCTATGCGTGCTGCTAAAGCTTTTTCGTATTTAACGTCTGGTTATAGCAAAAGCTTAGAAGAAGTGACCAATAATGCGGTGTTCCCATCGGACAACCGTGAAATGGTACTGGTTAAAAATATTGAATTTTACTCACTCTGTGAACACCATTTATTGCCTTTCTATGGTCGCGTACATATTGCGTATTTACCTGAAGGCAACGTCCTTGGACTCTCTAAATTTGCACGCATTACCGAAATGTTTGCGCGTCGTCTACAGATTCAAGAAAATCTGACGCAGCAGATTGCAGAAGCGGTTGCAGAAGTGACGGGTGCACGTGGTGTAGCGGTCATGATTGATTCGGCACATATGTGCATGATGATGCGCGGCGTCGGCAAGCAAGAATCAACTACTCGCACGGTTTCTTTTATTGGTGACTTTAAAACCAATAAAGAAGAGCGTCGTGAGTTTTTAAGTGCAGTCCCTGAAAGCTATTAATTGAAACATAAAGCCTCAACCACTGTTGGGGCTTTTTTTATGCATATATCATTGAACGATTCATTTTTTGTTTAGAGGAATACGCAATGTCAGCAATTTGGTTAGCAGGTCATGGTTTGACCCAAGGCGAACAGAGTATTGATTTTCCACGTCCAGACCGTTTGGTCCAAGGCAACCCACAGCGCAAGACCTATAGTCTATATGAACACCCACACATGGGCTGCGGGATTTGGCACTGTGAAGTTGGCTCATGGAATATTCAATTTTCCGACAATAAACAGGAATTTTTTCAAGTGATAGAAGGGATCATCCGTATTCATGATGCCCACACTCAAAACTTCATTGAAGTCAAAGCAGGTCAGGCAGGAATTATTCCACCGAGTTTTATCGGCACATTTGAAGTGATTGAAGCTGTAAAAAAATACTATGTGATTGTTGAGGTATAAGCACCTCAACAACCGATTTGAAACGTCTTAGAACAGTTCGTGTTTAAGTCTGAGATTTAAACACTCAGGACTTTTTCAGTCACATGAATACAGTTACGCCCTTTATTTTTGGCTGCATAGAGTGCCGAATCGGCAGTGTCTAAAAAGCGTTGATAGTCAGGATGACCATTATAAACCGTACAGCCAATACTGACGGTAAAACTAAAACTTTGCCCATGAGCGGTACGAATTGGGGTTTCTTGTATCCGCATGCGAATCGTTTCAGCGATTTGTAAAGCACGCGTGAGATCACTGTCGACCAACAGCAATAAGAACTCTTCGCCACCGACACGGAAGGCATAGTCACTACCCTTCGCTACATCTAACAAGACTTCAGCAATAAAACGCAGTGCCAAGTCCCCTGCGGTATGCCCATATTTATCGTTGATACGTTTGAAATAATCCGCATCAATTGCTAGTAGGCTCAACGCAGCATCATTTTTACGGGCAAAATTAATTTCACGCGACACAATCGTACTTAAATAACGACGGTTTAACAGCTGAGTCAGTGAGTCATTGCCTGAGTCTATATATTCGGTCACTTGAAACAGTTGATCGACCAAATGCTGAATCTGTCGGTTCACGTCACGAATTTCTTGAATGCGTTCTACCTTCTGAGCCTGATCCTGACAGTCGAGCACGTCAAAATTGAGGGTATCGACCTGTTGAATCAGCCTGATAATGGTCTCCACCTGCTCTGCACCCGTAAAGGCATACGCTGCTTTATGCACAAACCATAGACCAAATTCTGACTTAGACAAAGCAATGTGTTGTAACTGTGGATGCTCGGAGAAGACTTTGAACATCAACTCATTTTCCCAGTCGAGCAAAATGCTACGCTGCTTATCTTTTTGTACCGCGACATCTTGCATTGCAGAAAATAAACGATAGCTATGCTTAACTTCGTGGCTTCGCTCAGTATTGGCTTCATAGGATCTGCACATAATTTCTGTCGCAAAACCCATAATTTGCAGCATATAACTCAGCATGTGGTGGTTATTTTCTAGCGGAAGTCCAGCCAAGAGTTCCAAGATCTTGTTTTCAATCTCACGAATACCGCGCATGATCAACCAAGAAGGAATGCCCACCCGCGCATGTACCTGCCCAACTTTTTGTTGTTTTTCAACTGCTGCATAATAAGCTTCATTCACAGCCACGTCGAAACTTTCAATGAGCCATTGGTTTAAACTGTTTTTTAAACGTTGTTGAATGATGTCATCTTTAAAAAAATCTGCAGCCTCAGGCTCCAAGACAATATTGCTATAAAATTCATTGACCAATACAGACGAATGCTGCTGAATAAAATTTTGCGCTTTAACGTGATCATTCACTGAATAATGTTGGCAAATTTTCCCCCATTGCTCGGCCAATTTAGCCATGCATTCATCATTCATAAAACTTACCTATTTATATATTTTTGAGACTTACTAGACATTTATGTGATTAATATAACAAATTTCAATACTTATTTTCACCATCAGCTTTTATTTTCAGCGCTTTATAAAAAGTAAGGCTCGCGTTTGGTTGTTTTAACAGCAATGACTTCCATAAAAAAAGCCCCATTAATGGGGCTTTGAAAAGAGGATCGAACTAAAAGAAATGGAGATAACTCAGACCCGTCTGATCCCAATCTTTTCCTTTTTGCTGTTGATACTGCCAATGAAGCCTCAACGCATGTTGCTGATTGAATAAATATTGCAGCTGAGTATTCAGTCTGACTTGCCATTGATGGCTATCTTCCCAATATGGCAGCTCGACCTGTACCAAACTATTGATATGTTCGCTCCAGATGTTCTGGCAGCCTACCGTTGGCCCAAGTCCCACGCGCCAACCTCGGTCTAAAGCTTTGCCTGCTTGAATATGATTTTGCAATTGTGCATAGCATAAATGTTGATGCTCTTGATCTGCCACACTATAGCCAAACTGACTGGATAGATTGAATACACCGTGTTGATCCTGTTCACTAAATGCACCATCTCGATTTAGTGCTTCTTGTTGCCAACCCATGTTAAAACCCCAGCTTAATGGTGTTTTAAAAGCAGTCAATGGACTGTAGGCATTGACCTCCAGCACATTCAGCTCTTGCAGTTTTAGTCGATCATCGCGATATTCGACGCTACCATCTAGAAACTTAAGCTGTGTACCCAAACGAAAGCCGCCTTGCGGGTCAATCAAGTCATGATAGGCCTGACGATGACTCAGTCGGAAATAAGAGTCTCCTTGTACTTCACCCGCTTCAAACTGAACAGTTCGCGCATGGTGGCCTTTTACTGGATCTACTTTTGGTGCTTCGACCACTTGACGCTGCTTTTCCAAGTCAATCTGACTCCGCAAACCCAGCAGTTGTCGAATACGCGGTTGGGCGTCTTCTGCCGCAATCTTTTGTGCAATTAACTGTAAATATACATGGTCATAGGCCATTTCTAAAATACGTGCCTGATCCACCAAAGCATAGCGATTCAAATAATCTTGCATTTGAGCAGGTTCAAGTTGCGCAACCTGATGCGCAGCCGCTGCCAAAGCTTGACCATGTTGTTTGGCTTGTGCCAACAATTGAGTTTCTAAAGCTGGACGGTAAACACTTTCTGCAATTAGATGGTTTTCATCGACCGCCTTAATAGTCTCAACAGGAATCGCAGCGGTTTTAAATTGTTTTTGTAGGTTGACCTCTGGCCGTACCAAATCAATTAAACCCAGTAAACGATAGGCACAGTTATCACTGATAAAATAGTAAGGAAATTGCACATGCTTGAGTTCCCAAATATGCTCAACCATGGTTTTGGTTTCTTCTGGCGTCAGGGCTAACTCGTACTCCCACAAATCGCGGCTTTCCAAATCACCATATTCTTTCACTTTTCGATAGTACGGCATGAGTGAGTACTCACCAGGGTACTGCCCGGTTAAGCCCTTCCATGCAAAAGAAAAGCTGTCGCTATTGGCCACTGTCGCTGCGTAATTCACGGCATAAGAGACTAAGTTCAGCTGTTTTTGGTCTTTAGGATCGAGCCTTAACAGGGTATGCCCAAACATCGAACTGGGGTTACCCATAAAGTCCGTGGCATAAATTAAAGTCGCCTTATACGGCTTAATTTGCCCAAGCCACTCATCCAGCTCAGGACATGAGGCTTTAGGCAGTTGGTTTGATGCAATATTCAGTTGTCCTATGAGCCATTTTGACCGGGCTGGAAAGCGACATTGAATCGATTGATTAGCTTCGGTTGGAATAAAGAGTGCTGCAATATTGGCATCAAGCTCTTGTTTGAGCTGAGTTTGTCCGTGCGCACTATAAAAGAACGGACGGTAAGTGACTTCACTTTGTCCTGATGAAGTATTGGCATACATCAAACGTTGCCAAGTTACATTTGAGGCAAGCTTAAGCTGCTGTGCTTTTTCAATATAAAACTCTGCTGAGCTAGGTGCTTGAGCAAAGATGGTGGTGCTGAATAGCACGCTTGAGAGGAGGACAACAGATTTCATGCAGTGCTAGCTATTCTTCTTTTTTAGATATGAAAAACCCTGCCGAATGGCAGGGTTTTATGGTGCAATTAAACGTATGCTTTCAATACGTCATCAGTTGCCATTACAGCTTGTAATGATGCTAAAACTTGAAGTGCATCTTGGTTCTGAGCTGAATAGATTTTTGCAAAGTTTTGTTTAGAAACTTCAAAGAAACGTGCTTTATCACCAGATTGAATGTTGAGTAATTCAGCAAGGACATTCAGACTTTCACCCTCACCGACTGCCATATCACGCGCCAAGGCTTCAGCATTTTCGTTTGTAAATGTTACAGCCTGAGCAGTCACAGTACCTGTACCACTACACCCTAAAGTACCAAAAGTGATACCAAAAAGTTGGTTAGCAAAAATACCGTTTGTTGTACCCGCTAAGATTTTAGCGACTTTACCTGACTGACCAGCCCAAATTTCTGAACCAATACCACAACCGACATCATTATCTGCAAATGTAGCGGTCGAACCAACTGCCAAAACCGCAGCCAATGCTATTTTTTTCAACATATGTATTCTCCAGACTCGATTATGTCCGAGTATTTTTTATTGTTCCGTGTCGTGTATATTTTAATCTACACTCCTGTAAGATAACGGTAACAGCCGCATAACGCAAAACAATTTATACTAAAGTGAAGAGGTATATATAAAAAAATTTATGAGCGATATAAGGACCAATTACCGCGTAGGTCTCGTTTGCCTAAAATTTTTAACACCAACACCAAACTTAAGAGTAGCAATAAATACCATGATCCAAGTTTACCCCAACCGACCATATGCCATGCATCGACTTGACTTGGGTACAGCCAGATTTGGTAAAACGTACTGATATTTTCCGCAATCCAAATAATAAAAGCCAACAGTAAAAGTACGGGTAACATCGGCAGTTGAAAACGGTGCTGCTGTAATTCAAAACCAATCTTGGTTTTCCAAAACAGCACTATGCTCCACGCAAACAAAAGGTAACGAATATCGGGAACAAAAAATTTGGACATAAAGTTGATATAAGACAACACCGCCAAGGTCAGCATGAAGGAGAAACGGGGTAAGTATTCAAAAGAAACGTGATAGAGACGTAATGATCGCGCAAAAAAACTGCCCACAGCCGAATACATAAAACCTGCAAACAAAGGCACAGTGAGGATTTTAAACACAGCGGGATGCGGATACTGCCAGGATGCAATTTGTGGATGGGTCAAAAAGATTTCCATCACCATTGCCATCACGTGAAATAGCGCAATCACTTTGGCTTCTGCCCAAGACTCAAGTTTTAAATAGAGCAGACAAACTTGAATCAGCACAGCATAAAACAGTAAATAGTCATAACGGAAAAAGCCGAAATATTCCTGACTTCCCATACTGGCTGTGAAGGCAAAAGCCAATAACAGTAATATCCCAAATAAGGCAGCCGAAGCTGCCTTAGATGAGAACTCAAAACATGATTTTAAAATCGTGATCACGCATGAACCCTAATTGAATTGAAGCTGTGAAACTTAGAGATATTTGGCACTGTATTCATGCACAGTATCAATAAAGGCTTTCGGGTTTTCAGGATCAACCCACTGGGTAATGCCATGCCCTAAGTTTGCAACATAACCTGTTTTCTCACCGCCTGCATAAGCGTCATCTAACATGGCTTTGGTGGCTTTCACGATGGTCTCATGTGAACCATATAATGTTGCAGGGTCTAAGTTGCCTTGCAGTGCCGCACGGTCAGCCACCGTTTGGCGAGCCACATTTAATGGCGTAGTCCAATCTAGACCAAAAGCATCCGCTCCTGTTGCCACCATTGGCTCTAACCACTGACCGCCACCTTTGGTGAATAAGATCACAGGTACTTTACGTCCTTCATTTTCACGCTTTAAACCTGCAACAATTTTTTGCATGTATTTTAAAGAAAATTCTAAATATTCACGGTGTGCTAGCGCCCCGCCCCAACTGTCAAAAATCTGTACGGCTTGAGCACCTGCATCAATTTGCGCATTTAGATAGTCAATAACCGCATCAGCCAAACGATCGAGCAGCGCATGTAAAACTTCAGGTTGCGCATACATCATTTGCTTAGTGAAACGGAAATCTTTGCTCGAACCACCTTCAACCATATAAGTTGCTAGCGTCCAAGGACTGCCTGAAAAACCAATTAATGGCACTTGGCCGCCAAGCGCTGAACGGATCGTCTTGACTGCATTCATCACATAGTCGAGATCAGACGCGGCATTAAACTTAGGTAAATTCGCTACATCTTGTTCAGTACGAACCGTTTTATGAAATTTAGGCCCTTCCCCAGCTTCAAAATAAAGCCCTAAACCCAAAGCATCGGGTACAGTTAAAATATCTGAAAATAAAATGGCAGCGTCGAGCTCATAACGACGTAAAGGCTGTAAAGTCACTTCACAAGCAAATTCGTTATTTTTACACAGCGAAAGGAAATCACCCGCTTGAGCACGGGTTGCACGATATTCAGGTAAATAACGCCCTGCTTGACGCATCATCCAGACGGGTGTGGTATCTACAGGTTCACGTAATAAAGCACGTAGAAAACGATCATTTTTAAGCGTCGTCATTTACTTTCCCATCTCAATTAAATTTGCCCACCATCATAACAAAAAGGTCGAATTTTTAATAACTTCTCATAACACTAAAATTCGATCAGGACAAAGATGCAAACGAATATTTACACAAAACAAATACTGCATCTCCATCTTTTTTCTGTAATACTTCACTAGTTTTTACTTTGTAAATGAATAATTCTTAAGGTTGAATTACATGTTCGTTCGCACAATACTCGCGATGAGTTTAAGTTGCATTCTTGCTGGTACAGCGTTTGCTGCATCTACTACTGAACAACCCTTGACGCCAAAAAAGATCATTGATACTTCAGTTCAAGATCCTATTGATCCTTTAGCAACAGATGTCGCTTCAGCTTCTACTGCGGTTGCAAACAACCAAATTACAGCAAAAGAACAAGCAGACTTAAACCAAGCTTCGCAAACTTTAGATCAACTTGAACAATCTGAAGATAAAACAGCTGACGTTGGTGCTGCACCAAGCAAAACCAGCACTGCACCGACCACCACGACGACCAATCCTGCTGCAGCAAAAGCATCGTGGACATTAAATGGTTTAAACAGTGCAGAATGGTTTGACAATATTGGTAAAGGCCAATTCCCTGTCTATGCACGTGCTCACGTGATGTTGAATAATGCGCATGCGTCTCCGGGTGCAATTGATGGCATGAGCGGTAAAAATACCCTCAAAGCCATTGCCTCTTTCCAGCAAATGAGCGGCTTAAAAGCAACAGGTACCTTAACCAAAGAAACTTGGGATGCTCTAATGGCAAGCCAAGGTTCTAAACCTGCATTTATTGAATACACCATTACCGAAGCAGACTTAAAAGGTCCTTATGCTGCATCAATTCCACGCGATTATGCACTACAAGCCAAAATGAAAGGTTTGTACTACACTCGTGTGACTGAAATGCTAGGTGAAAAGTTCCATATGGATGAAGACTTCTTGCAGAAGTTAAATCCAAAAGCAACCTTCAAAAAAGCGGGCGAAAAAATTATTGTGGCCAATATCCGCAATGAAGTACCAGAAGACATTCATTTGATCGTTGCGCACAAAGGCGCAAAACAGTTGTATTTATTTAACAGCCGTAACCAAATGATTGGTTCTTTCCCTGCAACCATTGGTAGCTCAGACACTCCGTCTCCAACGGGTACTTATAAAGTTACGGGTGTTGCGCCAAATCCATGGTATAGCTACTCACCAAGTAACTTTGTACAGGGCAAAAACTTAAAACCACTTTCTCTACCACCGGGTCCAAACGGTCCTGTAGGGAATATCTGGATTGGTTTAAGCAAAAAATCATTTGGTATTCACGGTACACCAAACCCTTCAGCTATTTCTAAAACAGCATCACACGGTTGTATCCGTTTGACCAACTGGGATGCCAATGATCTTGGCAAAAAAGTGAAGTCAGGTGTTACGGTTAAATTCTTAGAATAATTGGCTTTCTAAGGCATTTACGCTATAAAAGGTGTTCTCTTGAGAGCACCTTTTTTCAATTACAACAATATAAAAATGACGATGAACGCTTTAAAAATAATACTGCCCGTGGTCTGCTTACTATCTTTCTCAACTTATAGCTTTGCCGAATTAGATGAAGAAATCGTGACCAGCGTAGATGCTTCTGCTTATGTGGTGGAATCTGACCATCCATTCGACAGTCTGGATGATCATGAAAAAATCCGTCATCCGCAATACATTCCAGAGCAAGACAGTCTCAGAGAGCCTCTTTTGAATGCACGCTATTACGTCATCGCAGGCAAGTCTCCGATTCACTATTACGCGATTCGAACAGGAGCAAAGCCTAAACTACTTTATTTAAACCAGCCCCACTCTGCGGTTTTTTCAATAGGCGAGGCATATGCTGAAAATCGAGAAAAAATCACCCTACAGCCTCAACTCGACAATACAGTCAAAGATCATGAGCTGTTTTCGATTATGCCCGTCGCGAAGCATCTCGCACTGATTTTTCGTACTCGCTATGCCTATACTCCTACAGAGTTAAAAGCCAATGCGGCCATGAACGCCATCTATGCCAACAATCGCTACCGATACAGCTATGAAATTATTGAAATCGACACGAATGGCAAACAGCTCCACCGCGTGCAATTTGTGGCTCCAATCATTGAAGATGGAATGAGTTTTGGCCCCAAATGGGATGAAGACTTATCAGATTATAATAATGCAATACTTGAATACAGTACCAAGTCGCCAGGCGACTACCAAACCTTGCATCCTTATAACCTTGAAACCCGCTATGAGTACCAACATGGTCAATTGAAGCACTTTGAACAAAAAGTTCTGCTCACCGCCAGTGACAAAGTGTTCTTAAAGAATCCACCCAACTCGATTAATTATGAAAATTATCTCGATGATCAAGATGTACCACTCTCCGTTGAAAGCAGTACTTGCCTTGATGACTATTTTGTTTTTAAAGACAAAGCGGCTCCGCTCGGTGTGAAATGGGGCAATGACTGGATGCAACAGCAGCCGAAGCTACATCAACAATTTTTAGCTGAATATGCGCAAGGCAAAAACTACGTCTGGAAAGATTTCCGTGTACGGTATTGTGATTTAGACTAAGGCTGCAATGTTGCGTTCAATCATTTCAATATTGAAACGCAACATTGCAAATTCACTATTTTAGCGATAAATATAAAACGCTAAAATTACTCCATAGATTAAAAATAAGATTGGAGTTGAAAATGGATGCATTCATTCATCGCAGTCAAGACCGTGGTCATGTCAATATCGGCTGGCTAGAGTCTAAACACAGCTTTTCTTTTGGCAGTTGGTATAACCCTCAATATATGGGCGTAAGTGCATTACGTGTCATCAATGACGACGTGATCGCGGGCCATCAAGGTTTTGGGCAACACCCCCATGACAATATGGAAATCTTGACCTGTGTGCTCAATGGTACCATCACCCATAAAGACAGCATGGGTAACCATGGTGGTATTTCTGCTGGTGAATGGCAACTGATGAGTGCAGGTACAGGTGTACAGCATAGCGAAATGAATCAGGGTGATGAGCCAGTACATTTGCTACAAATTTGGATTACCCCAAATCAAAGAGATGCAGCTCCAACCTATCAGCAGATTCGTCTTGATCCACATGAGCAGCCAAATCAATGGCATGTAATATGTGGTCCAAATGACAATGCTGCAATGCATATCCGTCAAGATGCCGAAGTCAAAACGGCTGTGATTGAAAAAGATCAAATGCTAGAAATTAAAGCTACACAGCATATTAACTACGTGCATGTGATTTCAGGTTCAATCCAAATTGCAGAACATACTCTTCATGCAGGTGACGCGATTGCTTTCTTAGAAGCAAGCGACGTTAAAGCTTTGGAAGAAGCACAAGTGATTTGGTTTGATTTGCCTGAAGTCAAATAAGTCATCACTCACAATAAAAAGCCAACGTCTAGACGTTGGCTTTTTTAATGCAGAACTCAAGCAGTTGTTTCATTTGGTTTAGAGAAAATTCACTGCAAGTAACGCCACAGCCGCAGGTAAGGCTTGAATGTAGATAATTTTCTTACTGGCGGTCAACCCACCATAAATCCCAGCAACCAAAACGCAGCCTAAAAAGAAATTGGCCAGTGGCAGTGCATAAGTTTCGGGTGCACATAGCGCCCAAAATAGACCTGCAGCCAAGAAACCATTGTATAAACCCTGATTTTGCGCCATGACTTTGGTCAGTTGTGCTTTTTCAGGCGTATTACCAAAGGCTTTTAGACCATAAGGCTTATCCCATAAAAACATCTCTAAAACTAAAATATACACATGCAACAGTGCAATTAAAGCAATCAAAATTTGTCCCATCATACGCTTTATCCTTATTTTTGATGAATGATGCTAGATCAGCTTCACAGCTGATCTAGGTCGAAACTCTTAGGGTTTCAAAAGTACTTTACCCTGACGCGCGCCTTGCGTCGCTTTCAGTGCAGCACCTTTAATTTGTGCAAAGCTGAAGATACCTTCAACAGGCAGCAGTAATTTTTTCTGTGCAGCAAGCGTCAATAACTCCACAATTAACGCTTTTTTGCGTTCAGCAGACAATTGCTTATTCACCACACTTGCCCAAAAACCTTTGACTGTGGCTTGTTTAAAAATCAGATCTCCCGAAGAAATCTGCATGGTCTCACCTGTCATGCTACCAAATGAAACCAATAGACTATTTTTGCTCAGTAAAGCCAACATTTCACCACTGGCCTGACCACCAATGGAGTCTACACCCGCAATCAGTGGCTGATCTGCATGAATCGCTTTGACTTGTTCTTTCCAATCAGCTTGGTCTGTTGCTACCACATTTTGAATGCCTAAGGCCTGCATTTCAGCTACAGCCTCAGTACGGCGAACCAAATGAATTACCTTTTGACCACGCGCTTTTGCAATCATTGCCACGGTTTTACCCACCGCACCATTGGCAGTGTTCTGAATCAACCACGAATCTGCCGGCAAGTCGATAAAATCTAAAAGCATCAGTGCACTGATCGGCATCCCAATCAACTGCGCTGCCGTTTCATCATCAATCGCGTCAGTTAAAGGCACGACGCCATGCGCTGGCGCAATAAAATACTCGGCCCAACTGCCATGAACTGCAGCAACTGCTACACGCTGCCCTACCGATACGCCTTGTACACCCTCACCAAGCGCATCAATCACACCCACAGCTTCGCTACCACCAATTGCAGGCAGTGTTGGTTTATAACCATAACCACCACGCACTGTCCACACATCGTGGTTATGCATTGGCGATAGAATCATTTTAATACGTACTTCACCCGCTTTCGGTTCAGGTTGCGGCATATCTGCAGCTTCCAAGACGTCAACAGGTTCACCAAACTGGTGATGAATAATACTTTGCATTTGCTATTCCTTTATCGGCTGTAATAGTTGCTGGGTAGTTTCCAAAGCGAGGTAAAGGGGCTGCTTATCTCGGGCCAGTCTTGCCAATAAAGCTGCTCCCAACCACAATTGATACATGGTTTGTGCCATTTTTTCAGCGTCAATATGCGCTGGAATTGAACCATCTTGCTGCCCGGCTTGGATTAGACCCGAAATACGTTCTGTTAACTTACGCACCCCGAAGTTCAAAATCTGACGCATATCTTCAGACAAATCTGAGACTTCTGCTGCCAATTTGACGATCAAACAATTCTCCGCCCATCCCCCATCGCTATGATGTTCAACATCACTTTCAATATGTGATGAGTTATCAATCCATGCTTGCCAAAGTGCCATCAGGCTTGCATAGGCGCTTCGCTGTTCTTGCTGTATCAGCTGATCGATTTTGACCTTATAGTCGGCTAGATACTGCTGAAGTAGCGCACAGCCGAAAGCCTCTTTCGAAGCAAAGTAATAATAGAATGAACCTTTCGGCACATCACAATTCTTTAGAATTTCCTGTAAGCCCACTCCGACAAAACCTTTATGTAACACCAGTTGAAAACTGCTATTTAAAATGTGTAGTCGTGTTGCCTCACTTTTATCTGATCGTTTCATATCCACACTATAAATCAATAATAGACCAGTCGTCTATAAAATAATGCATCTACCTTTGATACTTCATCTCGAATCATTGGATTACATATAAATTTTGCTGATTAAAATTTTGATATAAATGATTGAAATAAATGTTACATTATACTATAACACAAATTTTCAATTCATCTTATGTCTACACCTTCACAACGTTTACAAGCGATTGACGCCCTCAGAGGATTGGTTATTCTGATCATGATGGTCGACCATGTCAGAGAAACTTTTTATCTGCACCAGCAAGTCCCCGACCCGATGCTGATTCCAGGAACCGAAGAATCCCTTTTCTTTAGCCGGATCTTGGCTCACTTATGTGCACCTGTTTTTGTGGTATTAACAGGCTTATCGGCTTATCTTTACCAAGCAAAAAACAACAGCGTTCAAATGACACGTGAATTTTTACTCAAACGCGGTCTATTTCTGATTTTTCTCGAACTGATCATCATCAACTTCGCTTGGACTGGACAGTTCCCGCCCGATGTCATCTATTTACAAGTGATTTGGGCCATTGGTCTCAGTATGGTGGTTTTAGCTGGCTTGATTGGGCTATCGCAAAAATGGCTCTGGGTGATCAGTCTCAGCATTATTTTTGGACATAATGCGCTGGATCAAGTGTCATTTTCACAGATGCCGATCCTGCAAAATATGTGGTTTATTTTACATGAACGTGGTTGGATCGAATTTGGAGATCTGATTCGTTTTAGAACCTCTTACCCTGTACTGCCTTGGATTGGGGTGATTACCCTCGGCTATTGCATCGGTCATACCGTATTTAACAGCACACACGATGTCTCAAAAAGAAATCAAATCTTGTTAGGCTTCGGGCTGGCCAGTATCAGCTTATTTATCGTTTTAAGAATGATCAATCTCTATGGCGACCAAGCATGGTCAATCATGCCGACCAGCACTGAAACCGTTATGAGTTTTTTGAACTTGACCAAGTATCCGCCATCGCTGCTGTTTATTTTGTGGAATGTCGGACTAGGTTTAATCCTGTTAGTGTTACTTCAAAAGGTTGAAAGTAAACCTTGGGCCAAACCCTTGATTGTCTTTGGTTCCGTGCCGATGTTCTTCTATATCGTACACTTATATGTGCTGAAAGCCCTCTATCTCACTGCGGTCACACTGTTTGGCACAACCCATGGCGAATACTTCGGCGTCGATCATGTCTCCACCCTCTGGCTCATTTCGATTATTTTAACGGTGGCTCTCTATCCGTTGATGTTAAAATTCTCAGCCTTTAAACATAAAAACAAACACATTCGCATTCTTAAATACCTCTAAGGATTTAAGGTGTATAGCCCATTTCACTGAAATAAGATTGATGCTTAGTCCAACTAGGCATCAGATTTCCCGACACCCAGCAAATATGCTTTATGCGCCAACGAATGTCTGAAGCAAAAATTTACTTTGCTTTAGTCTGCAATGCTAAGCAGATTGAAATTAAAACCATCCCAATCCAACCGATTGGTGCAAGTTGTTCTCCCACCAACAGGATTGCAAATACAGCGGCAACCAAAGGTTCAAACAAGGTCAAGGTAATGGCTTTACTGGCAGGCACAGTTTTTAAGCCATATCCAAATAAAACATAGCCCAAAAACATTGGGATCAACATCATATACCCCACGACATAAAGGTTGATGTTTTCTTCAAACAAGTTTGAACCTGTTATCCATAAAGTCGGAAGTAATAATAAAGAACCGAGTCCGAAGATGAGCCCCATAGACGCTTTTGCATCCATTCCTTGGTCAATCATTCGTTTTGCCGCCCAAGAATATAAAGCATAGGTCAATCCCGCAACCGCCCCTAAAGCAATACCCAACATTGGTCGATTTTGGGACAAATGCTCCGTGGTTGCTACAGCATGTGATTCCCCGAGAGAAAGTAGCGCAACGCCCGTCACTCCCAATACGAAACTCATCAGCCATGTCATCGAAAGTGCTTTTCGGTCAAACACCCTTTCTAAAAGTGCAGTAAATAAAGGCGCCGTACCAATCGACACGACCGTACCAATGGTGATGCCTGCATAGTGCATCGATGAATAAAAGGCCAACGGATAAATAAAAACCGCAATTACGCCTACACCGAGCATCACCGCATTGGCTTTGATATGTGCCAGATGGTTGATAATACTTTTTCGCGCCAAAAGTGCCTGTAACAGTCCACCACCACCCATCGCAGCAGCGCCAATAGCCAAAGGACTCAAATTAGGTGCAAAAGATGCCACTGTGCCCGTCGTTCCCCATAGAAAAGCAGCGAACAGCACCGCGATGAAACCATAATTCGGTACCGCAGAAACAGACTGATTCACGTACTGATTTCCTGTGCTAAAAGTGTTTTCACCATCGCTGTTGCAGCTTGTACTTTTTCGCTCGAGCTTTCCAAGCCTGCTCGCGCAATCGATCCCTCTAAAACAAAAGACAACAACAAAGCCATTTGTTTGACCTTGTATGCGTCCGAAATGATATTGGCAAGCTGTGTAGAGATAATGTTTTCAATTTCATCCTTATGCCGTTTTACAGCCAAGCGCTCGGCGCTGTGCGCTGGGAACTCAGCAGCAGCATTCAACAAACCACAGCCCCGAAAACCTTTTTCATAGGCAAACTCAGCATGATCTTGATAGGCTTCAAAAACCGCAACAATTTTATCAATAGGGGTATTTGCCTGTTGGTTTCGAAGCGCATACAAATCTAACCACTCTTGATGCCGTGCTTCTATATAAGAAGTGATCAAGTCAGCCTTCGTCGGGAAATTATTATATAAGGACATTTTGGCAACTTTGGCCTTATCGGTAATGCTGTTAATCCCTGTACTGGTGATGCCATCGTTATAAAACAGAATTGCAGCTGCATCTAAAATTTTCTGTTTCGCAGTTTTCGTATTCATCACACTCAACTAAGTAGACCGATCTACCTAATTTATAGAATCTGTAAAAATATGCAAGTCACCTTTGCTTATTTAATGAAGGAAATATCAGATGAATCAAATACAGGAGAATACCCTTCAATCACCCCATCGCGATGGCGGTGGATAGAAAGCGAAACGGAACAATCGCTCTATACTTTTACAAAGCATATGTAGTTCCAACTTAGAGGTAATGAGTTGCTAGATAAACCAAACGAAGGATGCTAAAAAAACCCATCTGAGAAATTGAGAAACTTTCGAAAAACTGATCTACAGAAATGACTGCTACGCATTACAACTGCATAGTCTCTATAACTGTTTGCCTAAAACGAATAGTGAATCTAAAAAGGGATCGAGTTGGACAGCTCAATAGTTATAAAAGAAGGTTAAATACCTTAAATAAAAAAAGCAGTAAGAGAAGGTCTGACTGCTTTTTTTAGAATTTGATCACTGCCGATCTATGTGGTGTTCCCCACACTACTTGACGTAATGGCCCAACTTAAACTTGGGTTATCGATTAATGATTCGTTTTAATTTGTATTTAAAAATAATTTGGCGGAAGCGGTGAGATTCGAACTCACGGAGGACTCACACCCTCGTCGGTTTTCAAGACCGGTGCATTAAACCGCTCTGCCACGCTTCCATGGGCGCTATCATATAAATAAAAATATTTTTTGGCAAATATTTTTCATCTCACGGCCTGCAAAAAGCCACTATTCAGCTAAAAAATATTCAATCTCAATAAGATATTAACTTTACAGCCCACATATGCCAGAAAATTGAGCGATAACTCTGGCATCTTTTAGAAATTAATTTAAAAAAGGCATAAAAAAACCCTGACTCAATCAGGGTTTTTTGAATTTGGCGGAAGCGGTGAGATTCGAACTCACGGAGGACTCACACCCTCGTCGGTTTTCAAGACCGGTGCATTAAACCGCTCTGCCACGCTTCCATGGGCGACATCATATAAACATTCAATCTACTTGGCAAATACTTTTCTTCAAAAATCACACCAAGTGGCTAAAATTAAAACAAAATCTTTTAGTTCTCTGAACTTTCAGGTCTGTCATAACGAATTGAATTGACATACCAGTGTTTTTTTCCAGTTGGCGTCAACACTTCAAATTCATCATTGACTTGTTTGGACAGTAAAGCCCGTGCCATCGGTGAGTCGATGGAGATGTGCTGCGGGTGATGATCGTAAATTTCATCCACCCCGACGATGCGTAAGGTTTTTTGTTCCCCTGCGTCATTTTCAATCTCGACCCAAGCGCCAAAATAAATCTTGCCAGCCTGCTCTTCAGAAAAGTCGATAATACGAAGTTCTTCGAGGCGTTTTCCCAAATAGCGAACCCGTCGATCAATCTTACGTAAGATCTGTTTGTTGTACTGATAATCCGCGTTTTCACTACGGTCGCCAAGGCTCGCCGCCCAGTTTACTTTCTTGGTAATTTCAGGGCGTTCTTCATGCCAAAGCTGCTTTAATTCCGCCACCAATTTGTCGTGACCTGCACGTGTAATTAAGTTTGATTTCATGATGAATGCCGTCTAAATCTGCTTATTGATTTACAACAAAGGATTATTTTATCCCTTATTTCTCCACAACAGAAGTTTATAAAATAAATTCCTGAATTAAATTAAATCTTTATGTTACATTTTTCAAAAAAATATTGCACAAAATTTGACACTTTTAAAATTGCTATATATTATGCGCACATCTTAAATTAGTTGCCTATTTTTTAATCTATGTAGTTTTTCTACATAATCTTCTTAATCCCATGTCATTTTGAATGACGTCATGAATGCCCAACCTCTTATTGAATTTAGACAACTTGAACTCGTTTTAAGGCATGTTTTTGCCTTTGCGTTCTAGGGCATAAATTACTTGTAGCGGAGACAACATGCACAGTAGTTCAACTTCTGGATCGAGGCTTTGCCTTAATTCATTAACTTTCTCTCTCCCGTTGAAAGCCCTTGCTTTAAGTACTTTGTTAATTCCATTTCATAGTATTAATGCAAGTAAGACCTACCAGTATGATAACGTCGTCAATCATAATAAATTGACTGTCGTTTCAGTGGAAAACCCAACGACCGTTTTTAAAGATGGTCAGCATTTGCATGGTTTTGGTTATGACCTTGCACGTAACTATGCAGACAGCTTAAATGTAAAGCTAGACTTCAAAACCGTCCCCGATAATGCGACAGCACTGAAATGGGTAGCACAGGGCAAAGCAAATTTTGCAATGACGACGGCAAGTGTTCAAACGATTGAGCAAAAAAGTCTCGCAACCTTTTCTGCTACTTGTGGTGATTTAAACGTTTTACGTAAAAATGGCCTCAATACTGAGCTGAACTGGGTATTTAAACATGCGAATGATCCATTGACGCAAACGGCGAGTGGATTTGTCTGCCGTGGTAAACAATCTGGTTCAATTGGTCAATTGGCCTCATTTTACAACCGCAATGTCGTGAAGCCTGAAAACTGGAATACGATTCAACGCGATTTGCGTCAGCGTATGCCGATCTATAAGGCCAGTTTTAAAAGCACAGCGCAAAAGTACGATTTAGATTGGCACTTATTAGCAGCGATTGGTTATCAAGAGTCTTATCTTAAACCGAACTCCATTTCTCCCACGGGTGTCCGCGGTTTGATGATGTTGACCAATAGCACAGCCAAAGCCATGGGTGTAAGTAACCGTACCGATCCTGCGCAAAGCATTCAAGGTGGTGCCAAGTACTACGACCAAATGCTGAGTCGCTATGATGATATCCCCTTTCCTGACCGGAACTGGTATGCACTGGTTGCGTACAATATGGGACCGGGTGCGGTGAATCAGATTCAAAAACGCATTCAGGCACAAGGTCAAGACCCAAATAACTGGCTCAATTTGTATGCTTACTTACAACAGAACCAAGCGAAGAATGGCCGTTACCGTCAAGCACTACAGTATGTGACACGTATCCGTGCTTATCTTGAGCACATTAAAACCACGCCGCAGCTGGTCAATATCTAAAAGATCCTCTCTAGTGGCATAAAAAAAGCTTACCTTTATAGGTAAGCTTTTTTTTATTTCAGAACGCTTAAGCCGTTTGCTCAAGCACTTTCTTAAATAAATCTTTTTGCTCTTGGCTTGGCTTCGCTGTTTGCAATGCCATCAACTGTGACATATCACCTTGAACTTTTATTTTACCTGTCATGAACGCTTGCATTGCTGCAGCCATATCAAACTCAAGGAACACTTTACGCAGTGTTTCAGCATCCATGTTCAAGGTTGTTTTCGCGTTTGAAGACAAGCCTTTTTTAATTGCGCCGCCATCTAAAGATAATTCGGTATTACCCGCATTGTCAGCAACAACTAAGTTAATTGCAAGATTCGCAAGTGCTGGCGGCAGGTTCAAATTCCCCGCTTGAGCAGTTAATGTTTCTACAGTTGAAAACCAATCATCAGTTAAAAAAGCAGGCATGATGTTTCCTCAATTCTTTGTTCGTTGTGTGCTGCCTATCCAGACGGCATCATTGTGAAGCTAAATATGCT
This sequence comes from Acinetobacter sp. BWR-L5, assembly GCF_039655985.1. NCBI lineage: Bacteria > Pseudomonadati > Pseudomonadota > Gammaproteobacteria > Moraxellales > Moraxellaceae > Acinetobacter > Acinetobacter sp. BWR-L5. Next base: position 320,991 of record NZ_JAGFEV010000002.1, on the reverse strand, counting down.
CGGAGATTGTTATAGCATGTATATCCTACATGTGCCTAAAGTTTTTTGTACGTACCGTTCATATTTTATATTTCTTATACAAAGTTTATCAAAATCATCCACATAAAAAAAACACCAATCATTGATTGGTGTTTTGCATTGGCCTAACTGACAAAATTAGTCTGCTGCAAAGCCAAGATTAACCATGTTAATGCGTTTGTTCTCCGATTCATCTTCCGTTGAACAACTTTCACCTTTAAAGTCGAATTCACGTTCGCTATCTAACGCTTCAAAATCGAATAACTCACGATCCGCCAACTGCGATGGCGAGACATTTTGTAAAGCACCAAAAATACTGTGTAAACGTTTCGGATGCGCTTTATCCCACTCCCGCAACATGTCATTTAACATGGCACGTTGCAGATTTTCCTGTGAACCACACAAGTTACACGGAATAATCGGGAACTGACGCATTTCAGCATATTTAATGATGTCTTTTTCTTCCACATAAGCCAGTGGGCGAATCAAGATATTCTTTTTATCTGACGATAACAATTTAGGAGGCATCGCCTTTAAGCTGCCGCCATGGAATAAATTTAAGAAGAAAGTCGCCAAGATATCATCACGATGATGCCCCAATGCTACTTTGGTCGCGCCAATTTCTTGCGCAAAGCCGTATAAAGAGCCACGGCGTAAGCGTGAACAAACTGCACAGTAGGTTTTGCCTTCAGGCGTTAAACGTTTGGTGATGCTGTAGGTGTCTTTTTCTAAGATATAGTAGGGAATATTATTCTCTTCTAAATAACGTGGTAACACGTCCTCAGGGAAACCGGGTTGCTTCTGGTCCAAATTCACAGCCACCACATCAAAATTGATCGGTGCAATGCGTTTAAACTGCAACATAATATCGAGCAAGGTATAACTGTCCTTACCACCGGAAATGCAGACCATCACTTTATCGCCTTCTTCGATCATTTTAAAATCGCGAATGGCATGACCCACCTGACGGCGTAACTTTTTCAACAGACGATAATACGCAGAGCTAGTGGGTAGTTCTGGTTTAAAATTAAATCCCTGATTGGACTCAACTGGCGAGAACATAGACGAGTTAAACCTTAAAAAAAATACCGCGCAATTTTATCCGATTCGCAGCCATCTCGCACCTAAAGAATGTAAATTCTCATGAATTGTCATTGCTGTCATATTCATGTATTGAAATCGGTTTAACTTTGAACGATTGCGTTCATATTTTAGCTGAACTGCTTATGTTTTGGACTTTTCCACATTTTTCCACAAAAGCTGGGGATAACTTTGTGGATTCTAATCGACTTGACAGGGTGTCCCCCCCACTCTTTAAGGCTTCTATTTAAATTGATCATTTTTTGATCAATTTATTTACTATTAAATTTCAATGACTTAATCCAGTCAAGCAATCCTCATTAAAAATAAATTAATTATTTTTTTTGATTACTTGCTCAACAATTTGACTTGATTTTTACAAAGACATGGATTTTTTGAACTTAAAATAGTTTCAGACGGTTCTTTTTTTGCTAAACTCATTTCTAGTCACTGAAATCGATTTTTTTACGATTAATAATAGATAATGAAAAATAAGCTGCTTTTGAGTCGTTTTTACGTTTTGGGGTGTATGACGATTTCGTTCATGGCACTAGATTGTCACGCGGGTCAAACCATCTACCAATTGAGAGACTCCAACGGCACGACCTTGTTAACCAATAAACAAAGTCGTTATAGCAACTTAAAAGTCGAAAAGAAAACCTATTATCCAGACAGTAATATCCACAGTTATAGTAACTGGGGGGGGTCTGAGTCCTCCGTGTTGCCCAGTTATAGTCGCAACAAAAATGCTTTTGACCACATTATTCGCCAAGCGGCTCAAACCCACGGCGTTTCTGAAGGTTTAATTAAAGCGGTCATGCATACCGAATCAGGCTTTAATGTCAATGCACGCTCACCTGTTGGGGCTCAGGGGCTTATGCAACTCATGCCTGCGACAGCACGGCGCTTTAATGTCTCTAATGCGTATGATCCACAGCAAAACATTAATGCGGGTGCAAAGTATTTGGCATGGCTGATGAAACGCTTTAACGGCAACACCAGTCTTGCGCTTGCAGGCTACAATGCTGGAGAAGGCAATGTACAAAAGTACGGCGGTATTCCACCCTTCCGTGAAACTCAAGACTATGTTCGCCGCGTGAGTAGCCGTTATAGCAATCTATATGCGGGCGGGATTAACATTTCTGCAGGCTCGAATAACACACCAGCCAATGCTCAAGTCATTGCGCAATCTGCACATTACGATACGGACTCTTCCCAAAGCACACAACTCAGTGTGAGTCGTAGCGCACCTTCACGCCAAATTATCCTCGCAGCCGATGGCAGTTTTACTGATGCGCCTGGTTCCTATGCCACAGCCAATGCAACCGCCTCTGCCCGCATTCAAATTTCAGAATAATTTTTATAGCAGTTTTATTATTTTTTCTTGAATTTTGAAGAGTTTCACCTCATATTGAGATCAATGATTTTCGATTTATAAATCAGATTATTTTTTTATTATAAGAGGATTTTCTCAATGATGCGGATTGGTTTGTTCTTGCTAACCAACCTCGCGGTACTGGTTGTAGCTGGCATTATCTTGTCACTCTTCGGTGTCGGTAGTTACCATGGCGCGGGTGGCTTAAATCTAGGTAACCTACTGGTTATCTGTTTTGTCTTTGGTATGGTTGGCTCAATGATTTCTCTATTCATGTCAAAATGGATGGCGAAAAAAACAACTGGTACAGAGTTAATTGACCCAAATGCCCCGCGCAACCAAGCTGAAGCATGGTTGTTACAAGAAGTCGCTCAATTGGCGCAACGTTCTGGTATTAAAATGCCAGAAGTCGGTATTTTCCCGTCTTACCAATCTAATGCTTTTGCTACAGGTTGGAACAAGAACGATGCATTAGTTGCCGTTTCTACCGGCTTACTTGAGCGTATGAATAAAGACGAGCTTCGTGCAGTCTTGGCTCACGAAATTGGTCACGTGGCCAATGGTGACATGGTGACTTTGGCGCTCGTTCAAGGTGTCGTGAACGCCTTTGTGATGTTCTTTGCACGTGTCGCAGGTGATTTCATTGACCGTAATGTCTTTGGCCGTGAAGACGGAGAAGCTCCAGGTTTAGCTTATTTTGCCATTACCATCGTGCTGGATATTGTCTTTGGTATTTTAGCTTCTGCAATCGTGATGTGGTTCTCCCGCTACCGCGAATATCGTGCAGATGAAGCAGGCGCACGTCTTGCAGGCAAACAAGCAATGATTTCAGCCTTGTTACGCTTACAAGCGGAGTCACAGCTTCCAGATGCGATGCCTAAAGAAATGAAAGCGTTTGCGATCGCGGCAGGTCAAGAACAAGGCTTCAGTTTAGCCGCTTTGTTCCAAACTCACCCGACGATTGAACAACGTGTTGCTGCTTTACAACAGCTCGATTGTCCATAAACAATTCGTTCACAAGATTTTAAAAAGCCTCCACTTGGAGGCTTTTTTGTGATTCTGCATAACAGAACATTTTTATTCAATCGTCACTTCGATACAGCGTAATAAACTGCCATTTGGGTCAATGATGCAAAACTGGCGGATCTCATCAAAATCCTGAATATCGGTCATACGAGCGCTTTCCCACAACGACCAATTCACTTTAGACCAGTATTCATAATAGGGTTGAATTTCCGCTACGCGAATACAGGCACTATGCCATGAACTGTTAGGGTCTAAATGCGGATGATGGAAAAATTCCAGTGTCATTTCGCCCAAACGCATAATCATCCACTCGGGGGACTGATACACCAGATCAAAGCCCAAGCTATGATAAAATGAAGCAGTGCACGCCAACTCAATCGCTGGCAAATTTGCCGTAATCTGACCTTCAAATTTCATGAGTGGCTATCCTAAGTTTAGTCCCTGTAACCAATGCCACATCACACTGCCACCCCACCACAATAAGCCCATAAAACACACCAAAAAGATCAGGCCAAACAAATCGGGGATGTGTAGCCAAAGCCATGCCACTACTGGATTTCGCCAAAATGCGGATTGCTGCTGTTTCTTTTCCAATTTTTCATGAAGAAAAGGATGCGTCACATGATGCTCTGAATGGATTTGGTATTCTTCCCGAATATGGTCATGAACCACATCCAGTGCTTTACGACTCGGACGTATAAAAATATCAAACAATGTCCCTAACACTGGGATAAAACCGACCACAGCGTCAATCATAGCCAGCTTCAATACAGGGCTCAATTTCTCTTGCGGCACGCCAATTTGCTTGGCTTTATAAATGGCATAACACGTTAGGGCAAAACCTGCGATATCCCCAGCAATCGGAACAGTACTCAATGCGGCATCGGCACCGACTCCCTGCTTGGTGAATGGGATACGTACCACAGAATCCATCATATTGGCATATTTGGCCAAATCACGCTCTAACCGAATGACATCTTGCTGGCTCATTTTTTTTTGTTCTAAGGGTTCAGGCATGTTGTTACTGACCTCCATCATTTCAACCACTTTAACATCATAAAACCACTGAATTATGCTGGTTTTCATGACTTTTTTCTGTGCTAACTTTGTGCTGAAACAATTACTTATTAGCTTAAGACAAGGTCAGGATTTGTGACGCAATCAGTAGATATACCACCACGCCTGACGCATCACAAATTGAGGTGACTAAAGGTGCAGATGCACTGGCGGGGTCGAGTTTCATTCGGTTTAATATAAACGGCAGACTCATACCAATCAGACAACCCATCAACACAATGCCCATCATACTCAGTGCCAATACTACAGCGACCAAAATGTCCCCACGGAAATAGCCCAAGATAGAGACTGCCGTTGCCATGGTTCCACCCAAGCACAGCGCAACCAAACTTTCACGTCCTAGCAAATAAAACCAGTCTTTAAAATGTACATCACCAGTTGCCAGTGCACGTACCATTAAGGTTGCGGATTGAGACCCCGCATTTCCTCCACTTCCCACCAGTAAAGGTAGGAAAAATACCAAAACAATATGTGCCGCAATCAAGTCTTCAAAGTGCGCAATCCCCAGCCCTGAGAGTAAACTGCCAAAAACCAGAAACACCAACCAAAACACCCGCTTCTGATACAGTAAGAGGATTGGAGCCGTTTTAATACTCATCTGCGGACTGGCCGCAACCGCACTACTTTTTAGAATATCTTCTGTGGTTTCTTGTTGTACCACATCCATTGCATCGTCATAAGTCACAATCCCCAATAGACGCTGCTGCTCATCGACAATGGGCAAAGCCATAAAATCATAATGAGCCAGTTTCTGTGCAATACTTTCCTGATCCTCACTGACTAAACCCGTAATGACATGGCTGGTCATAACCTGTCCAATCAATTGCTCAGGCGGAGACTGAATAATTTGCCGCAGCGAAATCACACCGTGTAAATAACGCGAGGCATCGGTCACATAGATGAGATATAAAGTTTCACTTTCCGCTGCATGCTGTCGTATATGTTGAATCGCCTGTTGCATGGTCATTTCGGCATGTACCGTAATGACCTCGGTGCTCATAATTGCACCCGCAGACTCAGCTGGATAGTGCATTAAATCATTCAGCTGAGCTTGAACATGCGTATCTAACTGCGGAAAAATATGACCTTGAACGTCCTGCGCCAAGCTTTGAAATAAATCGGTGCGGTCATCCGAATGCATATGAGCCAGTAGCTTCAGCAACAAAGCCTGAGGCAATTGTGCTGCTAGCTGCTGCTGCTCGGTTAATGCTAAAAACTCAAAGACATAACTGGCTTGGGGTAATTGTTCCAATAACCGAATTTGGTCATTTATAGGCAGGCCCATTAAAATATCAGCCAAATCCGCAGTGCTGTACTGTTTCAGACTTTGGATAAAAGCATGGTTATCGGGCTGATTTAATTGCTCTTGGAAATCTTGCTGTGAAAATGACGGATTTGGCATACACCACTCAAATATTGTTTTTCTTTATCTATGCGAGTATAGCAAAGGATCTTTAAATGTCAGGCCTTTCAGCCTGATTGGGTTAAAGGTTCGCTTTGCTTATTCATACTGCACAAGAATGTTTCGGATTCGATCTTAAACCTCGTCCTGAGGTGTTCGTCCATGAAACACACGGCGAACCAAGACATACATTAAAGGAATAAATAGCAATACCAACACCGTGCCAAAAATCACGCCACCGAGTACACTCACCCCAATTTCCTGACGACTTGCTGCCCCTGCACCAAAGGCAAAGACCAGAGGTGTGACACCCGCGCCAAAAGCCAAAGACGTCATTAAAATCGGGCGTAGACGTAAGCTTGCGCCTTCCAAGGCAGCTTCAATTGCGGTTTGGCCTTTTTGCTGCGCCAGTGAAGCAAACTCCACAATTAAAATCGCATTTTTACAGGACAGACCAATTGTAGTCAGCAAGGCAATTTGGAAGTAAATATCATTCGGAAAACCCGTCAGATAACTGAACAAAATATTGCCACCGATACCGAGTGGAATTGCACTCATGACTGCAGTTGGAATACTCCAACTTTCATAAAGTGCAGCAAGGCATAAAAAGATAAAGCCTATGGAGACCAAATACAGCAGCAATGCTTGGTTATTGGACTTGTTTTCCTCGAACGATAATCCGCTCCATGCCAGATCAATACCATCATGCCCTCGTACCATATCTTGTACGTCTTGCATGGCTTGTCCCGAACTGACATTTTGTGCTGTATCCGCTTCCATTTCTAGTGCGGTATAGCCCATAAAGCGATTCACCACCTCAGGGCCTCCGCTCCAAGACACTTGGGCAAAATTTGTAAATGGAATCATTTGGTTCAGATCATTACGTACGGTCCACGCTTGAAGATCATCAGGTTTTGAACGAAATTCGGCATCCCCTTGCATAATTACCCGCTTAATCCGACCACGGTCAATAAAGTCATTGATATAACTTCCGCCCCAAGCACTGGATAAAGTGCTATTAATGGCGGTCTGGCTGAGTCCATTGGCCAAAGCTTGCTTTTGGTTCACATCCACTTTGAGTTCCGCTTTATCTGGGTTAGAACGTTTATCTAAATTGCTAAAACTAGAATACTGCTTCGATGCTTCCTGCAAAGTTTTGAACTGTGCTTCTAAATAGGCACGACCTTCGCCATTGATATCACGTATCCAAAACTCCATGCCATCGGTTTGCCCTAAGCCACTGACTGAAGACGGCATATTTACATTAATTTGTGCATTTCGATGCGATCTAAAATGAGCAATCGCCCGTTCTCGAATCGCTTGTGCGGAGTTCTCTTTCCCCTTACGTTCATCCCAATGTTTCAGCGCAATAAAACCTTGACCTAAATTTTGTCCCGTCCCCGAGAAATTACGACCATAGCGGATCATCACTAAATTGATATTGGCCTGTTCTTTATCTAAAAAGTATTGGCGAATTTCTTCTCCCACCACACGGCTTTGACTCAGCGGTGCACCATCGGCCAATTTAAACTGAACACTTAAAATGCCCTGATCTTCACTGGGAATAAAACTGGTCGGCAAAGCCCGATAAAACAGCGCAAAGACGGCAATTAACGCCACAAAAACCACCAGCATGATTTTACTGTGCTGAATGGTCTGCTTACTCAACTTTAAATAACGCTGTTTTAACTGATCTAGCTTCAGATTAAACCAAGTTGCCCATCGTGCCGATTTATCATTGGGTTTTAAAATTAAGGCACATAGTGCAGGTGTCAGAATCAGTGCAACCAGCAGCGATAGCGCCATAGCAGCAACTAAGGTCATTGAAAACTGACGGTAGATCACTCCTGTCGAGCCGCCGAAAAAGGCCATAGGAATAAACACTGCGGTTAACACCAAAGTAATCCCAATCAATGCCCCACTGATTTCCTGCATCGATGCAATTGAGGCTTGTTGAGCACTCATCTGCTGTTCATGCATCAGCCGCTCAACATTTTCCACCACCACAATCGCATCATCCACCAGAAGCCCGATGGCTAAGACCAATGCAAATAAGGTTAAGGTGTTGATACTCATGCCGAGCACATACAGAATGGCGAGCGTGCCTAAAATTACAACAGGTACTGTGATAGTAGGAATCAACGTTGCACGCCAATTTTGCAAAAAGACAAACATGACCACAATCACCAAAAGCACTGCTTCAAACAGTGTTTTGACCACTTCCTTAATCGACTCTTGCACAAAAGGCGTGTTATCACGTGGATAAACAATTTGATAGCCTTCAGGCAGTTTAGAAGATAAACGGGCAACCTCTTGCTTAATCAATGCAGACGTCGCTAAGGCATTGGCACCTGAAGACAGTGAAATGCCCATCCCCGCTGAAGGAAAACCATTAATGGTATTAAATGACTGGTAATTTTCCGCGCCTAGTTCCACCCGTGCGACGTCTTTTAAATAAATAAAACTGCCATCGCGGGTCGATTTAACAATGATGTTTTCAAATTCTTCAACGGTTTTTAGACGTGTACCCGAAGTAACTTTGGCATTTAAATATTGATCTGACAGGCTGGGTAACTCGCCAATTGCCCCTGCGGCCACTTGCGTGTTTTGCGCTTCAACCGCCGCACGAATATCACTCGGCATCAGTCCATATTGACGCAATTTGTGCGGATTCAGCCATAAGCGCATGGCATACTGCGCGCCAAAGACATCAACCTCACCCACCCCATCAATACGGGCTAAATCTTGCTCCAAATGCGTCATCATATAATCAGAGAGTGCAATATTGCTGCTTTTGCCTGTTTGGTCATATAGGCCAATTACCATATGCGTATCGCCAAGCGACTTATAGACATTGACCCCTTGACGCTGTACATCTTCTGGTAAACGGTTAATCACCCCATTGATGGCATTTTGAACTTGAACCTGAGCGGTATCTGGGTCTGTTCCATTTTCAAAACTAATGCTGATTCGACTACGGCCATTCGAGTCACTGCTCGAACTAAAATACAGTAAATGATCAATCCCTTTAATTTGCTGCTCTAAAACCTGAGTAACGCTCTCCTCCACCGTCTCTGCCGACGCACCTGTATATGTTGCACTCACCGTAATTCGCGGAGGTGCAATATCGGGGTAGCGCTCTACAGGCAACTGAAAGGTGGCAAATAAACCAAATGCCATCACGATAATCGCCAGCACACCAGCAAAAATTGGACGATGAATAAAAAATTTAGACAGCATGGGTCTGCGGTACTCTTGGGTCTGAGGCTAGATCTAGAAACTGGGCATCACTTCATGCTTGATCTTCTATGACGAATCATTAAAAAACAAGACTTAACAACATGAAATAGAACATTAGAGCTAAATATGAAGAAACTATGAAGAAAGCTTTTTGACCAATTGATGACATCCTGTAATTTTTCGCAATTTGTCATTGATCTGAGATATTAAAATTGAACACTGAGTCCGCAACACCACAATAAAATGTTGAGGAACACATGTTAAAAAGAACATTATTGAGTTTTATTTTTTTAGGCTTATTGGGCTGTCATCATGATGAGAAAGACAATGCAACGTCGCAACCACCGCCAAACAACGCCGAATACATTGAGCCTAAACTCCTCATTATTGGACATCGCGGCGCCAGTGCGCTACGCCCTGAACACACCTTAGCCGCTTATCAAAAAGCGATTGATGATGGTGCAGATTTTATTGAGCCTGATTTGGTGCCAACTCTAGACGGTTATTTAGTCGCTCGCCATGAAAATGAAATCGGAGGAACCACCAATGTCAGCAGCTTACTGCAGTTTGCAGAACGGAAGACCAGTAAAGTCGTTGATGGCGTGACTTACACAGGTTGGTTTACTGAAGACTTTACTTTAAACGAGCTGAAGCAACTGAAGGCACGAGAACGCATTCCAGAGATTCGTCCAGCAAATGTCCGATATAATGATCAATTTGATCTGCCCACTTTAGATGAAATTATTGAACTCGTAGATGCGCACTATAAAAAGACAGGAAAAATTGTGGGCCTGTATATCGAAACCAAACATCCCAGCTATTTCCAAGGTCTTAATTTAGCCATGGAGCAACTTCTATTAACCACGTTGGCCAAACACACCTACAGTCGCGATATTGCGCCGGTTTATATCCAGTCGTTTGAAGTCAGCAACTTAAAACAGATGCGTCAGCAGTTGAATCAATTAAAATCGATTCGACATGCCAAAATTATTCAACTCTATGGCGGCAAGTCCGAACAACCTGCCGATGCTGTGCTTGCCAAATCAACACTCCGCTATAGTGATATGGCAACACCTCAAGGGCTAAAAGATGTCGCAAGTTATGCGCATGGTGTTGGGCCAAGTAAAACCTATATCGTGCCGAATACTCAGCCAGCGACCCCGACCAGTTTTGTGAACGATGCACACGCAGTGGGCTTAAAAGTACATCCTTATACCCTACGCCCAGAAAACAATTTCTTGCCAGACTATTTAGACTGTAGCGCCATTGCCGCTGAAAAGTGCGAAAAAGGCGCACTGGCAGAGTTTGAGATTTTATTTAAAGCGGGAGTGGATGGTGTCTTTACCGATGATCCCGCTTTAGGTCGTCAAGCCGCCGATGCTTTTTTGAAAAAATAGAATAGATCATCTACGAAGCAAACCAGACAACTGAGCATCTCGTTTACTTCCAACCCATATCCACCCTTTAACTATAGAGATTAAAAAGCAGGCTTTTTAATCTCTTTTCTCTTATTTTAGGTATACATAGATTAAGCACTTTTTGAATACTATAATTAAGTGACTTTTAATATAGATCATGTATTGTGGCTGAAATTTTAAAATGGTTGATGGTATGAACCAATATTCCCCACTCAAAGGCAAGTCAGGTTTTAGACGTATTTTTAATGCAACACATTATTCTATTTCAGGTTTTAAGGCCGCATTTGCGCACGAAGCTGCTTTTCGCCAAGTCCTGTTGATTAACCTGATTCTGATTCCAACAAGTTTTTTCTGTGATGTCAGTCGCTTAGAACAAGCCCTCATGGTAGCCGTCTGTTTACTTGCAATTATTGTTGAGTTATTCAACTCAGCGATTGAGGCGATTGTGGATCGTATTTCACTGGAGCGGCATGAGCTTTCAAAAAATGCCAAAGACATGGGTAGTGCTGCACAGTTTGTTTCTTTAAGTATTATTTTTATTGTTTGGCTACTGATTCTGATGCCTTAACATTTTTGTTCAATATTTCACGCGCAAGCTGTTCAACAAGCTTAAAATTAAGTCATAAAAAAACCCTGCTTTCGCAGGGTTTTCTTTTGAATCAGTTCAGTGCTTAGTGAGCAGCGAATTGGTTCATTGTGTTTTTAGCATCATCGTGCGCTTTAAGAGCGTTGTCACCAGAGAAGATTTCTTTGTGATCATCACCGATGTCAGAACCCGCCATTGCTTGGTGTTTAACACAAGCGATACCACCACGGATTTCTTTACGTTGTACGCCAGCAACATAAGCCAACATACCTTCAGAACCGAAGTAACCTTGTGCAAGCTCATGAGTAGAAAGCGCAGCAGTGTGGTAAGTCGGAAGTGTGATCAAGTGATGGAACACACCCGCTTCACGAGAAGCATCTGCTTGGAACGTACGTACTTTCTCATCAGCATCAGCAGCTAATTCAGTTGCATCGTACTCAGCGCTCATTAATTTAGCACGGTCGTAAGCAGAAACGTCTTTACCTTCAGCAACCCAACGGTCGTAAGCTTGTTGACGGAAGTTCAACGTCCAGTTGAATGATGGAGAGTTGTTGTAAACAAGTTTCGCATTTGGAACTGTTTCTTTAACACGGTTAACCATGTGCGCGATTTCGTCAACGTTTGGAGTCGCAGTTTCGATCCAAAGAAGGTCAGCACCATTTTGAAGGCTAGATACACAGTCAAGAACAACACGGTCAATTTGTGTGTCTGGACGGAATTGGTATAAACCAGAAGCCAAACGTTTTGGACGGTGAAGTTTACCATCACGCTTGATTAGGATTTCGTCTTCTTGAGCATCAGCAATGTCAATTTCAACAGTGTCTAGGAAACCGATGTATTGAGAAGCGATGTCGCCTGGCTCTTTAACCACTGGGATTTTCTGAGTCAAGTCAGCGCCTTCAGAGTCAGTACGCGCAACGATGATACCGTCATCAAGACCCATTTCTAAGAATGCATAACGTAATGCATGGATTTTAGAGATGAAGTCTTCGTGAGGAACAGTTACTTTACCAGCTTGGTGACCACATTGTTTCGCGTCAGATACTTGGTTTTCGATTTGTAGTGCACAAGCACCCGCTTCGATCATTTTCTTAGCAAGTAAGTAAGTCGCTTCTTCGTTACCGAAACCAGCATCGATATCCGCAATAATTGGTACAACATGAGTTTGGAAACCGTCGATTTGCGCGGTGATTTCAGCAGCTTTAGCTGTATCGCCTGCTTCGTTTGCTTTTTTAAGCGCACGGAATAAGTCGTTTAATTCTTTAGCATCAGCTTGGCGTAAGAACGTGTAGATTTCTTCGATCAACGCAGGTACTGAAGTTTTTTCATGCATAGATTGGTCAGGAAGTGGACCGAATTCTGAACGAAGCGCAGCAACCATCCAACCAGAAAGGTAGATGTAACGACGTTCAGTCGTACCGAAGTATTTTTTGTTCGCAATCATTTTTTGTTGTGCGATGAAACCGTGCCAGCAACCCAAAGACTGAGTGTATTTGCTAGAGTCAGCATCATAAGCAGCCATATCACGACGCATAATTGCAGCTGTGTATTTAGCGATATCTAAACCAGTTTTGAAACGGTTTTGGATTTGCATACGCGCAGCATCTTCAGGACTGATGTCTGCCCAAGTGCTACCGAATTTTGCTTTTAATTCGCGGATTGCATCAATCGCTGTTTGATATGTAGTCATGATATTTCCTGTAATAATATTAGGATTTTCTTCAACGAAAAGCTAAAATCAGACCCTCAAGCTTTTGCTTAGATTTAGAGCGCTTCGTTGCGATGAATACAGATTAGATTGACAGAAAAAATTAATCCAATATTCTGCATTAATTTTCAGTATTTATTTAAAAAATATATAGATAAAAGTCTAATTATATTTCGAAAAATCAAAGCCAAGTATTTGTTATTATTAAATTTAAATAAAATAAGAAAACCGTAAAAAATACATACTTTGTCGAATATTTCTTCATTAGACTTAAGTCTCGGCCGTTGAAAAAAAGAGTTCAAACCGAAAATCAATACTTAATTTGACCCAAATGACAAAAGTTCAATATTCAGCAAAAAGAGTATTTATCACGCTTTTATTCAACCAACAATAAGCCATCTCAAGCCATTTTCTAGGCGATAATCTGAGCCTCAATTTACGCATATTGAGACATTGCTTAGGACTAATATGCTCTCCGTTTTTAAGCATAAAAACCCATTTTCTGAGAAAATGAAGGGGGTATTCTTTATACAACCCGATGCTTTTTTTTTCGTCAGTTTATTACACAAGCCCGATGGCTTATGGCATAATGCAAATAATTTCATGATTTTATTCTCGGTATTTATTTTATGAATCTGGAGCGGGTTGATCTAAACCTCTTAATTTACTTGGACGTACTTTTACGCGAAAAAAATGTAACCCGAGCAGCTGAACAATTGGGTGTCACCCAACCAGCAATGAGTAATATTCTACGTCGTCTTCGTAACTTATTTAATGATCCCCTGCTAATTCGTTCTTCTGAAGGTATGACACCGACCGAACGGGCTTTAGAATTACAACCCCGCATACGTGACGCTCTTTCTGATCTCTCCATGATTTTGGAACCTCGTACCGAGTTCCGTCCTTATACCTCAAATCGTGTTTTCCGTATTATGACTTCGGATTATGCCGAAGCAACCTTAGTTCCCCGCCTCGTTAAAGCATTACGTTCTGAAGCTCCCAATGTGGTTTTAGACTTCTTAACTCCAAGTGATGTGTCATATCGTGATATGGAACAAGGTAAAGTTGATCTAGCGATTAACCGATTTAACGAAATTCCACAAAGCTTCCACCAAGTTTTGGTCTGGCGTGACAGTTTTTCATGTTTGCTCAACGGTAAACACCCCGCTGCCAGCAACTTAAACCTAAAAAGTTACCTTGATGCACAGCATATTTGGGTTTCTAAAACAGGTATGGGCGTTGGTTTCGGTGTTAACCCTGAAAAACAAGCAGGCCTCGGTTGGATTGATCAAGCTTTAGAGCGTATTGGACAGAAACGTAAAATTTCGGTCTTCACTCGACATTATCAAATGCCTGCACTATTGGCTTCAAATGTAGACTTAGTCGCGACTTTACCTACCCGTATTGCACGCCTACAAGCCAAAAGTCAAAATCTCCTGATTAAAGATCCACCTTTTTATATTCCAGAATTTGAGTTGAAAATGGCATGGTGTCCACTGTTGCATCACCATCCTGCACATCGCTGGCTTAGACAGCTGATTTTGTATGTGGCACGTCAAATGATTGAGGAAGAAAATCGTGAGTTTTTAGGCAATAACTCGCAATTCTCACATTATTAAGCATTCAAGCTCTAAATAATTCATTTTCATACCAATAACTCAGGTATGATAGAAGACAGTAAGTGATTACTGTCTTTATTTTTTTGTGTTAAAAATATTCATAATAACGATGAATCACAGGTGGATTCCGTGAGCCTTTTTCAAAACATAGTTATCATTCTAGTCCTGATTGCTGGGGCGGGTTTCTTGTCTCTGACAGAAATTGCACTGGCTGGAGCACGTAAGGTCAAGCTGAAAATCTTGGCTGAGTCGGGCGATGATCGCGCACAGAAAGTTTTGAATTTACAAGAAAATTCTGCTGACTTCTTTGCCGCTTCACAAATTGGCTTAAACGCAGTGGCGATCTTGGGCGGTATTTTAGGTGAAGGGGCTTTTCGTCCTTACTTCATGAGCTTTGTTTCTCGTTTTTATACTGGCCCCTGGTCTGAAACTATTAGCTTTGCTCTATCTTTCACTTTAGTCACCTCGCTATTTATTTTGTTTGCTGACCTCATGCCAAAACGTTTGGCCATGATTGCCCCAGAGAAAATCTCTATTGCGGTGATTAACCCCATTCAGGTATTTATTAAGGTCTGCAAACCTTTGGCTTGGATTATTAATGCCCTTGCCAACTTGTTATTCCGCCTGTTTAAAGTGAATACCACACGTGATGACAACATTACCTTTGATGACATTTCTGCAGTGATGGATGCGGGTGCGCAAGCTGGGGTGCTACAAAAGCAAGAACATCATTTCATTGAAAACGTATTTGAGCTTGAAGAGCGGAACGTTCCTTCAAGTATGACCACGCGTGAAAATGTGGTGTATTTTACTTTAAATGAATCCGAAGCCAGTATTCGTCAAAAATTGGCTGAATATCCTTATTCTAAGTTTTTAGTCTGTAGTGAAAATATTGACGATGTAATTGGCTATGTCGATGCCAAAGACATTCTGGTCCGTATTCTGAATAATCAATCTTTACTGCAACTCAATGAAAGCACTATTCGTAATGTTTTAACTATTCCAGACACATTAACCTTGTCTGAGTTATTAGACCGTTTCCGCTCCACCAAAGAAAAGTTTGCCGTTGTGATTAACGAATATGCTTTGGTCGTGGGCGTCATCACCCTGTCAGACATTATGATTACGGTGATGGGCGATTGGGTTACTCCAATTGAAGCCGAACAACAGATCATTAAACGTGATAATAATTCATGGCTGATTGATGGCAGCACACCGATTGAAGATATGAAGCATGCACTGGCCATTGATGAAATGCCGGATGAAGAAAATTATGAAACTTTGGCTGGTTTTATGATGTACCGTCTGCGCAAAATTCCACGCCCTGCCGATACCGTAGAATACGCAGGCTTTAAATTTGAAGTGGTCGATGTCGACCATTTTAAGATTGACCAACTTTTAGTGACGCGCCTACTTGAAGAAACACTACAGCCTGAAACCAAAACAGTCGATGAATAGAAACATCGCCTTGAATCAAAACCTTGCAACTGCAAGGTTTTTTTATGGCTTCAGTTGTAAGTATATGGAGTTATACAAAATAAGTATCTTAACCATACTTTATAGATATATATTATTTATTAGAAAAATAGAACGAAAAATCACATATGTTTAAGAGCATTTAAAAATCATGCTGAATTGCATACTATCGCTGTCACTTGATGAATAAACAGACTTAACACGTTCAAAGGATTGATCCATGCTGACCATTTTAGGTTTAGGCATGATTATGTGCTTCATGTACTTAATCATGTCCAAACGACTGAGCGCTCTTGTTGCTTTAACTTTAATCCCTATCATTTTTGCATTACTTACTTATGTTTTAAGTCTCTTTGTTGACAACCTTGCTGGATTTGATATTGCTGAACTTGGCAATATGATGATGGAAGGCATTAAAAAGCTCGCTCCTACGGGCGTAATGCTCCTTTTCGCAATCCTTTATTTTGCAATTATGATCGACACGGGTCTATTCGACCCTTCAGTGAAGTGGATTTTAAAGCAGGTTAAAGGTGATCCTTTAAAAGTGACCCTTGGCACCATTACGCTGACTTTAATTGTTTCCTTGGATGGTGACGGTTCAACCACTTACATGATCTGTGTTGCCGCAATGCTACCACTGTATAAGCGTATTGGTATGAGCCCTTTAATTATGGCCTGCCTAATGATGCTCGCGAGCGGCATCATGAACCTAACCCCATGGGGTGGACCAACGGCACGTGCTGCAACCGCATTGCATGTCGATCCAAACGATGTCTTTGTTCCGATGATTTTACCAATGCTCGTTGCAATTGGGTGGTTATACTTCCTCGGCTTTATGTATGGCCGTATGGAGCGTAAACGCATTGGTATTGTGGAATTAGATATTAGCCATGGTGACAGTATTCAGATTTCGCAAGAACCAGAAGCTAACCGTGCCCACTTAAGATGGTTTAACGCACTACTGACTTTGGTCTTGATGGTCTGCTTAGTGATGGGTGTTTTACCTGCGGCTATTCTGTTCATGGTTGCCCTGTGTATTGCCTTGGTGGTGAACTATCCTGATTTAGACATGCAAAAGCGTTTGGTTGGTAACCACTCTGCCAGTGCCCTAGCTGTAGTCGGGATTATCTTCGCGGCAGGTATTTTTACCGGTATTTTATCGGGTACAGGTATGGTTGAAGCCATGTCTCAAGAACTGGTTGCCATTATTCCAGAAAGTATGGGGCCGTATTTAGCACCTATCACGGCTGTGATTAGTATGCCACTGACCTTCTTCATGTCGAATGATGCCTTCTACTTTGGTGTACTGCCTGTACTCTCTGAAGCCGCTGGACACTATGGTATCACTCCTGTGGAAATGGCTCGTGCATCGATTGTCGGTCAACCTGTACACTTACTGTCTCCACTGGTTCCATCGACTTACTTACTCTGTGGGTTGGCAGGAATTAACTTCGGTGAACACCAAGAATTTACCATCAAGTGGGCGGTGATTACCTGTTTAGTGATGCTGGTTACAGCAATGGTCTTTGGTATTTTCCCACTTTACTCAACGCTGGGCTAATTAAATACCTACACTGAGTTATAACGAAACTTAAGCTCAATAATCGATAAATACCCGATGTATCACATCGGGTATTTTCATTTATAATGCCTTGATATAACAATACAATAGAGTCAAGCTTATGTCTTTTTCATTGCCTGCTATTTTGGCATGTACTTTCTTTTATTCTGCGCTGTATCTGATTTACTATTATTTCGCCCAATACAGCCACACACTGCTGATCGTAAGTGCGATTGTTTTGCTGATTTTAGCATGGCGAATTACACCTTATGCTTATGAACGTGGGCAACGCAGCTTTAATGATACTCTGTCTTTTGGACAGTATTTTTGGGATCCACTGATTACATGGTGGCGACTGTTTGTTTGGCCCATCAGCTTATTACTGGCTTGGATTTTTCATAGTTAAATAGAAGCCATAAAAAAGCACCCGAAGGTGCCTTTGATACTACGATCTTAACGACCATACAATTCAAGCAATTTATCTAAAGTCGCTTGATAGTGAATGGTAATATCTTCAGATAAAATTTTATATGCGCTGTCAAACTGAACCATTGGCCAGCCTTCTTTCCAAAATGGGAAGATGTTGTGCAAATCATGGGTCACAGTCGCATCTTCACGTACAATGGCTTGTGCTACTTGCGACAAAACTTGTGCTGTTTCCGCACCATCAATCGCCATGTAGTCAATCCCACGTACTTTTAAAATACGGATGCGGTCTTTCTTATAGCGAATTTTTTTGGCTTGACCTTCATTCAGGCCCAATGCCAAAGCTACAGCTTCAACAAACTTACTTTCAAAAGATTGGTTCAAAGCCACAATCGCAAGTTTATGTGCTTCTTGACGACCCGCTTTACCGCCTTTACGAATCTCTTCTTTTGCCTCTGTATCAAGCTCATCGTCTTTCATAGACTGCAAGATGTCTAAAATTTCGATATCACTTAAAGATTCAGGAGAATGATCAGTCATGAACTGCCCTTAGACAAAAAAATTGAATCCGACATTTTCGCATAATTCAGAGTGAAAAAGCGAAATTGTTGTGCTTTTCTCTGTGAATATCCTGTTTCACGTATTTTTTTGAGCCATCCCCTTCCAAATCTACTATAGTAAAGGCTATTTTTCTCATACGCTCTTTTTTGACGATGCAATCCAAACAAGTTCAACTGTTACTGCAACAATTAGAGTCCCGCTACCCTGCCGCATTTAAACGTAATTACTTGCTTTATAGTCAAATCAAAACACGCGGTATTTTAGATGACCAACGTGAAATTATTCCGTGGGTTTTGGCGGTGATGATTTTTATTCCAATCAGCTTAATTCTAAAAGATTTTTACTTAACTCACTTGGAGAATCTTGATCCGCTGCAAAGTCACAGTTATGCCATTATTAGTATTTTATTGGTGCTGATGTGGGTCTTACCCTTTGTCATTAAGCAAATTAAACATTCATCAAACTCCTTGTATCAACTGCAACGCCATGCGCCCATCAAACTCGCTGCAGTGATTCTTTTAAGTGGACTAAATCTGATGTTCCTTGAAAGCAGTTTGCTGATGTGGGTCTTGTTTTATTTTGGTGTGAACTTTGGTTTTGTGCGCTTCTATAAAGAAAATTTATTTCGAGACCACAGCCAGTCGGTTGAACATCATCAGTTACAACAACTCAGACGTGTCTGTTTTTGGGCCTATAAGCAAACGGTCAAATCTCGATTCCAGTTGCGCTTTAGCTCCCATCAATCTGAAGATTATCAGGCACGGAAAACCCAGCTGGGGCATGAAGCAGATTTATATGTGCAACTGCTGAAGTATGAGCATGCTTACTGTAAGCAGATTAAGCACATCGATCTCGACAGTTATATCGATGAAAAACTATAAAAAACCGAGCAATGATGCTCGGTTTTTCTAAGGTCATTTTATGCCGTTTGTTTTAATGCACTGACTGGCAATAATGTCGAGTCTAATATCACTTGATGCGAGCGAGTTTCGTCAACGATGTATTCTTTGTGCTTAATGCTATCCACAAAAATCCAATCCGCTTGCACCTGCTCTGCGGTAAAACGGACTTTCAAATAACCGCGCTGATTTAAATTGCAATAACTCAGCTCATCAATCAAGGTTGTAAAAGCAAACTCAAACTCTTGGAGTTGTTGCATTGGAATAGACAAATACTTTTCCATACCTGGCGAGGAAACTGAACTTGTCGCTAACTCCACACCCACAAATTGCCCTGTTAAATCGTGTAAGTCCGAAGCCCAAGCATTATGTGTATCACCAGCCAAGACCACGACTTTTTTATTTAAATACTGCAGTGTGCCGTACAGCGTCTCCCTTTCAACCGCATAACCATCCCATGCATCTAAATTGTAAGGAACCACAGTTTTAATACGAGACAACTGCTCTACTGTTAAAGATGGATCATGATTTAAGTAACGAAGTTTTATTTCTACTAATTCTTTAATGAGTTGATTAACCTGCGCCAAAACCTCTGGAGTCACCGCGCCGCTACTGATTGCACTGAGCACTTGTAACATCTCGGCTGGAACAAGCATTTTGCTCATCAACACCTGCTGACCCAAAACTTGCCATGTGGCTTTAGAGCTCGCAAGTTGCTGTGTTAACCATGCGCGTTGATTCAACCCCAGTAACGTTCGATTTGGGTCTTGCATATCTGTAGTAAAGCGCACAACATCCAAACCCGATGCGGTTAAATAATCTGCATAATCTAACTGTTTACTCCGCGCTAGAATACGCGTATCCAACATATTCAACTGCACTAAATTACCAAAGTTAAACTGGCGATAAATATTCAAATGATCTTTTTCAGAAAGCGGACGGATTGGCATCCACTCAAAATAGGCCGCCAGTGCCGCAAGTTTACGTTCAAGGAAATCGCCTTCAGTATCTGACTGATGATTTTCAGCACCCTTTTCCCATGTATCATTTGCGAGTTCATGGTCATCCCAAATCACAATAAAAGGATGACGTTGATGCGCGGCCTGCAAATCTGCATCTAGTCGGTATAAAGCATAACGTTTGCGATAGTCATCTAAGCGAATAATTTCTAAGCTATTATCATCCGCCAGTGCACGCCCCATCTCTACTGCTTCTTCTGTTGCATAGCCTCCCATACCATACTCATAGATGTAATCTCCCAAATGAATGACAACATCCACATCCTGTTTGGCCATTTCTTTATAAACATGGAAATAGCCCGCTGGATAATTTGAGCATGAGCAGACCGCAAACTGTACCGACTGTACTTGCGTTGCCAAGGTTTTGGTTTGCCCTGTGGTTGAATATGTCGACGCCGATTTAAAACGGTAGAAATAAACTTGCCCCGCAGCAAGTCCCGTCACATCCACTTTCACCGTAAAATCTTGTGCAGCTGTAGTCAGCACCTTTCCTGTTGCTGTAATGTGTTTAAAGTCTGCATCTTTTGCCACTTCCCAGAGCACCTCTAAACGCGCACTGCTATCCGATGGTGTTACGCGTGTCCAAATGATAACTTGAGTTTGTAAAGGATCACCACTGGCAACCCCATGCAAAAACTGCACTTGCGTAGTGGGCTGTGTGTTTGAATCGGCGTCATCACCACAAGCGGTCAGTGAAATAGGTAAAGATAAAGCACCAAATCCTGCCAAAGTTTTTTGAATAAGTTCTCGGCGGTTCATTTTTTTTGTCATGTGGATTGCCTAAAGACGATATGGACTTGAAATTTATGCGAAAAAGATGACATCCATATCTCAAGTCGATGACATTTTTATGACGCCTGAACAAGTGCAGACAGATAATTTTGCTATTTTTTAAACATAAACCGCTGAATTGATTGAAAAGAAAGCAAATAATCACAAATAGACTTGCCAACTTTTATTTCGTCCTCTATTATTGCGCTCATGCCCGAGTGGTGAAATCGGTAGACACAGGGGATTTAAAATCCCCCGCCCACAAAGCGTGCCAGTTCGAGTCTGGCCTCGGGCACCATTCTTAAGCTAATTAAGATGGTGCAATAAAAAAATCCAGCGATATGCTGGTTTTTTTATGTCTATAATTTATGCATCGAAGCACATAACAATCACAATATGAAAAAGAATACCTTCATTATCATCCTGAGCCTAGTTTTTGCAAACGTCAGCCATGCAAACCCCACCTCACAGCAAACAGATAGCGATACCTTTTATGACTTGTTTGCAGGCACAATTATTGAAAAAGACCGTCAACTCTATTTACATGCGTGTAAATCAGTAGATGCTCATTTTAAATTAAGCTTTAATCACACTAAAGATGAGCAACATATTCGTAAGGTCATGAAAAAGCATCCAAAATTTTGGCTGAATCTCAGTGCAAATGCTGAAATGGTCGAAGGCGAATACGTGATGACAGTCGATGCGATTGGAGATGAACATTTGAACCAAAATTGTCATCTCACCGATCTTTTAGATGAGTTATAACAGCAATCTCAGCTTCTAAAGCAAAACCAACAGAACTTGAAATGAGAGAGTGGCTCACCACTCTCTGTTCACCACCAATTCTTCCATTTCAATATCCATAAACCCAGCATCTTGTACCACCATCATCATCGCTTCAGCAATAAAATCAGCAGCAGAGTCATCTAATGATGAATCTAGATCTTCAAAATGCGGCTTCATTTCATTAATTTCAGCCACTGTGGCATTGGCATATTGATAAATATCACCCTCAGATTTTGCTTTTACAATTTTTTTAGCAAAAGTCTCGACATGCTGCTTCACTTCAGCAACAAGAATATCGGGATAATATTCATCATCAAACATAGGGAGAAGTAAATCTGCAAACATACAGGCACTCAAAATGAGAAACTTAAAAAACGAGTCTGTATAACATAAACCAAACAAATCGCCAAATAAAAAAGCAGCATCTGAAGATGCTGCCAGTCTAACAATCTGATATAGATCAAATTTTCAAATTAAATCATTAGCTCGGCATTCCGCCGCCCCATTAAGCCATATTCATCGCTTGCCAAACCTTGATCGCATCACTCATGGCTTTAACATCATGGGCACGCACCATACACGCGCCTTGTTGAATACTCAGCAAATGTCCCGCTACAGAACCCACAGCCCTCTGCCCTGCATCTGCCCCACCTAAGGCTTCGCCGATAAAGCGTTTCCGTGATAATGCGGACAAGATAGGATACCCAAGTTGATTCAGCTGATGGAATTCTTTTAAAAGCTTAAGGTTCTGCTTTGCATTTTTAGCAAAGCCAAAACCCGGATCAATCATGATATTTTCAGCTTTGACACCAGCCTTGAGTGCATCCGTCACGCGCTGGGAAAGCTCAGTCATCACATCTAGAGTGACATTATCATATTGATCTAAACCATTCATGGTGGTCGGTTCACCACGCATATGCATGATAATCACTGGAATATTCAGTTCAGCTGCCGTCTCTAAAGCATTAGAACGTGTTAATGCTCTCACATCATTCCAGATATGTGCGCCTGCTGCGACTGCAGCTTGAATCACTTCAGGTTGAGAGGTATCAATCGAAATGACTACATCAAGTTCAGCCAAAGCTTCCACCACTGGGACGACACGACGAATCTCTTCTTCAACCTCAACTACAGATGCACCTGGACGTGTAGATTCACCCCCAACATCGATGACTGTCGCCCCATCCACAATCATTTGCTGAGCATGCGCAAGCGCTTGTGCTTCGCCATTATGTTTACCACCATCACTGAACGAATCTGGCGTCACATTTAAAATACCCATCACATGCGGTACCGATAGATCGAGTGATAGCTCACCACAACGTAGGATTTTCTTCGGCAAAGCCATCAATTGCATGTGATATTCTCCAGTTCAACTTGCGTTATCTTAACGCGTTCCCACTTTTACGTGCTTATTTTTCTTCATCGGTGGCGGAAAATCGCGCAATAAAAAACCACCCGAAGGCGGTTTTTTATTTTAACTTTTAAAAATTAAGTTGCTGATGGTAATGGTGGCGGTGTGCTTGGACCATCTGTTGGAGTTACATCAATCACAGGATTTTCTGCAACATACACTTTTGGTGGTTGTGGCTCACGACCTTCCATAATGTCACGAATTTGCTCTCGATCAATCGTTTCCCATTCCATCAAAGCTTTCACCATCGCATGAGCAATATCTTTATTGTTTTCCAAGATATTGCGTGCGACATGGTATTGCTCATCGATGATACGGCGAACTTCAGCATCTACTTGCTGCTGCGTTGCTTCAGAAATCGTACGACTACCAATGCTGCCCATGAATGATTGCTGAGAATCATCTTCATACACCATTACACCAAGTTTGTCAGACATACCGTACTTAGTCACCATCGCACGTGCCATTTTAGTTGCGCGTTCAAAGTCGTTTGAAGCACCTGTCGACATTTGGTTGATAAAGATTTCTTCAGCAATACGACCACCAAACAAAATTGAAAGTTCATTCAACATTTTGTCTTTATAGTGGCTGGTTTGGTCATGTTCAGGCAACTGCCATGTTACGCCCAACGCCCAACCACGCGGCATAATGGTCACTTTGTGTACAGGGTCTGTACCCGGTAGAATTTCAGCCACAATCGCATGACCAGCTTCATGGTACGCGGTTGCACGACGCTCTTCTTCACGAATCACCATCGACTTACGTTCAGGGCCCATGTACAACTTGTCTTTTGCATCTTCAAAATCATGCATATCGACAGTGTTCTTGTTACGACGCGCAGCAAATAATGCAGCTTCGTTCACAAGATTCGCCAATTGTGCACCCGAGAAGCCCGGCGTACCACGTGCAAGCACTTGTACATCGACACCAGTCACTGAAGGTAATTTTTTCATGTGAACATTTAAAATTTGCTCACGACCTTTAATGTCTGGCAGACCAACCATTACTTGGCGGTCAAAACGACCTGGACGGAGTAAAGCTTTATCCAGTACATCGGCACGGTTTGTCGCAGCAATGACGATAATACCTTCATTACCTTCAAAGCCGTCCATTTCCACCAACATTTGGTTCAAGGTTTGCTCACGCTCATCGTGACCACCACCTGTACCTGAACCACGATGACGACCCACAGCATCAATCTCATCAATAAAGATGATACATGGTGCATGACGTTTCGCTTGTTCAAACATGTCACGGACACGAGACGCACCCACACCCACGAACATTTCAACAAAGTCAGAACCAGAAATACTAAAGAATGGTACTTTCGCTTCGCCTGCAATTGCTTTTGCAAGTAAAGTTTTACCTGTACCCGGTGGACCCACCATTAACACGCCTTTAGGAATCGTTGCACCTAAACGTTTAAATTTTGAAGGGTCTTTTAAGAAATCAACAATTTCTACAACTTCTTGCTTTGCTTCATCACAGCCAGCGACGTCGGTAAAAGTCACTTTAATTTGGTCTTCTGCCAACATTTTTGCTTTTGACTTACCAAAACTCATTGGACCGTTTTTACCACCTGCTCCGCCACCCATGTTGCGCATAAAGAACATGAATAACAAAATGATTAAAAGTACAGGGAAGCTTGCGATCAAAAGTTGCATCAATAAACCTTGACGTGCAGGTGCAGTACCTTCAACGACAACGTTATTTTTAATCAGATTAGGCATAAGCTCTGGGTCTTGAACCGCAGGACGAATACTTTCAAACTCTGAACCGTTTGATTTTTGGCCATGAATTCGTTCGCCATCAATTGTCACTTGCTTAATTTGACCAGCATTCACCGCAGCAACAAACTCTGAATAATTCATCGCTGTCGGCTTTTCATTGCTACTGACATTACTGAAAATAAGGATCAGTACGCCCAGTATCACTAGCCACAATATGGCATTCTTGAAGAGATCGCTCAAAGCTTTATTCCCATATCAATCTAATTTGATCATGCCCTATCGGGTGACCTTAAAGTTTCTGCTGAAGATCAGCTTCGCAAAATAATAAAAAGGTACAAAATGCACAATTTTTAACGACTTGGCAAGTAAACTTTATTTGAAAGCCTTCTTACGGCCTTGCCCAACTAAGAATACTTCCTTAGATCGGGCACGTGATGCAGCAGGTTTTACTGTCTTTAACACATCAAAGTTGTCGACTACTTGCTTACGGAACTCGTCAAAGCCTGTACCTTGGAATACCTTTACAACAAATTGACCATTTGGACCGAGCACTTTCGTAGCAAAATCGATGGCCAATTCACAGAGGTAAATCTGGCGAGGTTGATCTACAGCCTTGTTACCTGAAGTATTGGGGGCCATATCTGAAATTACAACGTCTACTTTACGTCCATCTAAAATATTTAACAATTTATCGAATACTTCTTGCTCACGAAAGTCACCTTGCAAGAAGGTCACATCTGGAAGTGCATCCATTTCCAAAATATCAGATGCAACCACTAATCCTCGATCACCGACCAGCTTTCCTGCAATTTGTGACCAACTTCCAGGTGCAGCACCCAAGTCAACCACGGTCATGCCAGGACGAATGATGTTATATTTTTCTTGAATTTCAAGTAATTTATAAGCTGCACGTGCTCTATAACCTTCTTTTTGCGCTTTTTTCACAAAATGGTCATCAAGGTGCTCTCTCATCCACGCACGGCTACTTTTGGATAACTTTTGGTTGGTAATGCGTGTTGCCATATCTCTCTAAAACATTAAAATTTCTTAAACTTAATTGTACGTTAAATTCTCTAGGCTTGCAGTATACATCTGTATCCAAATCTTGGGTTTTAGTTGTTTTTTTCTATTATCTAAATCGATTATTTCCACAGAATATACAGCGTTTAATTTCGCAGTTTGTTATACTAAGCCGTTTTTAAAATTAGGTTATCTTTATGGCGACTTTATCCATTCAGGAACGCAAGCGTTTGCGTCAAATCGGTCATGCTTTAAACCCTGTGGTAATGCTTGGCGGTTCAGGTCTGACTGAAAATGTCGTTGAAGAAATTTTACGTGCTTTAAACGACCACGAATTGATTAAAGTCAAAGTCGCGGGTGAAGACCGTGAAGAGCGCGCTGCAATCATTGCAGAAATTGCCTCAACTACAGGTGCAGAAATTGTACAGACCATTGGTAAAATTGCGTTGCTTTACAAAAAAGCGGCGAAACAAAATGCCAAATTGTCTAATTTAGTTCGTTTCGCTCACGCAGCAAAATAATTGTAGTTTTTTATGGCAAGTTACGAACTCAGTGCATTTGATCGTCGCTTTCAAGCAATTTCGCTTGTTGGTGCGATTGAACAACAAAGCCCATATGCTCTCAATATCGGCTTTTGGTTACGCGATCCCAATTTGTACATGCACTGGCCCGAAGTCGTGAATGCAAATCCTCGTCAAGACTTTTTATGGGAAAACACCTGTTTTGAAGTCTTTATCGGGGTAAAAGGCGAAGATTATTATCGCGAGATCAATCTCTCCCCTTCGCAAGCTTGGCAGGCCTATCAGTTTGAGGAATATCGCTATCCTGAAGATATGCCGCCACAGGTCGCTTACGATATTGAACTCAATCAATTGAAGCGCACCCACTATGGTTTAAATGTCAGCATTGATCTGACTGAATTTATGCTGCAACACAAACTCAAATGGGCTGACCTATATCTGGGTTTATCCGCGGTGTTGAATACATCACAAGGTCAACAGTTCTATGCCATGCAGCATAGTGGTCAACAAGCTGATTTTCACAATAAACGTGACTGGTTGCATCAGTTTTAATCCAGACAAATAAACCAGAGCAATAAAAAAGTGAGGCTATGACCTCACTTTTTTATGCACTTAATCTTGAGCCTCGTACAGCTAGATTACTTACTTGAAACCTTATTCCACGCATCTAAGGTGTGTTCTTTTGAACGCTTGAAAGTTTCAGTCAACTGATCTTTATGTTTTACTGAAATTTCGCTGACATCACCTTTTAACTCTTTACCTAGTTTGGTCAAGTCATCTAAAACGGCCGTAAACTCAGTTTTAACAAACTCTTTTAGTTCAGTTAAGTCTTTTTGAGAGTTCGATAGCTGCCCTTTAATGGTTTCTAAGCGCAGTAAAAGATCTTGTTTAAATTGGCGGAGTTGCTCTTGCACACTGGCATTCAACTGCTTCGCTTCAGCCTCAAGCTTTTCTTTACTTTCAACTACCGCTTCAGTGACCTGCTCTGTCGCTTCTTTCGCCACTTGCTCAAGCTTTTCAGTGCTTTCTGCAACGACTTCTTTCAACGCTGGCTTTGGTTTGGTCACTTTGTCTTGTTCAGTCATGATGTTATTCCTGTTGTTATATACACAGCGACAGCTTAGCGTGATTCGATAAAATTTAGATTTTGATTTGTTAGACAATTATTTGTTGTTACATTTTTCTTTACAAAACTTAGAAACAGCTTCCGCTACAAAATAAAAGCACTTTATCTTGCTAATTCCATCTTATTGGCATGGACTTTGTTAGTGAAGTTGCGTATAGTGCCATGTTAAGTTCAAGCGAGCAGACATAGGGAGGGTAGGTTTTTAGATAGCCTTCCTTTTTTTTCGTCTACTCGCTTTTTTACAGCCTAAATTTCAGGAGCTTTGGTTTGAGCACCCCAGCAATTTTAGCCCTTGCCGATGGTACGATCTTTAAAGGAACGTCTATTGGTGCATCGGGTAGTACGACTGGTGAAGTCGTTTTCAACACTGCCATGACTGGCTATCAAGAAATTTTGACTGACCCGAGTTATGCACAGCAACTTGTGACTTTAACATACCCTCATATCGGTAACACAGGTTGTAATGATGAAGACGCTGAGTCAGGTCGAATTCATAAAGTATGGGCCAACGGATTAATCATTCGTGACCTACCTTTATTGCATAGCAACTTCCGATCAACGCAATCTTTAGGCGAATACTTAAAAGAACATAATGTTGTCGCAATTGCGGATATTGATACACGTAAATTAACACGTATTTTGCGTGACAAAGGTGCGCAAAATGGTTGCATCCTTGCTGGTGAAAATATTTCTGAAGAGCAGGCTTTAGAAAAAGCACGCGCATTCGGTGGTTTAAATGGTTTAGACCTAGCGAAAGAATGCTGTGATCCAACTGGTTTCGAATGGACAGAAGGTTCTTGGGTATTAGGCAAAGGCTTCACACAACCTGAACTTAAATTCCATGTTGTTGCATACGACTACGGTGTCAAAACCAACATCTTACGTATGCTTGCAGACCGCGGTTGTAAACTCACTGTCGTGCCTGCACAAACTCCTGCTGCTGACGTGCTAGCATTGAATCCAGATGGCGTGTTCTTATCGAACGGTCCTGGCGATCCAGCTGCATGTGACTACGCAATTGAAGCTGTAAAAACAATTGTAGAAGACGCTCGCAACCTACCCGTCTTTGGTATTTGCTTGGGTCACCAAATTCTTGCACTTGCCTCAGGTGCAAAAACAGTGAAAATGCCGCATGGTCACCACGGTGCTAACCACCCTGTTCAAAACATGGAAACAGGCACAGTGATGATTACTTCTCAAAACCACGGCTTCGCAGTGGATGCAGAAACACTTCCTGCAAACTTGAAAGCTACGCACAAGTCTTTGTTCGATCAAACTCTTCAAGGGATTCATCGTACAGACAAACCAGCGTTCAGCTTCCAAGGTCACCCTGAAGCAAGCCCTGGTCCGCATGACTGCGCACCATTGTTCGATCATTTCATCGAACTTATCGAAGCATCTAAGAAGTAATTAAGGAAGCGATCATGGCTAAACGTACAGACATTAAAAGTATCTTAATTATTGGTGCAGGTCCGATTGTCATCGGACAGGCATGTGAGTTTGACTACTCAGGTGCGCAAGCGTGTAAGGCTCTTCGTGAAGAAGGCTACCGTGTTATTTTGGTGAACTCTAACCCAGCAACCATTATGACCGACCCTGCGATGGCAGACGCAACATATATCGAGCCAATCACTTGGCAGACTGTTGCACAAATCATTGAAAAAGAGCGTCCAGATGCTGTCCTTCCAACAATGGGTGGTCAAACAGCATTGAACTGTGCGCTTGCACTTGATGCCAACGGTATTTTAGAAAAATACAATGTTGAATTGATTGGTGCGACTAAAGAAGCAATTGAAAAAGCTGAAGACCGTAAACTGTTTGATGAAGCAATGCGTAAAATTGGTCTTGAATGTCCAAAAGCTGCGATTGCTGAAAACATGGAAGAAGCTTTAGAGATTCAAGCGCGCTTCGGCTTCCCTGTGATTATCCGTCCGTCATTCACGATGGGTGGTTCGGGTGGCGGTATCGCTTATAACAAAGAAGAATTCCTTGAAATCTGTGAACGCGGTTTCGATCTTTCTCCAACCAAACAATTATTGATTGATGAATCTTTAATTGGTTGGAAAGAATACGAGATGGAAGTTGTTCGTGACAAAAACGACAACTGTATTATCGTTTGTGCGATCGAAAACTTTGACCCAATGGGCGTGCACACAGGTGACTCAATCACTGTTGCGCCTGCGCAAACATTAACAGACAAAGAATATCAATTGATGCGTAATGCATCTTTAGCAGTTCTTCGTGAAATTGGTGTAGAAACAGGTGGTTCTAACGTTCAGTTCGGTATTTGCCCAGATACTGGCCGTATGGTGATCATCGAGATGAACCCGCGTGTATCGCGCTCATCTGCCCTTGCATCAAAAGCAACAGGTTTCCCGATTGCAAAAATCGCCGCGAAATTGGCTGTCGGTTATACCCTTGATGAATTAAAAAATGACATCACGGGCGGAACGACTCCTGCTTCGTTCGAACCTGCAATTGACTACGTGGTAACAAAAATTCCACGTTTCAACTTCGAAAAATTCCCACAAGCAGATGCAACACTGACCACACAGATGAAATCTGTGGGTGAAGTAATGGCCATTGGTCGTAACTTCCAAGAGTCTGTAAACAAAGCACTTCGTGGTCTTGAAGTGGGTGCGTGTGGTTTTGATGAAAAAATCGCAGTAGGAACTGAAGGCGCGAAAGAAAAGATCTTGGTTGAACTTAAAGTTCCGGGTCCAGAGCGTATTTGGTATGTGGCTGACGCATTCCGTCATGGTTTCACCTTAGAAGACGTGTTCCAAGCGACGAAAATCGATAAATGGTTCTTGATCCAAATCGAAGACATCATCAAAACTGAAAATGAAATCAAAACTTTAGGTTTTGGTGATCTAAACGCAGACAACATCCGTTCGTTCAAACGTAAAGGTTTATCTGACCTTCGCATCGCGAACTTGATGGGTATTTCACAAAAACAATTCCGTAAGCACCGTTGGAACTTGGGCGTAACGCCAGTTTACAAACGTGTGGATACCTGTGCAGCAGAGTTCGAATCTGACACTGCATACATGTATTCAACTTACGATGATGAGTGTGAATCAAACCCATCTGATAAAGATAAGATTATGGTGATCGGTGGTGGTCCGAACCGTATTGGTCAAGGTATCGAATTCGATTACTGCTGTGTGCACGCGGCACTTGCAATGCGTGAAGATGGCTACGAAACCATCATGGTGAACTGTAACCCTGAAACAGTTTCAACAGATTACGACACTTCAGATCGCTTGTACTTCGAACCAATCACTTTGGAAGATGTACTTGAAATCGTTCGTACTGAAAAGCCAAAAGGCATTATCGTTCAGTATGGTGGTCAGACTCCGCTTAAATTGGCTCGTGCTTTAGAAGAAGCAGGTGCGCCAATTATCGGTACATCACCAGATGCGATTGACCGAGCAGAAGACCGTGAACGTTTCCAACAAATGATTCAACGTCTTCAACTTCGCCAGCCAAACAACAGCATTGTAAAATCTGCTGAAGAAGGTATGGCTGAAGCATCGAAAGTAGGCTACCCACTGGTGGTGCGTCCTTCTTATGTACTCGGTGGTCGTGCGATGGAAATCGTATACAACGACGAAGAGCTTAAACGCTACTTACGTGATGCGGTACAAGCATCAAATGAAGCGCCAGTTCTTCTTGACCGTTTCTTAGATGATGCGATCGAAGTTGACGTAGACTGTGTATCTGACGGTAAAGACGTTGTGATTGGCGGTATTATGCAGCACATTGAACAAGCAGGGATTCACTCAGGTGACTCAGCATGTTCGATTCCTCCATACTCACTCTCAGTTGAAATCCAAGACGAAATGCGTCGTCAAACCGTTGCTATGGCGAAAGAGCTTGGCGTTGTTGGTTTGATGAATGTACAGTTTGCTGTGAAAGGCGAAGACGTTTACATCCTAGAAGTGAACCCACGTGCGTCTCGTACTGTGCCATTCGTTTCTAAATGTATCGGTGAGTCTTTAGCGAAAGTTGCTGCGCGTTGTATGGCGGGTCAGTCTTTAGAATCTCAAGGATTCACTAAAGAAATCATCCCGACTCACTTCTCTGTAAAAGAAGCGGTGTTCCCGTTCAACAAGTTCCCGGGTGTTGACCCTATTCTTGGCCCTGAGATGAAATCTACAGGCGAAGTAATGGGTGTAGGTAAAACATTTGGTGAAGCATTCTACAAAGCTGTGTTAGGCTCGAATGAACGCGTACCGGGTCTTCCTACAGAAGGCGAAGTGAAGCATGCATTTATCTCTGTGCGTGATTCAGACAAGCCTCGTGCTGTTGGTATTGCGAAGCAACTGGTAGGCTTTGGCTTCAAAGTACTTGCGACTGGCGGTACTTATGAGTTCATTAAAGCTGCGGGTATTGAGTGTGAACGTGTAAATAAAGTCACTGAAGGCCGTCCTAATATCGTGGACCGCTTGAAAAATGGCGAAGTTCACCTCATTATCAATACAACTGAAGGCAAACAAGCTCAACAAGATTCGTTCTCGATTCGTCGTTCAGCGCTTCAAGCGAAAGTGTATAACACTACGACCTTGAACGGTGCTGATGCTGTATGCCAAGCTTTTGCGATTCAATTGCCAATGGATGTATACCGTTTGCAAGATTTACAAACTGTAGGTTAATTCGTTTACCGAGAAGTCCCGTCACCTCTCGGTGGCGGGCTTTTTTCATTTATAAACCTATATTTTTTACACTCATAGACTTGAGGGACAACAATGCAACGTTATCCTATGACTCCCCAAGGCAAATTAGCCTTAGAGAAAGAATTACATCAATTAAAAAGTATTGAACGTCCACGTATTATTGCGGCAATTGCTGAAGCACGTGAGCACGGGGATTTAAAAGAAAATGCGGAATACCATGCTGCACGTGAGCAACAAGGTTTCTGTGAAGGTCGTGTTCAAGACATCGAAGGTAAATTGGGTGCGGCTCAAGTTATCGATGTAAAAGAACTTGAACAGAACGGTCGCGTGGTTTTTGGGGTGACAGTCACTATCGAAAACTTAGACACCGAAGAACAAAAGACCTATATGATCGTGGGTGACGACGAAGCTGATTTTAAAATCAATAAAATTTCAGTGAACTCTCCTATCGCACGTGGCCTTTTGGGAAAAAGCGAAGGCGATGAGGTAAAAATTCAAACTCCTCAGGGTGAAGTTGAATACGAAATTGTGAAAGTTGCATATATCTAAGTTTCTTTGATATTTACGGCTGTAGAAACCCCTCGATTGAGGGGTTTTTTGTTTTTGTATTTTACCAAATAGCTCTTCCTAGCCCTCTTCTTATCCACGTGGGAAATTTCACTCCAAGAATGAGATAGATTTAGGGTATTCATTTCCCCTCTTTATCAAAGCAAGACTTTTATTTGTTATAATTTCTCACACTCTTCAACGCTGTCTTTTTATGTCTGAGCCACTGATTAATTCTCCTGTCAAACACTGGTGTGAGTTTGAGTTCATCTCTAAAACGGTGAAGAATCCGAATATTCACATTAAAGGGAATTACTCTTACTATTCAGCGTATTGGGATCAAGGTTTTGAACGTTGTGTCGTGCGTTATTTGCATGATAAGCCCTCGACCATAGACAAACCAATTGATCAACTCTATATCGGCAACTTCGTCTGTTTTGGCGCAGAATGCGTCATTATGATGGGTGGTAACCAACTGCATCGTACTGACTGGATTTCGGCTTTTCCTTTTGATACACGTAGTTTTATTCCCGCAGGTGATACCATCATTGGAGATGGCTGCTGGATTGGCTCTCGTGCCATGATTATGCAGGGTGTGGAGTTAGGTGAAGGCGCAGTGGTCGCAACAGGTGCTGTCGTGACCAAAGATGTTCCACCCTATGCAGTTGTGGGTGGTGTACCTGCTAAAGTGATTAAATATCGTTTTTCTGAACAAGATATTGAAAAACTGCTTGCACTGAAGCTCTATGCCTTAGATGAAAAGCAGTTTTTAAAAATGCGGGAGCAGTTACAGACGGATGATGTTACTCAACTCATTGAACACCTGAATTAAACGTCTGTTGTAAGATAGCATCTCATTCTTCTTGTTATACCCTCACCCGAAAAGAATCGATCATTTTAAAAGAATCTTGTTGTATTTCTTGCCAATGCGGAAGCAATTCTGCATGAAAATAGATCGTTATATAGCTCGTATTGAATCCATAATTTGGTACGTGATAACTTAATTCACAACTTGTATTTTCACTTTGAAAGTAATGGCAATTAATGATAGCACCCACTCCTTTCCCCTCAATTTCTTGCCAAAAAACCCTTTGAGAAACCCGCCCAATTCCTCTAACATCTATTTGGTAAAGCCCAAGATTTGGGTTAAATACTTTTTTTTCATTGATCTCTTTTGCGCTCATCTCTTCATGTGTTGCTATATCTCTTAGGTAGAGTTTTAAACTAGCAATTGAATCAAAAAAGCCTTTGTTCTCTTGTTCTTCTAGCCATATAGTCCGCTGATTGAGTGCTACTGTGATGTTATTTACATTTTTTGAATCCAACTGAAATCCATCTGATGGCTCCATTTCAGGCTATTTGACGTCAAAACTAGCATTTTGAATCTGATCATCGCATCCTTTGATATTATGCTGTTCTCTAACATTCTTGCCCCAATAGTTCACATCTTGGTATTCAACTCTTGCAAAAAATAGATAATTTCGATCGATCTTCATTTGTTGATCACCAAATCTCCCACACTCGTAAGGCTGATCTTTTATACTTGGAATATCACTAGGTTCTAAAATTATGGCAATAAAGATCACAATACTAATAATTATTGGTGACAATAATAGTAAGACTAAAAAATCTACGACTGTAAGTGGTTTTCTGAGAAAATCTAAAATCATGAGTGCCTTAGTTGGTAAATATTTAGCTACCTAATGCTTAACATCTAATAAGTTACTAAAATATATTGTTTTATTTTCTATCATTATCATTAAAATTTAATCACTTATTCTTCTTTAAATATAACCATCTGAAAAATTTAAGATAGCTTAACATTCTCTAAATTTGTTCGTTGCCAATTCAGTTGATTCGTATCTGTCATCGTATTTATAAAGTAGTAAGTTGTTCATAAATATAAGCTATTTTTTAGGCAAAGCCTATGTTTCTTAAACGCTACATTTACATTCAACTTTAGTGTTAAATTGATTATTATTCACACGCTTTTGTGCTAATTTAGAAGTGAGAAATTAGCATTTCATATGCAAATATCCATATGAATTTACTAGGTTTTATTCTTTAAAAAATACAGCTATTATCAAGATATAAGCTGTATTTAACCCGTGATACATTAGAACAGAAATCTGCACGTATAATCAGTTGATAATAAGGAGAAACAACCATGGCATACCAAAACATTTTAGTCCCTGTAGACGGTTCAGAAACATCATATGCAGCAGTTGCGCAAGCGGCTGAACTTGCTAAAGCATTTGGCGGTAAAATTACAGTCGTTCAAGTACTTGCACTTGACCCTTACATTGCAGCTGAATACATTTCTGCAACTCAAACCAATGACTTAATTGAACGTGCGCGTACTTCAGTTTTGAAAACGCTAGAGGAAGCTGCGGCTAAATTTAGCGATCTGGGCATTCCAGTTGAAGCAAAACTACTTGAAGGTCAGGTGGTGCACCGTGAAATTATCAAAGAAGCAGAAACATCTAAAGCAGACCTGATTGTCATTGGCTCTCATGGCCGCACAGGTTTAAAACGTTTATTCCTAGGTAGTGTTGCACAAAGTGTTTTAGGTGAAGCGCACATTCCTGTTTTAGTTGTTCGCCAGTAATACATCGAGTGCTCTACTTCTACGGAGGTAGAGCATTTCTATTTTAAATATCCCACTGAAACTCTTTCATTTTCACTTTGTCCCCAATCACTAAAATACCTTCCGCCATAAGTAACTGTGCTTGAATGTTCTGTCCCTGATCATTCAGTTTACTTAGGCTAATTTTCCCTTGGGAGTTGATTACCCGATACCAAGGTAAACTACTGTCTGCATCCATATGTTTTAGCACATAGCCTACTAAACGTGCATGTTTGGGAATACCTGCTAAGCGTGCAATTTGTCCATAACTGGCTACCCGCCCATAAGGAATCTGGGCGATCACCTGAAAAATCATCGGTGCCAGTTCTTTGACTATCG
This sequence comes from Acinetobacter sp. BWR-L5, assembly GCF_039655985.1. Classification (NCBI taxonomy): domain Bacteria; kingdom Pseudomonadati; phylum Pseudomonadota; class Gammaproteobacteria; order Moraxellales; family Moraxellaceae; genus Acinetobacter; species Acinetobacter sp. BWR-L5. The sequence continues at coordinate 284,942 of NZ_JAGFEV010000002.1, read as the reverse complement.
ATTCCGCCATTTCAAATGTGTCCTGTTCTAACTATTCCATAATGACATCATTATCTGATTCAAATAAACCAGCTCATTCATTCTAAAAAGCCCCAATACAGGGGCTTCTTGATAGAGCAAATCGCTAAAAATTATCAGGACTTTCCAAACGTTTCACTTCCTGAACTCGCTCAGGGTTATGCACCGCAGCAATGCCGTCATCTGCTTTAACATCAATCAATGCTTCAGGTTGATAGACGATAATGGTTTCATAGCCCTGTGCATCTTCACCAATAATGTACTTGAAGCCTTTACGGTTCATTTTATTACACAGACGTTGATACCAACCTTTAAAACCTGTCTTTTCTTCATTCGGGTTGTAGTAAAACGCATTCATTACAGCAGGCAATCCTAGACCACAGACCATACCTGAAAGCAACACGGCGATAAAAGTATAACCAATCAAGATACTGCTGTATTCGCTCAGCTCAGGCACGTTAGCTACCGCTAAGATCAGTGCTAAGGAGATACCTCCACGCACTCCACCCCATGACAAAATCGCTAAACTTCCGTTATAACTTTTCTTACGGAAAGAGGGAAAAAAGGCAAAAGATAAATAGTTCGCTGCAAAACGTGAAGCATGCAGAATAATGAAAGCGACGATGCCGCCAAAAATCAGACTAAAGCTGAGATCTAAAATAAACAGTTCCAAGCCAATTAAGGTGAATAAGAACGAGTTAATAATCCCTTCAACCGTATGCCAAAAATGGTTTACTTCCCGTATTTCGCGTTCTTGTAAAATTTCTTTCCATTTATTCCCCACAATCAAACCACCGATGACGCATGCAATCGGTGCTGAAGCATGGGCAAACAGTGCAACCAAGTACGAACCACAGGCTAAGAGTGCTGTGGTTAAAATGAGAGACTCCATTTCGTGCTTACCACGTAGTAGTCGCAAGATCCCTAAACCAAAGGCCCAACCAATAATGACGGCGACAAAAATTTCATAGAGTAAGGTCTGCAATACCCCCATGACGGTAAAGTTTTCACCTTGTAAGACGTTTAAGAGCGTCATAAATAAGGCAATACACATGGCATCATTAAACAGTGATTCTCCTTCGAGCTTGACCATTAAATGATGGGGTGCACGTACCGAACTGAGTACGCCTTTGATCCCAATCGGGTCCGTTGCACCCAATGCAGCACCCAACAGCAAAAGCACCAATAAATCAACATGCTGTCCAATGATGAACTGATAACCATAGAGCACCACCCCAAAGAACACGGCACACAGAACCAACGCAATACTGGCTAAAATACTGATTGGCTTCCAATAACTACGTAAATCTGAGACTTTGAACTTCAGTGCCGAAGAGGTCAAAATGAAGCAAATCACACCATTGATTAAAAAGTCATAAAAATCAATGTGACGAACCGCTTCTTCAATGTTATGAATATTGATGGTAATAAACTGATTACCACTCAGCAGGCTCGCACCCCACTGTAAAATAAAGACAAAAATGGCGGAAACGATGGGGACGCCAATAGCTTGGGGAAAACCTAAAATACGTTTATTAAAAATAGTCGTTGCAATGGATAATGCAAAAATAACGGTAAAAACTTGTAGAAAAAAATAATTTCCCATTGAACTTCCAAATTGGGCGGTTGGGGAGATGGTGGCTTTCAGTGCTTATCTATGGAATAAAAATTCACTTCATACACATTGATGCTCGAAATATTTTAATCATTTTTCACATCAACGCCCGAAAAAAATAATTTTTTTAACATTTCTCCTGATGATGAATTAACATAGGGCATATGCATGTTTTTTATGCGTGAACGTTCCCTTTGGCCAAGTTTGATCTCCTATGCAATTCACTTTTAAAACCATCTTTCGGATGTTCTTCGCACTGATTATTTTCCTGACCACCTTTGCGTTGTTTCTAACCTGCTTTGCGAAAACCAAAGAAATTTTACAGGCTGAGCAAACTTTTGCCTCAGCCCAAAGTTTTAAAATGAACTCTCGTCCCGATCAAACTCTGGTTCTACTTTCAAACAATAAAGCACCCGATGATCATATTTATTTGCATGTGGCCAATCAGGGTTATATCGCCAAACTCAGCTGTAATCATTATTTAACCGACATTTGTGTAGATGACTACAACGAACAACATACCCGCCAAATTCAGTCAATTGAACTACTCAAAGCAGGGCAATTTAACTATATTCAGCAAGTCAGTTATCTCGATACACGGACACAAAATGTTAAAACATTACGTTATACGCCTGAGCAAATTCAGCAGTTTTACCGTGCGGATATGAGCAACTTAAAATATGTGGTGTTTGGGGTGTTGTTATTTGCCTGTATTGCGTTATATGTGAGTGTCCGTATTGCTCGAAACTTTAAGCAGTTCTTAAACCGATAGAAAGAATTGATTGAAATAAAAAAAGAGGCGATCAATCGCCTCTTTTTTTATGGCTTAAATGGCTTGATTAAAAGTATCACAACTTTCAACTTGCCCCGACTTAAAGCCCGTGCCAAACCAAGTCATACGCTGTTGACTGGTTCCATGGGTAAAGCTATCAGGGACCACTTGCCCTGTTGCCCGTTTTTGTAGGTAATCATCACCAATCTTATGTGCCGCATCCATCGCTTCTTCAACATCGCCTTGCTCTAAGAACTGAGTCCGTTGATTGTTATGATGCGCCCATACTCCTGCTAAACAGTCAGCCTGTAACTCTTGGCGTACCGATAAAGCATTGCCTTGCGCTTTTGAGCCCTGCGCACGAGCCTTTTGCACTTGTTCAGAAATCCCTAAAATGGTCTGAATATGATGTCCAACCTCATGTGCCACTACATAAGCCTGAGCAAAGTCACCCGCTTGATCTTGGCGCGCCAACTCCGTTTGGTTTTGCTCTCCTCCAATACCCATTTGAGTCCGCATGTCTTTAAAGAAAGCGGTGTCGATATACACCTTCTGATCTGCTGGACAGTAAAACGGCCCCATTGCAGACTGAGCAGTACCACAACCAGAATTGATCACCCCTGAAAACATCACCAACTTCGGTGGAACATATTGTTGTCCCAATTGCTGTTGGAAAATTTGACTCCATGTGTCTTCAGTGTCGGCCAGTACCGTACCGACAAAGTCCATCGCTTCCTGCTGATCAGGCGTTGGGTTATCCAAACCTTGAGTTTCTGCCGCTCCAGTTTGTGCGGTCACTTGTTTAGTGGCTTGGTAGGCTTGCTGCGGATCGACTCCTAGAAATTTCCATGCCACAAAGGCCACGATCAGCCCTAAAATACTGATGCCACCCGCCTTGACACCGCCTCCACCGCGGCGATCCTCGACATTGCTACTGACACGACGTCCCTTCCAACGCATAGCACTCTTCCTTCTTCTAATTCATGCTGACCCAATCCAGTTTATGCCTTTTTTGAGCTCGGCCAAACTTTTTTAATCAAGCTCACAATAGCCAATACAATCAAACCAGCCACAAAACCAATCACTAAGTTAATCAATGTTGGGGTTAATGCCCCCACAATGCTTCCCACAGTTGGAATATGTTCAGCATAATCCACTGAACCTTCAGTGAAATGATGCAATAAAGGCACGCCGTGGGAAATAATGCCACCACCCACTAAAAACATCGCGATAGTGCCCACGATGGTTAAGGTCTTCATTAGTTTTGGTGCAAAAGCCAATAAACCACGGCCAATCGTTTGCTTAAATGAAGAGGCTTGCTGAGTTAGATATAGCCCTAAATCATCAATTTTGACAATCATCGCCACAAAACCATACACACCGACGGTCATTAAAATGGCAATTACAGACAACACCATGACTTTGGTTGAAAAAGTTGCAGCAGCCACAGTCCCCAGTGAAATCACCACAATTTCTGCCGACAAAATAAAGTCGGTGCGAATCGCGCCTTTGACTTTATCTTTTTCAAAAGTCGCCATATCTGTTTCAATCGCAGTTAATTCTTGGCTGGCTTCTTCTTTGGTTTTGGCTTTTTTGTGATGCAAACTATGTAGGACTTTTTCTACCCCTTCATAACATAGAAATAAACCACCAATCATTAACAGTGGTGTGATCAGCCACGGCGCAACTACACTAATCAACAGCGCCGCAGGGACTAAAATCAATTTATTAACAAAAGACCCTTTTGCCACAGCCCAAACCACAGGCAGCTCACGGTCAGTACGAACCCCACTCACCTGTTGTGCATTGAGTGCTAAATCATCTCCCAAAACACCCGCCGTTTTTTTTGCCGCCATCTTACTCATGACCGCAACGTCATCTAATATCGTGGCAATATCATCTAGTAATATTAATAAGCTACTCGCCATTTATTTTTATCCATCTTGAGAATTTTGACATTTTAATCTGTGATCTAAGCTTTTGAATATTTGTTTTTTGAAATTTAACTGATTTTATAATTTTTTCACTGCAGTTTTTTTAAGACTGACATTGAAAAAGATTATGCCGTACAATGTCTGCATTCTTTGAAAATAGCATGTCGCTACGACGACTTTGGAAATAGATAATGAGTAATCAAGACAACCGTCCTGTTATTTTGACAGGCGACCGTCCAACGGGACAACTTCATTTAGGGCACTTTGTCGGATCTTTACGTTCACGTGTGGGTTTGCAGGATTCACACCATCAGCATTTATTATTGGCCGATGCGCAAGCCTTTACTGACAATGCAGATAACTTTGAAAAAGTTCGCCGCAATATTCTTGAAGTTGCCACAGATTACTTAGCAGTCGGGATCGACCCAACCAAAACCACCATTTGCGTGCAGTCGAGCTTACCTGCGCTGAATGAACTCACCATGTTGTATCTCAACTTTGTGACCGTGTCTCGTTTAGAACGTAACCCAACCATTAAGTCTGAAATTCAGATGCGTGGTTTCGAACGAGATATTCCAGCGGGTTTCTTATGCTACCCCGTCGCACAAGCAGCAGATATCACCGCATTTAAAGCAACGGTTGTACCTGTGGGTGAAGACCAGATTCCAATGATCGAACAGACCAATGAAATCGTACGCCGCTTAAACCGTCAGATTGGTCAGGAATTACTACCTGAGTGTAAGGCTCTGCTTTCCAATATGAGCCGTTTACCCGGCTTTGATGGTAAAGCCAAAATGTCGAAATCTTTAGGCAATACCATTGTGTTGGATGCAACAGATAAAGACATTAAAAAAGCAGTTAATGCGATGTACACCGACCCGAACCACCTGCGTGTTGAAGACCCAGGTCAGGTTGAAGGTAATATCGTATTTACGTATTTAGATGCGTTTGATCCAAACAAAGAAGAAGTTGAAGAACTGAAAGCACATTACCGCCGTGGCGGTTTAGGCGATGGTACGGTGAAAAAACGTCTTGAAGGCGTATTGAAAGAGCTGATCACGCCAATTCGTGAACGTCGTATGGAACTTGCGAAAGATCCTGATTACATCATGGATATTTTGAAGACTGGTACAGACAAATGTCGTGATATTACTCAACAGACTCTAGATGAAGTTAAATCGGGTTTAGGGGTGTTTCATTTCTAATCCGTTCTTAAACTAAAGCGCATATTTAAGCCTTTCTCACTGAGAAAGGCTTTTTTTGATCACTAAACAAACAAAAATAAGCCACATGCATCTCAAAAACTGACATTTAGTGTCGTTTGTTAACCTAAATTTACAGTAATTAACGTGAATACTCATGAAATAAGAATGCACAGCCCTTATGATAAGTCCATAGCTTAGATTAACCCTGAGATATAACGTTTCTCCTTTTTACCGAAACTGTGTAACAACAGATTCGTAGTTCTACGCAATGAATACCCCAATCATTGCGTATTTTTTTTGCCTAAAATTTGTCAAATCACAATTAAACCGCTCTCTCTTTACGTGCCAACAAACTTAGACATTCTGTTTTTTGAATGCTATGCTAAAGCCCAATTTCAATACAATTCTTTTTAAAAATTTACACTTAACTGATAACAGCATAAAAATAGAGAACCTTTAGAATGTGGGAATTATTTACTCACCCATCCAATTTAATTTTTAGTATTTGTCTCAGTCTGATGTTTTTGTTGGGACTGCTCGAATTGATTTTATTGGTATTAGGGGGCGGCTCACAAGGCCTACTTGACCAATTTCTACCTGATGACCTAGGCAGTACTAAAGACGTCGACATTGCACTAGATGCCGATCAAGGTTGGCTCAATGCCCTGCTGGATTGGTTGTTTATCGGCCGTGTCCCTCTTTTAGTCTGGCTGATTATCTTCCTCACTCTATATAGCTTAAGTGGCTTTATTCTACAGTCCATTCTTCAAACTTGGACGGGAAGCTATTGGAGTGCATGGATCATGGCACCACTTTGCCTCATACTTTCGATGCCTATGATTCGTTACAGCGCCATGCTGATTGCTAGAATTTTGCCACAAGATGAAACCACAGCAATTTACAGTGAAGAGCTGATTGGACGAACAGCACTGATTATTTTAGGTGAGGCTAAAGTCAACTCACCGGCTCAAGCACGAGTTCAAGATCAGTTCGGGCAAACGCATTATGTACTGGTTGAACCTGAAACAGACCTTCATTTTTCTCAAGGTCAAGAAGTCATTTTGACTCAAAAAACCAAGATTGGCTTTAAAGCCATTTCACTTTAATTCTTTCATTTTGTACTTATAACTTTAAATAAAATCGGGACCCTTATGCTCAGCAACAATTTCTATAACATTCTTATTCTTGCAGGGATTATCTTTGCAGCTCTGGTTATTATCGGCATTATTATTGCCCGTCTGTACCGTCGTTCCAGCAAAGAAATCTCTTTCGTACGTACCGGTTTTGGCGGCGAAAAAGTCATTTTAGGTGGAGGTGCAATTGTACTGCCTGTATTACATGAAATTATTCCTGTCAACATGAACACGCTACGTTTAGAGGTTCGCCGTGCTGATGATCAAGCGCTCATTACCCGAGACCGTATGCGCGTCGATGTCATGGCGGAATTCTATGTCCGTGTGAAACCACTAGCAGAATCAATTGCAGTTGCCGCACAGACTTTGGGACAAAAAACCATGTCTCCAAATGAGTTGAAGAACCTTGTGGAGGGTAAATTTGTCGATTCCTTGCGTGCAGTCGCTGCTGAAATGGCGATGGAAGAGTTACATGAAAAGCGCGTGGACTTCGTACAAAAAGTACAACAAGTGGTGTCTGAAGACTTACATAAAAATGGTCTAGAGCTTGAAACTGTATCTTTAACAGGTTTAGACCAAACAGGTTTCAAATACTTTAATCCTCAAAATGCATTCGATGCCGAAGGTTTAACCAAGCTGACCGAAACAATTGAAGACCGTCGTCGTAAACGTAATCACATTGAGCAAGACGCTGACCTTGCCATTAAGACCAAAAACTTAGAAGCAGAACAAGCTCGCCTACAAATCATTCGCGAAGAAGAATACGCCAAACTTCAACAAGAGCGTGAAATTGCAATTCGCCGTGCAGAACAATTGGCTGAAATTGCCTCTCAAGAAGCAGAGAAAAAACGTGAAGCAGAAGAAGCACGTATTGCAGCTGAGCGTGAAGTCGAGTTAAAGCGTATTGGTGCAGCACGTGATGTGGAAAGCCAAAACATTCAAAAATCACAAATTATTGAACAAGCACAGGTTGAACAAAAGAAAACCATCGAGCTGGCGGAACAGTCACGTGCCATTGCAATTGCTGAAAAGTCGCGCGAAGAGTCTGAAGCCAAAGCTTCTGCTGACCGTGCACGTGCTGAGGCGGTTAAAGCCGAAGAAGAAGTGATTACCGTACGTGAAACACAGCGTGCTGAGCGTCAAAAAGCTGTTGAATTGGTTGCAGCGAAGCAAGCTGCAGAAAAAGATGCAATTGCGATTACGGTTGCAGCAGAAGCAGGCAAACAAGCCGCTGCCGATGATGCCGAAGCCGTTCGTATTGCAGCGGAAGCTCAAGCCGAACAAGCTCGCTTAAAAGCCAAAGGTGAAGCGGATGCCAAAATACTGTTGGCTCAAGCAATGGAAAAACAATACCAAGTCGACGCAGATGGTACACGTGCGGTGAATGAGGCCAACAACGTCTTATCTCCAGAGCAAGTCGAAATGCAAATTCGCCTAGCATTGTTAAAATACTTACCTGAAATCATTCGTGAAAGTGTTAAACCAATGGAAAATATTGATGACATCAAAATTCTACAGGTCAATGGTTTAGGTAATGTCGGCTCAGCCACAACTGGAGGTGATGGTGTGGAATCTTCACAAGTTGCTTTGTCTGATCAAGTGGTGAATAGTGCGCTACGCTATCGTACCCAAGCGCCATTAATTGATAGCTTAATGAATGAACTGGGAATTCAAGGCGGCGACATCAATGGTTTAACTCAAAGCTTAAAACCGCAAAGCAAAGCTCAATAGTAATTAGACTTACAAGCAAAAAAACGCGATGATCTGTCGCGTTTTTTATCATCTACTTTAATATTCAACTTTCAATAAAATACACATTTAAGCTGTTAAAACGATAAACCTAAGAATTCACTCAGCACAGTAAGCCTATCATCTATTATAAAAATTTAAGTTAGTTTAGCTTGGTAATCGATTCGCCGACCATCAGAAAAGTCCAAAAAGTAATATGAACATCCTAGACGCTACAATTGAGTGAAAACATTCTAAACAGTAATGAAAAAAACTTTTTAATGAATAAATAGAATTAAGCTATTTAGTGCAAACGTACCCAAAAGAAACGAATCAATTGCCCACGATCATAAGGAAAATTTGAAAGGTACTCATATCCAACTTTATTTCTTTTATTAACTTTAATTTCGATACCATACCCGAATGAAATACTGAGTACATCCAAGTCTGAACTGTGAAACTCCCCTGTCCCTAATTTATGGCTCAAACCATCAGAGTTGTAGGCCGAGTAGTTAAATACACGAATATATTCATTCTCATAAAAATCATTATTGATCAATGTATAATCGTTTTCCTCTTCCTCATGTTGTGCAGCTAACTGCTGATAATGGTGGAAGATATCATCACTCAAAGACTCTGCCAAATAGACATCTTCATTTTCAGCATAAGCGCTATTCATCGCCAATCCGAATAAGAATAAGCAGCGGAAAAATAATAAATGAATCGGCTTCAACATCTGCAATACTATGTCTTCAAAAGAATTATTTTAATTATGAATATAGCATAGTCCTCTATAGAAACAGTGCTCACTAAATATTTATCGATACTCAGATTGGTAGGTACATAGCAAATCTTGCTCTAATTTCACCATTTTATCTTTTGTTCAGTATGGCTTTTTCAATGCGGCAGAATATAATTTTCAACAGGGATTAAGTTACTTTAAACCCTCATATTATTTTTTGTCTTAGAGCAAACCAAAATACTCCCCACAAAAAAGCCGCATGTGCAATTAACACCTACGGCTTTTTCCTTTAAAATATAAAAAGCTTAAACTAAACCTTTGTCCTTTAAAAGTTGGAACATCGTTGAACCGAGTTCTGCTGGGCTACGTGTATACGCCATCCCCGCCTTTTCAAATGCTGCAAACTTTTCTTCTGCAGTACCTTTACCACCAGAAATAATTGCTCCCGCATGTCCCATACGCTTGCCTTTCGGTGCTGTTACACCTGCAATATAACCCACCACAGGTTTAGTCACATGCGATTGAATATATTCAGCTGCTTCTTCTTCAGCCGTACCACCAATCTCACCAATCATGATTATCGCTTCAGTTTGCGGATCTTCTTGGAACAGTTTCAAACAATCAATTTGGTTCATGCCCGGAATTGGATCACCACCAATACCAATACAGGTTGATTGTCCTAAGCCCAGTTTTGTCGTTTGAGCAACCGCCTCATAAGTCAACGTACCTGAACGCGAGATAATACCAATTTTACCCGGTTGGTGAATATGACCCGGCATAATCCCAATCTTACATTCACCCGGAGTAATAATACCCGGACAGTTTGGACCAATCAGACGCGTACCATTACCATTGGTTTCAAGATAACGCTTAGCTTTGAGCATGTCTAAAGTTGGCACGCCTTCTGTGATGACCACAATCAGTCCAACACCTGAATCCACTGCCTCAATAATTGAATCTAATACAAACGGTGCTGGCACATAAATCACAGTCGCATCTGCGCCTGTGCCTGCAACTGCATCTTTCATGGTGTTAAATACAGGTAAATCTAGATGAGTTGTGCCACCTTTACCAGGAGTTACCCCGCCAACGACTTTAGTTCCATAATCTAGTGCTTGTGCTGAGTGAAATGTACCGTTTTTACCTGTAAAACCTTGTACCAATACTTTGGTGTCTTTATTAATTAATACGCTCATATTGATACTCCTTACGCTTTTACTGCAGCAACAATTTTTTCTGCGGCATCCGATAAGCCATTTGCAGAAATAAGTTTTAAACCTGATTCATCAAGTAATTTGGCACCCAATTCAGCATTGTTCCCTTCTAAACGAACAACCACAGGTACGGTCACATTTACTTCTTGAACCGCTGCAATAATTGCTTCAGCAATCATGTCACAACGTACAATTCCACCGAAGATATTAATCAATACCCCTTGTACAGAGGTATCTGCCAGAATAATTTTAAACGCTTCAATCACGCGGTCTTTGGTTGCACCACCACCGACATCAAGGAAGTTCGCAGGTTGGCCACCATAGAGTTTAATAATATCCATGGTTGCCATCGCAAGGCCAGCACCATTAACCATACAGCCAATATTGCCTTCAAGCGCGACGTAGTTAAGGTCAAATTCAGACGCTTTTAACTCACGTTCATTTTCCTGTGACTTATCGCGCAGCGCAGCAATTTCTGGTAAACGATAGAGCGCGTTGGAGTCGATCCCCACTTTGGCATCGACACATAGGATGTCACCATTTTCACGCACAGATAGCGGGTTAATCTCAAATAAAGCAAAGTCATTTTCAATGAATGCTTGATACGCAGCAGACATGACTTTCACAAATTGATTTACTTGACCATCTTTAAGGTTCAACTTAAATGCAACTTCACGTGCTTGAAATGGCAATAAGCCAACCAAAGGATCGACTTCAACTTTGATAATTTTTTCTGGGGTTTCTTCAGCAACCTTTTCAATTTCAACGCCACCTTCGGTTGAAGCCATAAAGGTCACACGACGACTTGAGCGGTCAACCACTGCACCTAAATACAGTTCACGCTCTACAGGATAAACATCTTCCGCGACAAGTACGCTATTTACAGGTTGGCCATGGCTATCGGTTTGATAGGTAACAAGGTTGGTCCCGATGATGCTTTTTGCATATTCAGCAGCTTCCGTTGCTGACTTTACAACTTTTACGCCACCCGCCTTACCACGACCACCCGCATGCACTTGGGCTTTCATGACAGCAAATTTTCCGCCTATTTGATCAAAGGCTTTTACTGCTTCGTCTGGAGTGGTGGCAAGTACGCCCTCTTGGACAGGCATACCATATTTTTTTAATAGCGCTTTAGCTTGATATTCATGTAAATTCATCGACTAACCTTTTTATTACTGCTTATTTACTTTTTGTTGCACCGAAACTGGTTACTATCACAGTAACCATTTTGGATTTTTAAAACTTCTTGTCTTTATTTTTAGATGATTCTTCATGAGAAGACAACACCTGAAACAAAAAAGAGCGACCGTAGTCGCTCTTTTCGTTGTCTTATTTGCGTTTACGCTGGATTGCGTGAATCGCTCGACCATCCACTGCAAGTGCAGCTTCATGAACCACTTCAGAGAATGTTGGGTGACCGAAAGTCATCAACTGTAGATCTTCAACCGAAGATACAAACTCAAGTGCAATCATACCTTGGTGTACGATGTCAGACGCAGCAGGCCCAATCACGTGCATACCCAGTAAACGGTCAGTTTTTGCATCAGCAACAAACTTCACGAAACCTGCACCTTCACCCGCAGCTAAAGCACGACCATTGACAGCAAAACCGAATTGACCTGTTTTAACTTCATGGCCTTTTTCTTTGGCTTGCTCTTCAGTTAAACCAACCCACGCTGCTTCTGGATGTGTGTAGATCACAGAAATGATTGTGTCATAGTTCACTTGAGCTACATGACCGTGAATACGTTCAACAGCCATTACACCTTCTTCCATCGCTTTATGCGCAAGCATTGGACCACGAACCAAGTCACCAATTGCATATACGCCGTCAACAGACGTCGCACACCAATCATTCACTTCAACTAAACCGCGTTCAGTGAGTTTGATACCGCAGTCATCTGCCAACAAGCCTTCAGCATACGCACGACGGCCTACACAAACAATCAACTTATCAAATGCTTGAGTTTTTTCTTCGCCGCCTTGAGTATATTTAACAGTGACTCCAGAACCATTAACTTCTGTGCCTGCAACTTTAGCGCCAACACGGATATCAAGACCTTGTTTCGTCAAAAGTTTTTGGTAGTCTTTCGCCAATGCTTTATCAGCCATTGGTAAGAATGCATCCATTGCTTCAAATACAACAACTTCCGCACCTAGACGACGCCATACTGAACCAAGCTCAAGACCAATTACACCCGCACCAATGACACCTAAACGCTTAGGTACTTCTTGAAACTCAAGTGCGCCTGTAGAGTCAACAATAATGTCTTGATCTACTGGAGCTACAGGAATGTTTACAGGAACAGAACCCGTTGCAAGAATCACATATTTAGGCTCTAAAATTTGAGTTTCACCTTCGTGAGATACAAACTCAACTTTTTTGCCTGCAAGTAATTTACCTGTACCCTTTAACCACTCAATACCATTACCTTTAAGTAATTGGTCAATACCGCCAGTTAATTGGTCAACGATTTTGTCTTTACGCGCAAGGAGTTTAGGCAAATCAAAGTTCACCTCACCTGTTGTAATACCGTGATCAGCTAAGTGATGCACTGTATCTTCGTAGCGGTGAGAAGAATCAAGTAAAGCTTTAGAAGGAATACAACCCACGTTTAAGCAAGTACCACCTAAAGATGGTTTGCCTTTGTGAATACGTTTTTCGATACAAGCAACTTTAAAACCTAATTGCGCTGCACGAATCGCTGCTTCATAGCCACCTGGGCCACCGCCAATTACAACAAGATCAAATTGTTGAGACATTTTTATCTCCAAAAATGGGCTTAGAGGATAGCTCTAAGCCCATGTTTTATTCTTTAGAATTAAAGGTCAAGGATCAATTTAGCTGGTTCTTCTAACAATTCTTTGATTGTTACCAAGAAACCAACTGCTTCTTTACCATCAATTAAACGGTGGTCATAAGAAAGCGCTAAATACATCATCGGTAAGATTTCTACTTGACCGTTTACAGCCATTGGACGCTCTTGGATTTTATGCATACCCAAAATCGCAGTTTGTGGTGTATTCAAAATCGGAGTCGACAACAATGAACCGAAAGTACCACCGTTAGTAATGGTGAATGTACCGCCAGTCATGTCTTCGATGCCCAATTTGCCATCACGTGCTTTGTAAGCAAAGTCACGGATACCATTTTCAACTTCAGCATAGTTCATGCGATCTGTATCACGAAGTACAGGTACAACTAGACCACGCTCAGAAGATACTGCTACACCGATGTCATAGTAACCGTGGTAAACAATGTCATCACCGTCAATTGAAGCATTAACTGCTGGGTAGCGTTTAAGCGCTTCAGTTGCCGCTTTAACAAAGAAAGACATAAAGCCAAGACGCGCACCGTGACGCTTCTCAAATGCGTCTTTGTATTGAGCACGCATTTCCATGATTGGCTTCATGTTCACTTCGTTAAACGTTGTCAACATTGCAGTTTCTTGCGTTGCAGCAAGTAGACGCTCTGCAACACGCTTACGAAGACGTGTCATAGGAACACGCTTTTCAACACGCTCACCCACAGCAACACTTAATGGTGCTGCAGCTGGAGCTGCTGGTTTAGTTTGGTGATTTGCTACATCTTCTTTTGTGATGCGACCACCACGGCCTGTACCTGCAACATCAGCAGCTGGAATGCCAGACTCAGTCAATGCTTTACGCACAGCAGGCGCTTGATCAGCAACTTGAGCACGTTCAACGACTGGTGCAGCACCCGCTTCAGTTTGAGTAACTGCTTGTTCTACTTTCGCTTCAGACTGAACTGCTTCAGTTTGCGCAGCGCCAGATACAGCACCTTCTTCAAACTGTGCAATCACTTCATTTGAAAGAACTGTGTCACCTTCACCTTTAATGATCGATGCAATTGTACCGTCAGCAGGAGCAACAACTTCTAAAACAACTTTATCTGTTTCAATATCACAGATCACTTCATCACGTGATACTGCTTCACCTGGTTGTTTGTGCCAAGTTGCGATTGTTCCATCCGCAACTGACTCAGGGAATACCGGTGCTTTAATTTCGGTTGCCATTACTAAGAATCTCCTGTTATTCAGCTACGATCGCTAAAGCGTCATTTACGAGCTGAGCTTGTTGTTTTGCATGCAAATATGGTGAACCACAAGCCGGTGCAGCAGAAGCTTCACGACCTGCATAACTGATACGTACTGGTTTAGCCGACTTCATTACATCATCATATAGACGAGGAGCAATAAATAACCAAGCACCTTGGTTCTTCGGCTCTTCTTGCGTCCAAACAATGTCTTTCACATTTGGATATTGAGCAAGAACTTCAGCAATACGTTGTTCAGGGTATGGATACAATTGTTCAATACGAACGATTGCAGTGTTATTCAACTCTTGCTCACGACGTTTCTCAAGCAAGTCATAGTAAACCTTACCACCACAAAGCACTAAACGTGTTACGTCTGCTTTGTTGATGTTGTCGATTTCATCAATCACAGTTTGGAATGTACCATTTGCAAGTTCACTTAAAGTAGACGTTGCAAGCTTGTGACGAAGTAAAGACTTCGGTGACATGATGATCATTGGCTTACGAATTGGGCGAATCGCTTGACGACGTAAAGCATGGAAAATCTGTGCAGGCGTAGTCGGTGTCATCACTTGCATGTTGTCTTCAGCACATAGCTGTAAGAAACGTTCTAAACGTGCAGATGAGTGCTCTGGACCTTGACCTTCAAAACCGTGAGGAAGAAGTAAGGTTAAACCACACACACGTTCCCACTTGGTTTCACCTGATGCGATGAACTGATCGATTACCACCTGTGCACAGTTTGCGAAGTCACCAAATTGTGCTTCCCAAATGATCAAACTCTTAGGCAGAGTCGTTGCATAACCATACTCAAAACCTAACACCGCCATTTCAGACAACAATGAGTCATAAATAGCAGTACGTGGTTGATTTTCTTTGATATGGCAAAGTGGAATGTACGTTGAACCATCCACTTGGTTATGCAGTTTTGCATGACGGTGTGAGAAGGTACCACGACCTACATCTTCACCAGTCAAACGAACCAAATAGCCATCATCTAAAATAGATGCATAAGCCAAAGTTTCTGCAGCACCCCAGTTCAATGGAATTTCGCCAGTTTGCATTTTTAAGCGATCATCAATCACTTTTGCAACTTGACGCTGCATCACAAAACCTTCAGGAAGCTCGCGCATTTTGCGACCAAGCTCTTTTAAGCGATCTTCAGAACATGTTGTATCCCATACGTCTGTATAGTCATGTCCTAAGTACGGTGCCCAATCTACAAACATTTTTGTATTTGGTTCAAGTACCAATGCATTTGCAACGTGCTTACCTGCTTCTAAATCAGCACGGTAGTCTTCAACCATTTGATCTGCTTTAGCACGGTCTAATACGCTTTCTTGAACCAATTGGTCTGCATACAGCGCACGCGTTGTCGTTTTCTTGTTGATGACTTGATACATCATTGGCTGAGTTGCAGCTGGCTCGTCCGCTTCGTTGTGACCACGGCGGCGGTAACAGAACATGTCAATGACAACGTCTTTACGGAAAGTATGACGGAAGTCATGTGCCAATTGCGCAACAAACAATACTGATTCAGGATCATCACCGTTCACATGGAAAATCGGTGCTTGGATCATTTTCGCGATGTCCGTACAGTATTCTGTAGAACGCGCATCACGTGGATCAGACGTTGTGAAACCAACTTGGTTATTCACCACAATATGAACCGTGCCACCCACTGTATAGCCACGTGTTTGTGACATTTGGAAGGTTTCTTGGTTAACACCTTGACCTGCAAATGCAGCATCACCATGAACAATTACTGGCAATACGTCATCACCACCAATGTCTTTACGACGAACTTGACGTGCACGTACTGAGCCTTCAACCACAGGGCCAACGATTTCTAAGTGTGATGGGTTAAACGCCAATGCCAAGTGAACTTCACCACCTGGAGTCATTACGTTTGAAGAGAAACCTTGGTGGTATTTAACGTCACCAGAACCTTTTTTATGTAAGCTCTTACCTTCAAACTCACCAAATAGGTCTGCTGGGTTTTTACCCATGATGTTTACAAGAAGGTTTAAACGACCACGGTGCGGCATACCAATGACCACTTCTTTACAACCTACAGAACCTGCACGTTGAATCAAAGCATCAACCATTGGAATGAAAGATTCACCACCTTCCACGCCAAAACGTTTTGCACCAACGTATTTATTGCCTAGGAACTTTTCTAGGCCTTCAGCCGCAGTTAAACGCTCTAATACGTGTTTTTTCTGTTCTGCAGTGAAGTTAAATTGACCACGTGCACCTTCAAGGCGTTGTTGAATCCAACGTTTTTCTTTGGTATCAACAATGTGCATGTATTCTGCACCAATTGAAGCACAGTACGTTGCTTCCATGGCTTGAACCATTTCACCTAGAGTTGCTTCGTCTTTACCAATCAAAAGATTACCTGTATTGAATACAGTGTCTAAATCAGATTGGGTTAAGCCATGTGCAGCAAGGTCAAGATCTGGCACGATTTCACGTTTTGCCAAACCTAAAGGATCAAGCTTCGCTTTTTGGTGACCGCGGTTACGGTACGCTGCGATTAGTTGTAGTACGCCAATTTGACGACGTTCATGTTCTGTACTAACAGAACTTTGTACCACTGCTTGAACACGACTTGAATTACGACCTAGTAATAAGAATTGCTCACGTACATTGCTGTGTGGTTGATCACCTTTCGGGTATTTATCGAAGTATGCACGCCAGTCAGCTTCTACTGAGTCTGGTGCAGCCAAGTACTGCTCATAAAGTTCTTCAATATACGCTGCACTATCAGCGGAAAGTTCAGTGTCAAGACGCAATGCGTCAGCAACTTCTTGCATTTGTGGACCCATTTCCTATTGCAAAAACATTTCAGGATGCTTTTTAAGCGAACCCATGATTAGTAATGTCAAATTGGTAACATGACATTAGTCCCCATAAGGCGGATGCCATGAGGCGTTATCACTACATTAGAATTACCCAATGTGACAATGAATCATAACGCCCTCAGCGGCATCATCACTCATTCATACCCGGCCAAAACCGAGCAATTTTTTGCAAATCGACTTAGAAAAAATAAGGCATTGCATTATTTTTTCTAAAGCGACTAACCCTTCATTTATACTCGCTCTAATGCGGCTTAAATGTTGAATTAATGTACATATTTAGCGCGCATTTTTTAAATATAAACGTGCAAAAATTTTAACATACTCCCCATATTTCAATTGATTTTTTTGACACATACCTTTCATAAATTGGCGAAATACACATATCAAAATATCATCTAATATATGGTGCTTTAAATAAAACTGAGTTTCAACGTAGACCAAAGTCTACTCCAAAAAACACATACGAAAAGAGAGCATCATCTTTCAATATGCCCTCCCCATCAACAATATCCATCTTAACATCTTCATAACTTTTTTTGCAGACTCATACTTGCACTTATTTATGACATTTGTTTTAAATCGCCGCGCTTTTCACCAATCTGGTGCAATTTTCACAACAGCCACCTATCACAAACAAAAATAGTGCCAACCACACACTTTCACTCAACTTTATTTTTAATTGCAAAAATATAGCTATACAAATAAAAAAGCACACCCTGAAGGTGTGCTTTTTTTAACTGATAAATCAGCCTACAAATTAACCCGCCACATCTAAAAGCATGTTACGGATGTGACCGATTGCTTTAGTTGGGTTCAAACCTTTAGGACAGACTGATACACAGTTCATGATGCCTTTACAACGGAATAGCGAGAATGGGTCGTCTAGACGAGCCAAACGCTCTTGAGTTGCTGTATCACGAGAGTCGATGATAAAACGGTATGCATTCAACAATGCTGAAGGCCCCAAGAACTTGTCTGGGTTCCACCAGAATGATGGGCATGAAGTTGAACAACATGCACAAAGAATACATTCGTATAAACCATCTAAGTGTTCACGCTCTTCAGGAGACTGTAAACGCTCTTTTGGTGGTGCTGGTTGGTTGTTGATCAAGAATGGGTGAATTTTGTTGTACTGATCGTAGAACTGATTCATATCCACAACTAAATCTTTAACCACCGGCAAACCAGGTAAAGGACGAACTGTGATCACTTCTGGTAAGTCGTTTAGGTTCCAAAGACACGCTAAACCATTTTTACCATTGATGTTTACACCATCCGAACCACAAATACCTTCACGGCATGAACGGCGGAATGTTAATGATTCATCCTGTACTTTCAATGCAAGAAGCGCATCAAGCAACATACGGTGCTTATCAGTCAACTCTAACTTGAAAGTTTGCATGTACGGCGCTGCATCCTTATCAGGATCGTAGCGGTAGATATTAAATGTACGAGTACCTCTACTCATCTTACTTCTCCCAATTAGAATGTACGTGGTTTAGGTGGAATTGCAGCAACAGACAATGGCTTATAACGTACTGGCTTGTACTCAAGACGGTTATCGCTAGAGAACCATAATGTGTGCTTCATCCACTCATCATCACGACGACCATATGGGTAAGCTGGATGATCTGGCGACTCTTCAAAGTCTACAACCGTATGCGCACCACGGCACTCTTTACGAGCTGCTGCTGAGATCAATGTTGCTTTAGCCACTTCATACAAGTTTTCAACTTCTAAAGCCTCTACACGCGCAGTGTTAAATACTTTAGATTTGTCTTTCAAGTGAATATTGCGTACACGCGGTTCAATCGCAAGAATCTGCTTCACGCCTTCTTCAAGAAGTGCAGTTGTACGGAATACACCAGCATGATCTTGAACGATGTCACGAATTGCATCTGCAACTTCTTGGGCATTTTCACCAGTTGTTGAATCATCCAATTTACGGATACGTGCAACAGTTTGCTCAAGTACAGTCGTAGGAAGCGGTTGGTATTCATCACCGTGATGTTTAGTCACGTAGTCAATGATGTGCTCACCCGCAGCTTTACCAAATACAACCAAGTCTAGTAGCGAGTTCGTACCTAAACGGTTTGCACCATGTACAGACACGCAAGAACATTCACCAATTGCATAGAAGCCTTTAACAGGTTTCGTAAAGTTACGATCGCCCGCATTAGTCGAATAGATATCGCTATCTTTGTCATAATGTGCTGCAAATGCTTCAGTTTCAGAACCTTCAGGCACAACCACTTGACCGTGGATATTCGTTGGAATACCACCCATTTGGTAGTGAATTGTTGGTACAACTGGAATTGGCTCTTTCGTGATGTCAACGTTCGCGAATTTCTTACCAATCTCAAATACAGATGGAAGACGCTTCATGATCGTTTCAGCACCTAAGTGCGTCATATCAAGCAAGATGTAGTCTTTCTTCGGACCACAACCACGACCTTCTTTAATTTCTTGGTCCATAGAACGTGATACGAAGTCACGTGGCGCCAAGTCTTTTAAAGTTGGTGCATAGCGCTCCATGAATGGCTCACCAGCATCATTACGAAGGATTGCACCTTCACCACGACAACCTTCAGTTAACAATACGCCTGCACCAGCAACACCCGTTGGGTGGAACTGCCAGAATTCCATATCCTGCAATGGAATACCTGCACGAGCCGCCATACCAAGACCGTCACCAGTATTGATGTAAGCATTCGTCGATGCACGGTAAACACGGCCCGCACCACCCGTAGCAAACAATGTCGCTTTGGCTTGGAATACTGCAATTTTACCCGTTTCTTGGTCAATTGCTGTTACACCTAGTACATCACCTGCTTCGTTACGAATCAGGTCAAGTGCGATCCATTCAACAAAGAATTGTGTACCCATTTTCACGTTGCTTTGATAAAGCGTGTGAAGAAGTGCGTGACCTGTACGGTCAGCAGCAGCACATGCACGTGGAACCGCTTTTTCACCGTAGTTTGCAGAGTGACCACCAAATGGACGTTGGTAAATCGTACCGTCTGCGTTACGGTCAAATGGCATACCCAAGTGTTCTAGTTCATAAACAACTTGTGGCGCTTCACGCGTCATAAATTCGATCGCGTCTTGGTCGCCTAACCAGTCAGAACCTTTAACAGTGTCGTAGAAGTGGTAGTGCCAATTATCTTCTTGCATGTTACCAAGAGATGCACCAATACCACCCTGCGCTGCAACTGTGTGCGAACGAGTTGGGAATACTTTAGTTAAAACAGCAACTTTCAAACCAGCTTGAGCAAGTTGGTAAGACGCGCGCATACCTGAACCACCACCACCAACGATGACAGCATCGAAAGTTTCGTGTGGAATATTTGTGTAATCTTCTTTAGGGGTTATAGCGCCCATGATCTATTCCTATCAATTCGCCCAAAAAATCTGGATTGCCCAGATCGCATATGCAAATACAGCAATAATTACTGCTGAAGTCAGTACAAGGCGTAAACCTGAAGCTGAAGGACCCATTTGACGAGTAGTCACATAGTCTGTGAATACTTGCCACATACCAATCCATGCATGTGCAACAAGAGATAAGACGGCTAATAAAGATAAGATCTTCATTGGAGCTGTCATCATAAAGCCGTACCACTGTTCGTAGCTAAAACCGCCATTGCATAGGATCCAACCTAAAACAACAACTGTATAAACCGCTAATACGACAGCACTTACACGTTGGATAAACCAATCGCGAGAACCTGAACCCGTTAAACCAGTAGCACTTTTCATTAGATAACAATCCATACAAATGCCGCAACGATACCGATTGCAGACAAGATCAATGAAATAGTAGCTGCGATACGACCACTTTGCAGTTCTTCAGCAATACCGATATCTGCAAGTAAGTGCTTAACTCCCGCAATAAAGTGGAAAATTAAGCCGGCTACAAATACCCATACGACAAAACGCACAATGAAGCTATTAAAAATAGCCTGAACTTGAGCAAATCCTTCAGGCGAAGACAATGACTTGTCTAAGATCCATAGAAGTACCGGTACGAGTAAAAATACGATGACACCTGATAGACGGTGTAAGATTGATGCAATAGCCACAGGGGATTTTAAGTTTACTTCTAAAACTTGACCCATGGACAAATTGACAGGTCTGTTGCTTTTCACAGCGGGCATCCTGTAAGTAAAAACTCCATCCGGAGTTTGTTGGAATTAATTCGAAGGAAAGCTGGCATTGTTCAGCAGCTACTTTAAAACTCTAAATTAAATAGCGTTTGAACTTAAAACGACACTGAATTATAAGACGTGAACTATCAAAATACAAACAATGCCCTTGGCCTTTTTGCATAAAAATTCTTTAAATAAGAATCATTAACACATAGATAAATACCTTGCGCTACAATACTTTAGCTTCAAATCTCAGCTATATGGTTGGTTTTTATAAAATAAACACCAAATTCAAGCGCTAAAATTTATACAAAAACGGTAAAATTCGACTTTAGACTAAAGATGCACAAAAAAGTCTTGTTTTTAAAACTGGCTAATTTCACTGCTTTATTTTAATCATTTTTTATTTATATATAAAATGTTCATTATTTTATTTTAATATAGTGACATAAATATGCATGATGTTGGTGCAACAGATTAATCCCCTACAAGATTGAAATATCTCGTAATAAATTTTAATTAAAACAATTTTTTCACATCCGTATAAATAAAAAAAGTGACTTATATATCGTTTTCGAAATACCAAATAAGCTATTTTTTATACAATTAAATCATTTTTTTTGAGTCACTTATTGTTTTTAACAATGACTACGAAAGCAGCATTTTCTTTTTAAAATGATGCGTAAGTTACGAGAATCATAATAAATGTAAATATATGACGACTTGAATTCTGTTTCTTTTCAAGCGCTTTTTTCAATATAAAACTGCTTACAATTGCGCCAGCAACATTTTTTATTTATGCACTTGCTCCTTGAATTAACTTATTATAGTGTGTCGGTGCTGTGATTTTATGCAAATTTTAATGGATTAAATCTTAACTATAACTTCGGAAGTCATCATTTTATCCATAAGTATAATTGACAAAATTTCAGCACTCTCTACTCTTAGAGCAAATTTTTAATCCGTCTGATTCGTGCATTAAAAGATGAGTATTTCGAGTCAGATAAATCATTCACCAGGACAGGAGATCTATTGAATGTCTGAAGCAACTGGCAAAAAAGCCGTTTTACAGCTTGATGGCAAAGAAATTGAATTACCAATTTACAGCGGCACATTGGGCCCAGATGTAATCGACGTTAAGGATGTATTGGCCGCAGGTCACTTCACTTTTGATCCTGGTTTTATGGCTACTGCTGCATGCGAGTCTAAAATCACTTTCATCGACGGTAACAAAGGTGTGCTTTTACACCGTGGCTACCCAATCGACCAGTTAGCAACTAAAGCTGACTACTTAGAAACTTGCTACTTACTTCTCAATGGCGAGCTTCCAACAGCTGAACAAAAAGAAGTATTTGATGCTAAAGTTCGTAACCACACTATGGTTCACGATCAAGTTAGCCGCTTCTTCAATGGTTTCCGTCGCGATGCTCACCCTATGGCGATCATGGTTGGTGTAGTTGGTGCGCTTTCTGCGTTCTATCACAACAACTTAGACATCGAAAATGTTGATCACCGTGAAATTACAGCTATCCGCTTAATTGCTAAAGTACCTACTTTGGCTGCGTGGAGCTACAAGTACACTGTAGGTCAACCATTCGTTTACCCACGTAACGACTTAAGCTACGCTGAAAACTTCTTGTACATGATGTTTGCTACTCCAGCAGACCGTGATTACAAAGTAGATCCGATCCTTGCTAAAGCAATGGACCGTATTTTCACTCTTCACGCAGACCACGAACAAAATGCTTCTACGTCTACAGTACGTTTAGCTGGTTCTACTGGCGCGAACCCATATGCATGTATCGCTGCGGGTATCTCTGCACTTTGGGGCCCTGCTCACGGCGGCGCGAATGAAGCTGTTCTTAAGATGCTTGATGAAATCGGCACTGTAGAGAACGTTGCTGACTTCATGGAAAAAGTGAAAACTAAAGAAGTTAAACTCATGGGCTTCGGTCACCGTGTGTACAAAAACTTCGATCCACGTGCGAAAGTAATGAAAGAAACTTGTGACGAAGTTCTTGGTGCGCTTGGCATCAACGATCCACAGCTTGCTCTTGCTATGGAACTTGAACGTATCGCGCTTTCTGATGAATACTTCATCAAACGTAACCTATACCCGAACGTAGACTTCTACTCAGGTATCATCCTTAAAGCGATTGGTATCCCGACAGAAATGTTTACAGTGATCTTCGCGCTTGCACGTACTGTTGGTTGGATCAGCCACTGGTTAGAAATGCACAGCGGTCCATACAAGATCGGTCGTCCTCGTCAGCTTTACACTGGCGAAGTTCAACGCGACATCAACCGTTAATTCGGTCTGCGTTGATAGACAAAAAACCACCCGCATGGGTGGTTTTTTTATATATTGAACTCTAAACCTACCATTCATGAATCACACCCTTAAAGTATTAAAAGGCCTGAACAGACTCAGGCTTTTTTTAATACTTAATGTGGCTACTTTAAGCTTCAACAACATCGTAGTGTTTTAGCTCAAGCGCAGATAAACGTTGCTTTAACTCAGCCAAGGACCACGGCCAAGCCGCGAAGTTACGCCCATTTTGATCTAAATAATAGCTTGAGCAACCACCTCGGTTAAATACGGTGGTTTTTAAATGAGTTTGTACCTTGGCATTGTGATAACGTAGAACATCTCGCTTGACCATCATACGTTTAAAGCCTTGCTGCTTCATTTTTAGTAGGCCATCTACAATGTACTGAATCTGCGCTTCAGTAATCCCAATAAAAGAGTCATAGACCAAGATATTTGGCCCCAATACCAAAAAGGCATTCGGCACATTTTCCAAACTTGTGCCCAAGTACGCTTCTGGAGAACCGTACTTCCAAAGGTCAGCCAATCGCTCGCCTTGTGCATTCCATACACGTTGCCCAATCGGAGGATGTGCCACTTCAAAACCGGTTCCCCAGATAATAACATCAACCTCAAATCGCTCCCCATTTGCCGCAATGACACTCTGCCCATCAATCTCGACCAAACCTTGTGGCAACAAGGTGACATTGTCTTGTTGCAGTGCTGGATAATAATTGTTGGCAAATAAAAGCCGCTTACAGCCGATCGAAAAGTTAGGCGTTACGGCTTTACGTAAGGCGTCATTCTGTATTTGCAATTTTAATAATTGACGGCTTAAAACATTGACTGGCTCCAGCAGTGAAGGATGACGTAGCCCAAAGTTGATCCCATTTAAAATACTGGAAACACTCTTCCGCCAGCCTTGCTGAATCATCGGGAATTTGGCGACCAACGACTTCACTGTAGCATTGAGCTGCATATCCGCTTTGGGCAAAACCCACGGCGCAGTCCGCTGAAATACGATCAACTCTTTCGCCAACGGCTGAATTTGTGGAATAAACTGAATGGCAGATGCACCTGTTCCAATCACTGCAACCCGCTTTCCCGTTAAGTCATAATCATGTTTCCAACGGGCTGAATGGAACATTTCTCCTTTAAACCCCTCTATCCCTTTAATCTTAGGTACAGATGGTTCTGTAATCGGCCCTGTGCTAAAGATCACGGTTCGTGCTTGATATGTCCCTTGAGAAGTTTCAAGTTGCCAAATATTCGCCTCTTCATTCCACTTTGCACTGTGCAACTCATGCTGAAAGCGGATTTTGTCTTGTAATTCAAACTGCTCAACCACCTGTTCCAAGTAACTTAAAATTTCAGGTTGTTTCGCAAATAAATGGCTCCATTGATGACTAGGTGCAAAGGAAAATGAATACAATGCCGAAGGTACATCGCAGCCACAACCAGGGTAATTATTATCACGCCACGTACCACCAACTCTCTCTGCCTTTTCTAAAACCAGATAGTCCTGATAGCCGACTTGTTTCATTTTATAAGCCGTAGCAATGCCCGAAATCCCAGCACCTACAACAATGGTATCGTAAGTATGTGCGGCTTTAGGACGAAGCACAGCCTTTTTACGGGTTTGCTTAGGTTGAGCTTCCGTACTTTTTGGCGTCGTAGTTTGATCTCGCATTTGATCAGACGGTGCTTGCACATCTGCTTGCTCTATCTCTAATTGCGTTTCCATATTCATTTTTCTCTATTCTTATTTTGTGATTTGATTAAACAGTGGATAACCCAAACCTAAAAGCTTGACGTATAAGCTTGGTGATGCCCGCTTCATCCACCAAAACAATTTGGCATCGGGTTGAGGAATGGTATAAAGCTTGCCTGCATCTAAGCGATTTAATGTTTTTTTTACAACAGCATCACTGGTGGTAAACGCATGGTTCATTAGCAGTTTGTCAGCCAGTCCAGAATAGCGGCTCGGCAAGCGGCCATTCTTCATAATATTGGTCGGCACCAAGGTCGGACATAGCACATTGACTGCAATGTTATAAGCATGAAGTTCTGAAGCTAAGGTTTCTGATAGTGCCAAAACACTAGACTTTGTCACGTTATACGCTGTCATCTCAGGGGCTGCAGTATAGCTCGCAGCTGATGCCACATTGATGATGGCACCAAAACCTTGCTGTTTAAATTTGGGGACAAAGTAGTGGCAACCATGAATTACCCCCCACAGGTTGACATGCATACACCACTGCCAATCCTCCAGCGACACCTCATCAAACTTACCACCTAGCCCAACTCCGGCATTATTGATGAGCAAGGTGACAGGATGTCCCAAAAGCTGTTCCGCTTGCTCCGCCAGAGCGTGTACAGATTCTTTTAATCCAACATCACAATGCACTGCATAGGCTGACGTAGATGTCATCGACTGAATCAAATCTACCGTCTCCTGTGCCGAGCTTAAATCAATATCTGCACAGATGACATCACCACCGCGCTTTGCCAGTTCCAGTGCAAAGCTACGACCAATTCCGCTACCTGCACCAGTTACAACTGCGTAAGCCTTTTCACTTGGTTTATTTTTTTTACTCAACAGTCCCATGTCATAACCTCCTTTTTATGATTTCAGTACTGGAGTAAATTCTTTAGTGAAATAGGGGGTTAATACTCCTGTTTCAGGGTGTAGTAAACGCTCTTTGTAATAATCTAAAAATGCAGAAGTGTCATAGTCATTCGGGTGAAAGCTCGGACGTAAATAGTCAAAAATATGCATCCAACTACTGCCATAAACACCTCGTTTCAGCCCAAACAAGAGGCTGAAACTGCGCGGCACATCCTTCCAATAACTGAGACTCACCAAATTAGACGGTTTGCGATAAAACGGGACAAAAACTGACGCCATGGAAATCAGCAGCAAAATGGTGATAAGGGCTGGAAAAAAGCCTGCAATACGCAAAGCATAGTTATTAGAAAGTGATTGAAACACATCATATGCAATGTCTTTGTGCTCAGATTCCTCTAACATGTGCCACATCCAAATCGCCCGTTGCTTTTCATCTTGAGAATCGAAGAAAATCTCTTCATGGTTCATCATGTATTCAGACAACACCGCGGTAAAATGTTCAATACCTGCCATCAAAGACAATTTCATCGGTTGTGGTAAACGGTTAAAACCGTAATCAAAAACGATTTCGGCTAAATAACGAAAAATGCCAACCGGCAAATCAACCTGTTTAAAAGTATCGTTCAATTCTTCATGTAGCTTTGAATGCAATGCCTCCTGCCCAATCAAAGACGTCACACGTTGTTTTAATACAGGGTCTGTGAGGAAATCGCGGTGATAACGGGCGGTATCAATCACCAAGTCTTCACCATAGGTCAGAAAGATCGAGAGTGATGCAAAGTAAGCACTGGCTAACTCCGCATTTAAGTAAAATTTGGGATCAATTTTCTCCGCTTCAAAGTCAAATTTCATATGCCGAATCGGAATAATCGCAGACTGTTTTTCAGCATCGAATACGGGTCCTGCAAAAATTTGGCTGGCTTTGCCTTTCAATGGAAGAGCGATACGCATAGGACATTCCTTCTTATTTTTAGCTCATTTTTCAGGCTCAATCTCACGATTTTTACCTGTGCTTTGCATTCAAAATAAGAGTCCGCTTCCCCTATGCCACTGGCATTTTTCTTCAAATGATTTGCAATTTATGACTTTAAAATCTGTTGTCTAACAATCACTCTACAGATTTATCTATCGGGGTCAGAACGAGGCTTTGTGTGCCACAAAGGGAATACACTGCTCATAGGCTGAGCACTCTTCGCCATAGTGTTTTTTAAGAAAATAATCTTGCACCATTTGCGCCTGTTGTTCGATGCCATAGCTTAAAAACTGCTTGCCTTGTTTTAATGCATAACGGTATTGACGGTTAAAAAGCGCCTTACGCACTACAGCGAGTCCCTGTTGAATTTGCCAAACATGTGTTAGCTCATGAATCAACCAAGCTTGTTGATGAATCGGTTGGTCGGCAAAGTTTTCGCACCAGTCTTTGATATTAAAATAGACATGTCCATTGGGGCTAATCGCATAATGAGGCAACACTGCCCGATGCGCGATAATTCGAACCGAATCCATGTTCAGACTGTTCCCAAAAATACTGCTGGCAAGCTTTTTCTCCCCTTCAGTCAAGGGCCGATTTTTAAGTTCAAACTTTTGCTGTATTTTTTGTAAAAGCGGTTGAAACCACACAATCACACTCCATAAAGACATTAGAATAATTTGTTCTTTTTAAGGACATTTACGGATTTTTTTTAGAATATCCCTTAAAAAAAATCGCATTTCGTATATAGTATTCGCACTTATTATTGATTAATACTTCTATTTGTTTATCGTCACTTACACCACGTAGAACTTATAGCTATAACAAACTCAATCGTCGTGTATATCCCTATAGGTATAGGATTTAGTTGGAAATGAAAAGTTTTAAAATTGCACTTGCACAGTTCTCTCCGCACATTGGCAACCTTGAAGCAAATGCCCAAAAAATGTTGGAGCAGGCCAATGAAGCAAAAAAACAAAATGCTGATTTAATTATTTTTCCAGAACTTTCGAGCATTGGTTACCCAGCAGAAGATTTACTTCTACGTCCTAGCCTAACCAAACGCACGCAACAAGTTTTTGAACAACTTAAAACAGTAAAAGACATTGTGATGGTCTTTGGTTTTGTCAACCAAACCGAAGATGGTCAACGCTACAACGCCGCTGCGGTCATGAAAGATGGACAAGTTTTGGGTGTGTATAACAAACAAAACTTGCCAAACTATAGCGTATTTGATGAAAAGCGCTACTTCACCGAAGGGCATCAACACCTTGTTTTTGAATATCTAGGGCATAAGTTTGGTGTGTTGATTTGTGAAGATGTTTGGTCACTGTCAACAGTACAACAATTGGCACAGCTCAATGTAGAAACGGCTTTGGTCTTAAATGCTTCACCATATGAAGTCGGTAAGCCACAGCACCGCGTTGAAACCATGTCTGCACTGGCGAAACAAATGAACCTCAACTTGGTTTATGCCAACCAAGTCGGCGGTCAAGACGACCTGATCTTTGATGGTACAAGCTTCGTGATTGCCAAAAACGGTTCGGTTGTACTTCAAGCTGAAAGCTTTAAAGAATCTCTGTATTTCGCTGAATACGAAGCAGAACAACAAGCCTTTAAGGCCAATGCTCTGCCGCCTGCTTTAGACACTATGGCAGAGATTTATCAAAGCTTAGTAATGGCGACCCGTGACTATGTACAACGCTCAGGTTTCCCTGGAGTGATTTTGGGTTTATCAGGCGGGATCGACTCAGCTCTAACTCTTGCCATTGCAGCCGATGCGATTGGCGCCGACAAAGTCCAAGCCGTAATGATGCCATATACCTATACCGCTCAAATCAGTGTAGAAGATGCTGCTGAACAAGCGAAAAGTATGGGGGTAACTTTTGGGATTGCTGAAATCAACCCGATTGTAAACAGCTTTATGCAAACGCTTTATCCGTTCTTTGGCAACAGCCCTACGGATGCAACTGAAGAAAACTTACAAGCGCGTGCCCGCGGTACACTGCTGATGGGTTTATCAAACAAATTTGGTAATTTGGTCCTGTCTACAGGCAACAAATCAGAATTGGCGGTGGGATACTGCACGCTCTATGGTGACATGGTCGGTGGTTTTGCCGTACTGAAAGATGTGTATAAAACCATTGTGTTTGAACTTGCGAAATACCGTAACAGCATTTCAGACAAGCCTGTGATTCCTGAGCGTGTGATTACTCGCCCACCGTCAGCAGAGCTACGTCCAGATCAAAAAGACCAAGACTCTTTACCGCCATATGATGTGCTGGATGCCATTTTGTATGCCTATATCGAAGAAGATATGAGCCAAGATGACATCATTGCCAAAGGCTTTGATGCTGAAGTGGTTGCTAAAGTGATTCGTTTGGTCGATTTCAATGAATACAAACGTCGCCAAGGTGCAATTGGTCCGCGTATCAGCTCACGCGCATTTAGCCGTGAACGTCGTTACCCGATCATGAATGGCTGGAAAGCTGGCGTATAAGCTGCTTTTCCAAAAAAAAGCCCAAACATCTGTTTGGGCTTTTTTATATCGACATATTCAAATCTATTTTTTACGCACAAAAAAAGAGACCAAGCTGAGAGCTTGGTCTTTTAAAATGGTGGCTATGACGAGACTTGAACTTGTGACCCCCGCATTATGAGTGCGGTGCTCTAACCAACTGAGCTACATAGCCGTAAACTGTGCGCGCATTATGCAAAGTTCAAAGGCAAGCGTCAACCCTTTTTACACACAAATGGTTATTCAATATACAAAAACACTTTAAACTATCAATTTTTCAGCAAACCACTCTTTTTAAACTTATTTTTATACTGCAAGCTATATTTAAGTTAGGCATATTTACGAGAAAGATAATGAAAAAGAGAGTCTGTTTTTTCTTTATCCTAAGTACTACAGCATTGAGCAGTTGTCAGCTGATTTCCCCCATGATCACCGACTATAACGGTGTACGGCGTGATGTAGCGACCTATATCAACTCCAACCTATTATTTAGCCTAAAAGATCGAGAAATATTGGTCAACTACGCCAAAGGACAACAAAAGATCCTGACTGCAGATCGCTTAAGCCCAACTGCACAGCAAAACTTGGCTTTAGAAAGAGCAGAAGGATGCTACTGTGCAAGTCAGCACATCTCTTTAAAAAACTCAATTTAGTCGATCATCAAATTTTTGCATTGCCCGAACATCAAGCCAATTGGCAACACATTCAAAAATTACAGATGCAGATCAATTTAACGCCTGAAAACATTAACTGCGAGGGGAAGTTCTAAAAAGATCATAAATGTCCGCAGTCACAGCTTTGGTTTAAATATCGAAATAACGGTGCAGCGAACCACAAGGCCATTTCAGAAATGGCAAGTAAATAAAGACTGTTTCACAGCCTTTCTTCCCCACAAAAAAAAAAAGATCATGCTGAGAGCATGATCTATAAAAATGGTGGCTATGACGAGACTTGAACTTGTGACCCCCGCATTATGAGTGCGGTGCTCTAACCAACTGAGCTACATAGCCGTAAACTGTGCGCGCATTATGTGGTTTTCTCACTAGTACGTCAAGTACCTTGCGCGCTTAATTGATCAAAATTTGTTGAAGTGAGCCGATAAGCCGGGTTCTGTCGAGAACGATCATTCCTCTAGGCGTACAATCACTCATACGCTCAAGCGACCTACCCGGATCCAGCATGGGCCATGCCTAAAGGATCCCTATTTGGTCTTGCTTCCGGTGGGGTTTACCATGCCATGAACTGTTACCAGCCATGCGGTGCGCTCTTACCGCACCCTTTCACCCTTACCTCCGATTTCGATTGCTCGAAACCATAATGAAGGCGGTCTACTCTCTGCTGCACTTTCCGTCGGCTCACGCCGCCCAGGCGTTACCTGGCACCTTGCCCTATGAAGCCCGGACTTTCCTCCCCTGCTTCAATCACGGAGATCTCCGCAGCAGCGATCGTCTGGCTCACTTCGAGGCGCATAGTATCAAATCTTAGACTTAATTGCTTGCGCTTTTTTGAGCAATCAGCTTTTTATATTTATCCATGAGCTCATCCTCAGTTTCCGCATGATTAGGATCAAGCGGAATACAGTCCACTGGACAGAACAATTGACACTGGGGTTTATCATAATGTCCGATACACTCTGTGCATAAGTCTGGATTGATTTCATAAATCAATTCCCCCATGAAAATGGCTTCATTGGGGCACACAGGTTCACAAACATCACAATTGATGCATTCATCGGTTATATATAAAGACACATTACCAACCTTGTTGATGTTTACGTTCAAAAGCAGCGACTACAGCTTGCGGTACAAACTTCGTCACATCACCTTTTAAACGTGCTATTTCACGAATCAACGTCGATGAAATAAATGAATACTGCTCTGACGGCGTTAAAAATACTGCCTCAAAGTGTGAATCAAGTTGACGGTTCATATTGGCTAACTGGAACTCGTATTCAAAGTCAGACACTGCACGCAATCCTCGCAGTACAGCCGTTGCCTTCTGTTCACGGAAGAAATTTACCAACAAACCATCAAAACCTACAAACTCAACATTATCAAGATGGCTTAATGATGCTTTGGCCAAGCTCACACGCTCTTCTAAACTAAAGAGAGGGTTTTTATGATGACCAATGGCAATGGCTACTACCACTTCATCAAACATACGTGATGCACGTGTGACCAAATCAATATGACCATTGGTAATTGGATCAAAAGTCCCCGGGTAAATGACGCGAGTTTTAGACATCCATTTTTACTCTGTTGATTTTGTAGAGCCATATTTTAGCAAAAACTTGTTTTATAGGTGAAGAAACTCCATAAATTTGAAAAAACTTCACCTTAACCTTGCTTTAAGGCACAATAGGTACATTGTTGGAAGTAATTGATTATGGCGAAAGCAACTGTAGTTAAAAAAAATACCAGCGGGACGATTGCACAGAATAAACGTGCACGTCACGACTATTTTATTGAAGAAAAATTTGAAGCTGGCCTGTCGCTGCAAGGCTGGGAAGTGAAATCATTGCGTGCAGGTCGTATGACGCTGTCTGAGAGTTATATCACCTTTAAAAATGGTGAAGCTTTCCTGTTCGGTGCTCAAATTCAGCCTTTACTCAGTGCATCTACGCACATTGTTCCTGAAGCGACCCGTACCCGTAAGTTACTGTTGAACCGTCGTGAACTGGATAAGTTACTCGGCGCAGTGAATCAAAAAGGTTATTCGTGTGTTCCGCTTGTTGCTTATTGGAAAGGACCACGTGCGAAATTAGAAATCGCTTTAGTGAAAGGCAAACAGCTACATGACAAACGTGCCACAGAAAAAGACCGTGACTGGCAACGTGATAAAGCCCGTATTATGCATAAATAATAAAAAACCTCCTATGTGGAGGTTTTTTTATTATTAGAACTGTTAATAGTCAGCTTTTAGCTCAACCAAATATTTTCCAAACTTTCGAGCAGTTTCCAAGTCACCTTCGGGTGGGGTTATTTCAATACTGGCGTTGTCTGACTGAGTCATCAAACCTAAAAAGCTCGACATCCGATTAATATCGTGTTGGCTACGTCCCGTCGGCATAAACGGTAAACCAGCCCACAACATACCATGCTGCATAGAAAATAAATTAATCTGCTGTAATACCGCCAGTTTATCGCCACTTAAGCCACCACCATTGGTAAAGCCTGCAGCCAGTTTTCCTTGCCAAGCCCGTGCTAACCAACGCTTAGAGGAATCTTCCATAAACTGCTTAAGCGCTGCGGTAAGACTGCCCATATACGTTGGGCAACCCATCACAATAATATCGGCCTGATCTAACAAGTCCCACTGCACTGCAGCAACAGAAATTAAATGCACATCAGCACCCGCCTGCTCTGCACCTTGTGCAATATACTGAGCGACTTTCGCCGTATGACCATAGGCGCTATGATAAACCACACACACATGAACAGGTGCAGCAGAAACAAGATCAGGTACTGACATGGAAACTTTTAAGACCAAAGAATTGAGTTAAGTTTAACACTTCCACTCGCTGAGTGGGGAGTAAGTGCAAGGATTAAAACAGCCAAGCACTTGATCAAAAACCCAAACTATTGCATAAACACAAAGGTCGCCATACGCCCAGTTTTGGCATGACGGCGATACGAAAAGTACTCATTCGACTGGCTAAATGAACACTGATCACCGCCAAAAACCACTTCAACCCCGTGCTTTTTTAGAATGAATTTTGCGATCGCATATAAGTCAGCATAATATTTTCCAGCTTGTGCACCTGTTTGAAATGCAGACTCAAGCTCAGCATACTTTGAACAAAAAGCTTCTTTTACTTCCGCCCCAATTTCAAAACAAGGTTGGCTAATAGCCGCACCCAACCAAGCCCATGTCGGCTGAGTATTCATACTGGCAATGGTATTTTCAATAATGCCATGCGCCAACCCACGCCAACCTGCATGCAAATTGGCCACTTCAGTTCCATCCGCATTGCCTAAAACCACTGGCAAACAATCGGCTGTCATCATCATCAGGGCATGCTTCGGGCGCTGTGTCACCAAACCATCCCCTACTTGAGCATCAAAGTCAATTTGCTCATTCACTACACGGCAAATGGTGCTGTGAGTTTGCGTCATCCATGTAATTTTATCGACCCCATAGCCCGCAAACTCTTCGAGCAAGATCATGCGATGCTGTTGCACACGTGCAGCATCATCCTGTACATGCAAAGCCAAATTAAAGCCTTGTAATTCAGTTTGAGTGGTCTCTAAAGCACGATCATGATGTACACGGGTTTGCCCCACAAAAACACCTGCCGGAAGTCCTTGAACAAATTGCATATACTGTCCTTATGATGATTCATCTATAACTTAATAGGCTTTGTTTTCCGTACGAAGTACATCAACCAAGGTCGCCAAGTCTGCTGGCCACGGCGCTTTAAACAACATTTCTTCACCTGTACGTGGGTGTTTCAAACCGAGCTCTGCTGCATGCAAGGCTTGGCGTCTGAAACCACGTAAAGTCTCATCTAAAAGCTCCGATGCACCTGCGGGCACGCGCACACGCGGCATATACACAGGATCGCCAACTAAACCAAAACCAATATAACTAAAATGCACACGAATCTGATGCGTACGTCCAGTTTCAAGACGCGCTTGGATACGGGTGAAATGTTGGAAACGTTCTTTCACGTTGTAGTGTGTTACAGCATCTTTACCGCCCGGCAATACCGCCATTTTGACACGGTCTACAGGGTGACGTTTAATCGGTTCATCCACCGTGCCGCCCGCAATCACATTGCCATACACAATCAGGTCATAAACACGGTAAACCGTTTTTTTCGCCAATTGCTTACTCAGTGAAAATTGCGCTTCTAAATTTTTCGCAACGACCAACAAGCCAGAAGTATCTTTATCAATACGATGTACCAAACCCGCACGGGTCAGTTCTGCCGATTTTGGATAGTGATGCAATAATGCATTTACCAACGTACCCGATGAATTGCCCGCACCTGGGTGAACCACCATCCCAACAGGTTTATTAACGACAATAATGTCATCATCTTCATAGACAATATCCAGCGGAATGTCTTCAGGCAGACTACGAGTTTGGGCTTCTAACTCAACTTCAAGGGTTAACAGTTCAAATCCTTCACATTTATATTTGGGTTTGACACTGTTACCATTTACCAACAAATGGCCTTCTTTTAGCCACTGTTTGAGTTTTTCACGCGAAAAGTCGCTCCAAATCGTTGCTGCAACTTGGTCTATACGTTGTCCGAGATAAGTTTCATCCAATTGAAATTGCAACGATAAACGTGTTGCAGTAGAGCTTGAAGTATGGTTATCTGCATCCTCAGAATCTTCAAGTAAATTGAAATCGGTTTCAGGGAAATTTGGATCGGAAGATTGTGCTTGAGCCATTTGATCATTCAAATAAAAGTGATTTAATAGCGCAATTGTAGCTCATTGCCCGTATTAACAGAGGAATTTTTATGTCGCTACCACATTATAAAATGACAATGCTTGCTCTAACGATTGGCATTGCATCTGCAATGGTAGGCTGTAGCAGCAATCCCAAGAAAGAAGTGGTAGATACCGGTCCACAATCGAGTGAACAGGTTTATATTCAAAAAGCAGAAAAAGCACTGCAAAGTGGTCAATATACCGACGCTGCAAAACACTTAGAAGCATTAGATACCTATTACCCTACAGGTGAATATGCGCAACAAGCTCAACTAGAGCTGCTCTATGTGAAGTTTCAGCAGAAAGATTATGAAGGTGCGATTGCACTGGCTGATCGTTTCATTCGTTTGAACCCTCAGCATCCAAACGTGGACTATGCCTACTATGTCCGTGGCGTAGCCAATATGGAACAAAACTATGATGGTTTGATTCGTTATACTTCTTTAAAGCAAGCACATCGCGATGTGAGCTATCTTAAAGTGGCGTATCAAAACTTCGTAGACTTTATTCGTCGTTACCCTTCAAGCACTTATGCGGTTGATGCCGCACAGCGCATGAAGTTTATCAGCAATGAGTTGGCTGAAAGCGAAATGAATGCGGCACGTTTTAATATCAAACGTAAAGCATGGGTCGCAGCACTAGAGCGTGCTCAATGGGTGATTGAACATTATCCACAAAGCCCTCAAGTGCCTGAAGCTTTAGCAACTGTTGCTTATTCGTATGACCAATTGGGCGACAAGCAAACTGCGCAACAATATACCGATGTCTTGAAACTAAATTATCCAAATTTAGTGAAATCGAATGGTGAAGTGAACTTACGTGCTGCACGTAAAGAAGCAAGTTGGGTCAACCGTGCGACTTTAGGTGTGTTTGGTCGCGAAGAACAAAACAGTTCTGAAGAAAAAATCGAACAGCCGAAACAAACAACAGAGCGCAGCTTTACCAATCGTGTCAGCTTCGGTTTACTGGATCGTCCTGAAACACAGCAAAACATCACTACTGAAACCGAATAATTCCTCTGAAATATTCGCTATTTTAGAAAGGGCAAGTTATCATACTTGCCCTTTTGTTTTGTGCGATTTCCGCTTGATCAAAACGCCTAAAAGGTATACAAAACAATCTAGATTCGATGGTTTTTTGCATTTTAAAACCTCCATCTCTGCTTCTTTTCACGGTTCAAAACATCAGCGACTGACGATTCGACATGGCTATTCCTCAACACACCATTGACCAAATTTTAGATCGGACCGACATTGTCGACCTGATTGGTCAACGTGTGAAACTTAAAAAGTCAGGTCGTACCTATTCAGGCTGTTGTCCGTTCCATCAAGAAAAATCACCATCTTTTCACGTGTATCGTGACAAACAGTATTTCCACTGTTTTGGTTGTCAGGCCAATGGTAATGCCATTCGTTTTTTAATGGACATCGACAGTCGTAGCTTTATTGATGTAATGAAGGATTTGTCGAGTCAAACAGGTATCGAACTTCCCAAAGATAACCGTGACTCGAAAAAACTGGTGTATAAGCGCGAAGCTAAACCTGTCAAAAAACCACAGGTCGATGTCGCCGCAGGGGACAAGAAAGCTGAACCAGCTCCAGCACAACCTGAGTTTCAGATTGAGCATGATCCTTTTGCTGAATTTCAGTCCATGGACTACCAAGAGGGTTACGCTGATTTTGATACTTTCGAGGGCTTCAACACTGCCCCCGTTCAAGAAGGCAACTTATACGACCTGTTAGAAAATATTGCGCAATACTATGAGCAACAACTACCGCATAGTCGCGCTGCTCAGCAGTACTTTAAACAGCGTGGTCTCAGCCGAGATACCATTGCATATTGGCGTTTAGGTTATGCACCTGAGGACTGGCAACACTTAGAAAAAGCCTTCCCGCAAGATATCGAAGGCTTAAAGCTACTCGGACTGATTCGTACTAGTGACAACGGTCGTGACTTCGACTTACTGCGGGATCGCGTCATATTTCCGATTCGTGATGCCAAAGGTCGCGTGGTGGGCTTCGGTGGTCGTGCTCTAAATGACGAAATTAAACCCAAATACATCAACTCGCCAGACTCTGAGGTATTTCATAAAAACCAATTGCTTTATGGTTTATATGAAGGCCGTAAACAAAAAGCCCAAGACTGGCTAATGGTCGAAGGCTATATGGATGTGATTGCGCTACAGCAGTATGGCATTGCAGGTGCCGTGGCGACCTTAGGAACTGCCAGTAACACCGAACACTTAAATATTCTGTTTAAACAAAACAACCGTATTACCATCGCCTTCGATGGTGACGTGGCCGGACAAAAAGCGGCACGCCGCACTTTAGAAATTGCGCTACCTTTACTCAATGATGGTCGCGAGCTGAAGTTTTTTGTTTTACCGAATGACCATGACCCTGACTCACTGATTCGTCGCGAAGGTATTGAAAACTTTAATAAACTGCTCCAGCAGGCACCACTACTGTCAGACTTTGTCTTTGCACATCTGACGCAGAACCATGACATCAGCAGCCCTGAAGGTAAAAGTCAGGTCATGAGTGAGTTACGTCAACTGACGGACTTATTACCCAAAACGGGCTCTTTCCGTTATTTGCTAAATCAATCCTTCAAAGAAAAACTTGGTTTTGGTCGTCGCTGGACACCTCAAGTCAGCAACGATGCCTCGTTGTCTTTTAATATTCGCACCAAAGATGAAGACTTCGCCCTCGCCGTTCTGATCCATCATCCGTTTTTGTATATTCACTTTGAAACTCTACGCGCCTATTTACCTGAAGATGAACTTTTAGCGCATGTGCTACAAGTCTTAGATGGCATCTTTGATGATTTGCCCGACGACCAAGAACTGGCGACCTATTATGTGCTGGGTGCGTGTAGCCGTTATGCCAACGCAATTGCCGATATTATGCAGCGCACCAATATTGAAGTTCTGACCAAAACACCTGAAATGGCCGACAAACTGGCCAGTGAATATGCTCTCTCGCTTGAAGAAAAATATTTGCGCCAAAAACTAAAAGCGCCTTTAAGCCTGCTTGAATCGCGTAATCTACGTCAAAAACTGAATGAATTGACCAAAAAAATAGGCTTAAGACTGATTACTTAAACCTATTACATTTTTATATTTAGATTTACTTTTTAGTTTTACGACGTTTAGCAAAAGTCTCATTTAAACACGTTTGCATTTGTTCAAAATGACTCGGATCTTCAGATTTGGCTGCTTCACGCAGCATAATCGAGGTTGGATGCAGCAACTTCTGCGTCAAACGATGTGCAAACTCTTGCATTACCTGTTCCGCCTTTTCCCCTTTCGCAATTCGTGCCAGCGCTAGATCTAATTCTTCTTGTCTTAGCTGTTCACCTTGCTGACGGTAAGCATGGATGGTTTCACCTGCGAGATTAACCTTCTGCTGGGTCACCAACTCGGTTGCTAGTTGGTTGACCATCACCTCAGCTTCAACCGCCGCCTGACGACGCTGAGCAAGGTTTTCATCAATCACCGACTGTAAGTCATCTACGCCATATAAATAGACGCCATCCAAACTTTCCACTTTCGGGTCTATATCACGCGGAACAGCCAAATCCACCATCAACATTTGTTGATAACGACGCTTTTTTAAAGCAGCTTTGACATCTGGATAATGAATCACCTGATGTAAACTTCCCGTACAACTGGAAATGACATCTGCACGCGCTAAGTTATTGGCCAACTGATCAAATTCAATGATTTCAACATCTACACGATGGGCTATTTCTTGAGCCAAAGTTTCAGCCCGTTCACGGGTACGGTTACAAATGAGGATTTTTGCGACTCCCATTTCAGCCAAAT
The DNA here is from genome assembly GCF_039655985.1 of Acinetobacter sp. BWR-L5. Taxonomy (NCBI): domain Bacteria; kingdom Pseudomonadati; phylum Pseudomonadota; class Gammaproteobacteria; order Moraxellales; family Moraxellaceae; genus Acinetobacter; species Acinetobacter sp. BWR-L5. Next base: position 245,811 of record NZ_JAGFEV010000002.1, on the reverse strand, counting down.
GCTTCGCCACTAAGCTATTCATTTCGCCCGCAGCGACCACCATGACCGTCAACTTTTCAGGCTTACTAAACACTTGTAATGCCAACTGAGCAACCGCGTAGCCCATTGATACGGCATGACTACCCACAGCCGTTTCAGAGCGTACGCGTTTCGCCGCATAGAAGGCATATTCAAAAATTCGGTTTAAATGAGGAGATACAGTATGAGCCGTCTTCGCTAGAGATAGTGCAGATTTAACCTGCCCCAAAATTTGAGGTTCACCGAGCATGAGTGAATCTAAACCGCTTGCAACGCGCATCAAGTGAGTGACAGCCTGCGCATTTTCATAACGGTATACATGATTCAACAATTGTTTAACATCTATGCCATTTGCTTGGGCGAGCCAGTTCAATACCATATCTGAGTTTTCAGACATGGCATACACTTCTGTTCTATTACACGTAGACACCACCACCATTTCATTTAAGTCTTGGTTTTGGCCTTGTTGCTCAAGCAGTTGCGTTAACTTATCAGGGTTAAATGCAATTTGCTCACGCAATTCTACGGAGGCGGTTTGATGGTTGACACCCAATGCAAAGAAAGACATATCAGATCATCATTTCGCTAAATTTATGCTATTGTGCAATAACGGTGTCATAAAAAGCATTACTTGGATCAAGAAAAATTGCGTCAAACACATTGCCGACTGAGCGGCGCGAGAATTAAGCAATATTCTACCACATTCTTACTCGTCGGTAGCATGGCATCTAGTGCTCATCTTAGAGCAGCTGGAGATTTTTCGCTATCTAATTATGATGCAATTCAACAAAGTATGATTGCCGAATTTGCACTGGCTTACCAAGACAGTGCGACTGCTCTGCACAACTATACTGTGCTGGCGATTAAAAGTAATTCCACCACCATTAAACAACGCGCTTTAAATATTGCCCTTGAACAAAATGACTTGCATGCCGCACTCGACATTGCAACGCATTGGGTGGTGCAAGAGCCTACCGATGTTCCAGCCTTATTTTATTTGTCGCACATTGCACTCAAAGCACATGAATATGAGCTTGCGGCTGAAACACTCGATAAAATTCTCAATATTGATGCCAATGCCGATTTAGAGCAAATCCTTGCGGGGATTGCCCCTGATGAACCTGAAGATCAAGAAATTCTCATTCAAGCGCTACGTTCGAGTAAGGAGCGGAACAACCCCTCTATTTTGGCGTTGATTGCAGGTTTAGAGGCGCAAAATGGACAGCTTGAGCAAGCCCTAACCACCATCAATAAAGCCCTAAAAAAGCGCGGAAAAGTCACAGGCTACATTCTGATGAAGGCCAACTTACTCAGCGCACTCGGCCAAGAGGAAGAAACCCGTAATTGGTATGCAAAATCAAGTCGTAAACACCGCGACAATGTCGATATCCGTTTAGCCGAAGCCAAATATCTGATTAAAATTAATGCGTCAAATGAAGCCTTAACCAAGCTTGAGAGCCTGATTAAAAAATGGCCTGAACAAGAAGAAGCCTTGTTTATTGCGGGATTAACCAGTATTGACTTAAAGAAGTACGAAAAAGCGGAAAAATATTTGGTTGAACTACGTAATTCGGCTGAATATCAAAATGAAGCCTATTACTATCTTGCGGTAAATGCTGAACGAAAACAGCATTTTGAAACAGCCAAGGCCTACTATCGTCTGGTCGATGGTAGCTTGTATACCGTATCGCGTCGCAGCCTCATCAGTATCTATACCCAGCAAAAAAAACCCAATGATGCTTTGCGCTTTTTAACCCAAGAACGGGTGAACTATCCACAACATGCAAGCTTTTTGTATCAGGCGCAAGCCGATATCTTAAAGCGCATGAATAACAAAGCTGCAGCCATGCGACTGTTAGATGAGGCAATTAAAAACTTACCGGATGATCCTGAACTGATCTATTCTGAAGTGCTAATGTTGGATCCACATACGGATAAAGACAAACTTGAAAAGTTGCTCAATCAACTGTTAAGTATTGAGCCCAATAGCCCTACCTACCTCAATGCTTATGCATATACTTTAGCCTTGCAAAACAGACGCTTAGATGATGCACGTCGATTTGTTGAACATGCTTTAGAATATGCCCCCGAACAGGCCTCCATCTTAGATACCTTAGGCTTTATTTGTTACTTACAAAATGACTTTAGCACTTCAGCCAAAGTCTTAGAAAAAGCCTACCTCATCAGTGGTAGTGTCAATATTGGCGTGCGTTATGCGCGTTCAGTTTATATGCTCGGTGATCTGCAAAAATTCTCCACTGTGTTACAACAACTCAAACAAAAACACCCAAATGATCCTCAATTGGATCAACTCAATACTTTATTGTTACCCCAACAACTGAAAAAGAGCTCATAGTTTTTATGCGTATTTTCTCAAATCTGAGCTTAAGCTTACTTGCTGCAAGTAGCTTGGCACTAACAGGCTGTCAACAATTTACCAAACCACAGCTTGATCCAAACACCATACAAACCGAATCTGATCAACACTTTAGCTTACAGGGTAAAATTGGGGTGCGTACGCCTGAACAGACAGGCAGTGCTTTTTTCACATGGGTACAACAGCAACAAGAGTTTGATATCGAGCTCAGTGGAATTTTAGGCGTTGGTAAAACGCAAATTACTGGTCGTCCAGGTGAAGTGAGCCTGAATAGTGCTAAAACTGGCCTCATCCAAGCTGAAACTCCTGAAGAACTTTTAAAAACAGCAACAGGTTGGCAAGCACCCATCACCCATTTGGTCAATTGGGTTCAAGCCAAACCCGCAACAGTTCAAGCACAAATCCAACGTGACAGTGCCAAACGAGCGGTACAGATCATTGAAGATGGTTGGAGCGTTGAGCTGAGCTATAACGAACAAGCCCATATGCCAAATCGCTTGATTTTAAAACAAGCACTTGAAAATGGTGCAGAAAACCGTATTACAATGGTCATTCAAAACCGCTAGTTATCTCGTTATGATCCGTGTCCCTGCCCCATCAAAACTGAATTTGTTTTTACACATTACGGGTCGTCGTGAAAACGGCTACCATGAACTGCAAAGTATTTTCCAGTTGATCGATCTGTGTGATTGGTTAGAGTTTGAACTCCGTACAGATCAAGAGATTCATATTGAAGGCTTAAACAGTGTCGATTTGAGTCAAAATTTGATTTATAAAGCGACACAGATACTTAAGCCGTATGCACAAACAGCTACCGGTTTATCCATTCGTCTTGAAAAAAATATTCCGATGGGTGCAGGCTTAGGTGGTGGTTCATCGGATGCCGCGACGACACTAATCGTAGTCAATCAACTGTGGCAGTGCGGGCTAAATACTGAGCAATTAGCAGACTTGGGTGTTCAGTTAGGCGCAGACGTTCCCATCTTTGTCCATGGTCGCAATGCATGGGCTGAAGGCATAGGTGAGCACTTAACATTCATAGACTTAGATCAAAAACAATACATTGTGTTAAAACCTGATTGTTTTATCAGCACTCAATTGCTTTTTTCACAAAAAACATTGACAAGAAACACGAAGAGCTCTAAATTTTGCGCCTATCAGTTAAAGCCATCTGATTTTGGAAATAATTTTGAGCCTTTGGCAAGAAGTTTATATCCAGAAGTAGATGAAGCAATGCAATATCTCGACCAGTTCGGTATTGCAAAACTTACAGGTACAGGTGCTTGTGTTTTTACTGAAGTAACGAGTGATATGAACATTGATGATGTTCTTGCAAATGCACCATGTAAAGCTTACTTGGTCAACAGCTTGAATGAATCACCAATAAGACATTTCTACGTTACCTGATAGGGGTATCGCCAAGTGGTAAGGCACCGGTTTTTGATATCGGCATCCGTTGGTTCGAATCCAGCTACCCCTGCCATTTTATTTCACCTGTAGATGACTGTACTAGGGGTATCGCCAAGTGGTAAGGCACCGGTTTTTGATATCGGCATCCGTTGGTTCGAATCCAGCTACCCCTGCCATTTTACAGTAATCAAATTTAGGGGTATCGCCAAGTGGTAAGGCACCGGTTTTTGATATCGGCATCCGTTGGTTCGAATCCAGCTACCCCTGCCATTTTCCAAAAAAGACAGAGCAACACTTTGCTGTTCTACTGTTAATTTACCTTGACAGAATGACGCAAAAATATTAAAGTTCTGCCGCATTAGGGGTATCGCCAAGTGGTAAGGCACCGGTTTTTGATATCGGCATCCGTTGGTTCGAATCCAGCTACCCCTGCCATCTAATTCCTAAATTGCCAACCGCCAAGGGTGCTTCATGCCCAATCTTGTCGTTTTTAGTGGATCTGCACATCCACAATTCGCCCAAAAAGTCGTAAGCCACTTGCACATCCCTTTAGGTGCTGCATCTATTGGTCAATTTTCTGACGGTGAAATTGCTGTCGAAATTACTGAAAATGTTCGTGGTAAAGACGTATTTATCGTACAACCTACTTGTGCCCCAACGAATGATAACCTAATGGAAATCCTCGTTATGGCTGACGCTTTGCGTCGTGCAAGTGCTGGTCGTATTACCGCAGTGATTCCTTATTTCGGTTATGCGCGTCAAGACCGTCGTCCTCGTTCATCACGTGTTCCAATTACTGCAAAAGTTGTCGCAGATATGCTGACAACTGTAGGAATTGACCGTGTGGTAATGATCGACCTTCACGCTGACCAAATCCAAGGTTTCTTCGATATCCCTGTAGACAACATCTACGGTACACCAGCGCTTTTAGCTGACCTTCGTCAACAATCACATGACAACCTCATGGTGGTTTCTCCTGACGTTGGCGGTGTCGTTCGTGCACGTGCTGTTGCTAAACAAATGGGCGATATTGACCTTGCTATCATCGACAAACGTCGTCAAAAGGCAAACGAATCACAAGTCATGCACTTGATTGGTGATGTTAAAGGCCGTGACTGCGTGATCGTAGATGACATGGTGGATACTGCAGGTACGTTATGTAAAGCTGCTGATGCATTGAAAACATTTGGTGCGCGCAAAGTGGTTGCTTATGCAACTCACCCTGTTTTATCAGGTAAAGCTATCGAAAACTTGAAAAACTCTGTGATTGATGAATTGGTTGTTACAGACACCATTCCTCTTTCTGAAGAAGCTCAAGCTCTTGGTAAGATTCGCCAAGTTTCAGTTGCGAGTATGGTTGCTGAAACAATTCGTCGTATTAACAACGAAGAATCTATTAGCGCAATGTTTGATTCTTATCTATAATATAGCGCTGAATTTTAAAAGCCCTGCCCAGTGCAGGGCTTTGTCTCACTAGGTCGGTCGCAGATCTAGTTTATTTAAAACTTAAATTAAGGATGTCTATCATGGCAAACTTCGTATTAAACGCTCAAGCGCGTGAAGCAGCTAACCAAGGGAAAGGTGCGAGCCGCCGCCTTCGTCACGCTGCTCAAGTTCCAGCTATCATCTACGGTGGTGCTGCTGAACCTGTAGCTGTTACTTTAGAACTTCGTGAGCTTGTTAAAGCTTTAGAAAACAACGCTTTCTTCGAAGAAGTTGTTGAAATCAAAGTTGGCGACAAAGTTGAAAGCGTTAAAATCAAAGCGTTACAACGTCACCCAGCTAAAAACACGCCTATGCACGCTGACTTCGTTCGCGCATAAGTGTTATTGGTGTAATTAGTGTCAAATATTTCACTGATTGTTGGTTTGGGCAACCCAGGTTCTGAGTATGCCCAAACCCGCCATAATGCAGGCTTTTGGTTTGTTGAACGCCTTGCAGAACAATATGGCATTACGCTTAAAAAAGACCCAAAATTCAATGGAATGAGTGGGCGTGGTAATATCGAAGGTCAAGACGTCCGTCTGCTATTACCCACAACCTTTATGAACCTTGTTGGTAAAAGTGTTGTTCCCTTCGCTAAATTCTACAATATTGCTCCAGAAGCAATACTGATTGCTCACGATGAACTGGATATGAACCCTGGTGTCATTCGCCTAAAAACAGGTGGTGGTCATGGTGGTCATAATGGTTTGCGTGACATAGTTCCTCATATCGGTCCAAACTTCCATCGCTTACGCATTGGTATTGGTCACCCCGGTTCCAAAGAACGTGTTTCAGGACATGTCTTAAGCAAAGCACCAAGCAATGAACAAAATTTAATGGATGACGCAATCCATCACGCATTGGCTCGCACTAAAATGCTGGTGAATGGTGAGATTCAGCCTGCCATGAATCAAATCAATGCTTACAAACCAAACTGATAAGTCAAAAAAATGTTGAACCATGCTGCTTGCCATACTGTCATTTTAAAGGCAAAATGCGCTTGCCTGATTGCTTATCCAGCAAGTTCAGATTGATTCAACCATAAGATAACGATCTTAGGTCCACTCAGGAGACGCTAGCCATGCTATCTCGTTTATTAAAAGCAAAAATCCACCGTTGTGTTGTTACTCAAGCTGAACTCCATTATGAAGGTTCATGTGCAATCGATGGTCTTTTATTGGATTTAGCCGGTATCCGCGAATATGAAGAAATTCACATGTGGAACGTGACTAATGGTAAGCGTTTCAGTACCTATGCAATTCGTGGTGAAGAAGGTTCTGGCATCATTTCAGTCAATGGTGGTGCAGCACATCAGGCCGATGTAGGCGATTTAATGATTATTGCTACCTTTGGTGATTTTACAGAAGCTGAAGCAAATGCACATAAACCACGTTTAGTTTATGCAAATCCAGACAATACTGTAAGTCACATGGCAAACTGTATTCCAGTACAAGTGGCTTAAGCCCAATAGATTAAAAAAATCCGCTGCGTGCGGATTTTTTTATGAGCAGAATAATGCAATTGTATCAATTCTGAGCAGTACGAAACCCGCTCAACCAATCTCGTTTGCTCTCACAGCCTAAATCTTGTAGCTGATCACCTTTCAATGCAGTAAGTATCGCATTGCCTTGCTCATCGACTTTAAACTCAGCATATTCTGCCTGCTGATAACAATCCGCCAAACCTTCTGCAAATAAAAAACTTCTCGACGCAGGATAAAGTCCGCTATAGCGATTATTCGGGTTTTGTAAAATCAGTCGAGCTGTACGAACATTTTTCGGCAACTCAAAATAACTATGTATCACGCGCCTCTGTGAATCGAGTTCAACATAAGTGAGCACTGAAGACTTGTTCTTAATCACTTCATCAAAATAATGACCTGAAAAAATCTGATCTTCTTGATTAATGTTTGCTTGGCTGGTACTTTCTGGACTCAAATGCTGAGGCGCAAAATAAAGTTGATAATTCAGCGCCATATAATCCCCCTGGATAATCGAACGCGGGTCTACAGGTTGCAAGCGCACATACATGGTTTGACTATTGTTTAAGTGCCATTCATTTTTAAAAATTAAGCCTAAACATACCGCGATACTGAGTAGTGCCAAAGCAAGAGGAATCATTTTCTTCATATGCCGAACTCCTCTTTTTGCTTAAATAGCATCAAGCTCAATGTCAGCAAGAGCAACATCAGACCTGACAAGAACATGCTTAAACTTTTAATTAGAAAGGTCACGTCAAGGGAATAATATAAAAACCCTAAAATTAAAGCGAAAGTTGCCAGCGCAAATCCATAGATCACTTTATCTTGTGTTTTTAATGCCCATGAAATGATGGCCAAACAAATAAAAATATCGAAATAACCATAAAAAATCAGCCCTACTGCAAAAGTAGTCAAAATAAAATGAGCAAATAAATGAAACTGCTTTTGAATATGTAAAAAGACAAAAAGCACAAACCATAAAATCGGTAAGCCAAAAGCCAATATCGGAATGTGCTCAATTTTCGCTAATTCGTATTTCCCAAATAAAGTATAAAAACCCATGGAAAATAGAATAATCCCAAGTGCAGAAAGCAATAAACTACGTTGATATTCGATTGGCTGTATGAATTTTATGGCCAGAATTCCCAGATAAAAAACATAATTCCAAAGTGCTAAATAAACAAAATTTTCAACAATATTACGCCAACTGAGATGTGCATTAATATCCCAAATACACGCCACACCTGCTGCATATAAACCCAAAATTTGAACAAAGACAAAGAACCAATGTGTTCGCATGAAATAAGCGAGCACTAGCATCGCCAATTGTAAAAATAGAATAGGAAGAATTTGATTCATTAAATCAACGGTGTGAAAGATGACCGCAATTTGTCCTGCAACCCAGAGACAATAAGCGAATTGTCTTAAAAATAAACTTTGTTTAGCTTTCAATAAGTAAGCCGCCAAAGCCACAAAGACAACACCCATAAGCAAAGAGAAATTCCCCCAAAAGGTCAGCATCAACGTAGCAAAGACGATGCCCGCAATCCAAGCTCCCACAGCAAGGGGAATAGAATTGAACCGACTATGTGGAATAAATTTAATCAACATGTAAGTGATGAAAGCAAACCACGCAAAAATAATCAGTGCGATAAAAAATAATTCAAAAATTTCATTCTGACCAAACCACTCCGTCACCGCCTTCACAATGATCAAGGTAAAGCTAATGCCTAAGCCAACGGCTGAAAGTGCACTACATAGCTGATCTTTATTTTGATAATAGTAAGCCAGTAAAATGCCCAACAAGAGAAAAGACACTGTGAAATAAAGAATGCTTTTATCCGCATAGAGATACATCGCCATATGCCAAACCGAGAGAATGGCAAACCATAGTAAGAATAAATAACGAAGTTTCGAATAATATTTATTGCAGAAATAGAATTGAATTAGTGCAAATACATGAATACTGATTAAAAAGAGATCTGGATATTGATCTCCCCAAAAGGTTTGGATAAAAAATAGAAACAATGCCAACTGGCTGGTAATACATAAAAGGAAAAATACACCGATATTCGGACGATATAACCACGGTAAAAGCAGCACAGACCAAAGTAGAAATAATAAATAGCTGTCAGCACCCGTTTGATAAATTTGACCAATCACAGCCAGACTTAAACCAATCATCAACCCACAGATACTATGTAAACATTGCACGAGAAAATCATGTTTTGTCAGCCAAAAGCTGCAAACCGCACTGAGGAATAATAACAACTGAGGAATAGCCAGCTGAATATTCTGTGGCAACATAAACCAATTGGCGGCAACCAAATACAACATACTGACCGCAATGAGTGTAAAACCAAAAACTTGCAGATGCTTTATAAAGGCTTCGGCACTCCAAGGGTAATCATATTGTTGAATTTTGATCAATTCTAACTCCTCACTCTTATTTTTATCTTGATCATTTCAAACCATGCAAACTATAGAAAAACTTCTTATTCATGTTTATGGTTCTTCTCAAGTATTCATTTTCAAACATTAAACTCATACTAAGTGAAATCATGCGCAGAGAATGTTGGTCTTTAGCAAAGCTATAGCAAAAATTGTTCTATGTATAAAACTGATCATTCTAAAACTCCCCCTGTTTTTCTAAATGTTTAGCACTATAATGGAGTTACATCGCTTCAGGGCGGGGTGTAATTCCCCACCGGTGGTAAGTTCAGTTGAATGACTCAGACTGAATCAGCCCACGAGCCAGCCAAGTAGAAATCATCTATTTGGCTCGCAGATTTGGTTCAATTCCAAAGCCGACGGTATAGTCCGGATGAAAGAAGACGACGTGACCAATAGAATCTCAGGTGCAAACCTGTGAGGATTTATTGCTACGCCAATTTTTCAAAGTCCTGAAATGTTCAACCGTACTTCAATTTTACGCGAGCGTTTCAATGTCTAGTTTGATTCAACCCGAAATTTTCTTTTCAGCCCTTTCTCCAGCTGAACAACGTATCCAACAAGCTTTAGAAGATATCCGCCAAGGCAAACCTGTTTTGGTGATGGATGACTTTGACCGTGAAAACGAAGCCGACCTCATTGTGGCTGCCGAAACTCTCACTGTCGAAACGATGGCACGCATGATTCGTGATGGTTCTGGCATTGTCTGTTTATGTCTGACCGATGAACTGGCCGATCACTTAGAGCTGGTGCCTATGGTGTCAGATAACTCAAGTCAGTTTAAAACAGCATTCACTGTGACCATTGAAGCTGCAACTGGCGTGACCACTGGTGTGTCTGCACAAGATCGTACCACCACAGTCAAAGCAGCAATTAAAGATGGGGCTGTTGCCAGCGACTTAAATCGCCCTGGTCATGTATTCCCGCTTCGTGCACGCCAAGGCGGTGTGCTCACCCGTCGTGGTCATACCGAAGGTACCATTGATTTAGCACGTTTAGCAGGCTTAAAACCAGCAGGTGTATTGTGTGAACTGACCAATGCCGATGGAACTATGGCCTCTGGCATTCAAGTGTTGGCATATGCGCAAACGCATCAGTTGACTGTGATCACCATTGAAGAATTGGTGCAATATCGCATTAAACACGGAGTTTAATTTTTACGCTCCCGATCAAAAAGCCTCCAACATGGAGGCTTTTTGATGCAGCACCATCAGCATCAAGCAAAGACAGTATAAATACCATAGAGCGCAATACTGACCAATATCGCACCACAAACGCCTAACAACTTATTGTACAAAGCGGACTGCGATAATTTATTAAAACCCAAATAAACCAAAGACAATGTGCTAAAGTCTAGAATAATCCAGAGAATGGTCAACAGTACAAGGCTGATATCGACATCACTGGTGACCCCAATGAACTGTGGGAAAAATGAGGCAAAGAAAATAATATCCTTCGGATTTGAAATCCCCACCAAGAAACCTTGCTTAAAGCCCCCCTGCACCGCCTTTAGTTGCACAGGTGATGTTTCTGTTTCTTGTGCAATGGCTTCTTTTAAAATTTGAAAACCGAGATAGGCAATATATACGCAGCCTAAAATTTTAATCGCATTTAGCCAATGCTCTGCAATGTTTAAAAAGCCTTTTAAGATGAGCACAGATAGTACAATGAGAACCAAAGAAGCTAAATTCGTCCCAAAAATGGTTTTTAAGGCTTGTTTATATCCACCTTTTAGACCTGCACTGGCAACCAACAACATCACTGGCCCAGGTGTTGCGATCATGACCACTACAGCCATACAGTACAACACCAGCTCAAATACATTCACCATCGAAAAAACCCTTTTCCCCAGTCACTCTCGCAAATAGCTTAGGTATGCGGAGTATTCTTTTTCTATATCAAACCAAGAGGACTTATTCGTCCTCTTCCATATGGATGAGATGTTGCCGAATTGCGTCAGCACGCAAAAAAGCCAAATCATAACTGGCTGTAGCAAGTGCAAGAACACGGCGCTCAAACTCTTGCCAAATCGATTTCACTTGCTGCGCTTGAATGCCTAAACCACTTTCTTCGGTAAAGTTCTTATTTTTTTCACATACTTTTAACGCATGATAAAGCTTCCGCCCTTTTGATGCATCGGGACGCAAACGAACGCGTTTAGATAAAACAAAAGCTTCGACCTGCTGCACATCAGCAAAAGGCAACATTGGCACTAAAATTTGATCTAGTTGTGCATCTAAGCGTTGCCAAACTGAACGATGCTGCTCCGAAGTGTAGGTATTCCACTGAATCACTTCATGATTAAAACGACGACAACCACGACACACAGAATCACCAAATACCGTTGAACAACGCCCTGCACATGGGGTCAAAGAGGCAATTCGACGATCTGTACTCAAAACATACTCCTGTTAATAAACGCACCAAAACAAAACGGATTTTGTCTTTGGCAACTGAATATACACGCTCCCCTACCACTTGAGAAGCCATTTAAAATGTTTACTTATCTCGCATCTTGATTCAATTCCATGTAAAATATGCGCCTTAAAATTATCTATCAAAATACATTGGAGTACTCCATGAACGCTACTGTAGAACAGCTTGCACCTGTAGAACAGCAAGCGACGACTGGTTGGGTTGTTGCCGCACTTTATCAATTCAAAGAAGTTCAAGATCCTGCTGATCTGCAACAACGTCTTTTAGACTTGGTAAAAACCATCAACCTATGTGGTACTCTGATTGTAGCGGGCGAAGGCATTAATGGTACGGTTGCAGGCGACCGTGCCGCGATCGATATGATTCATCAATTCCTTCTGAATGAAGGTTTTAACGAAATGGAATACAAAGAGTCTGACAGTGCAGACAAACCATTTCGTAAAATGAAGATCAAACTTAAAAAAGAGATCGTGACTTTAGGCGTTGAAGTAAAGCCACGTGATTTAGTCGGTCACTATCTTGACCCGAAAGAATGGAATGACCTGATTGCTCGTGATGACGTCATTTTGATTGATACACGTAATGACTATGAATACAAAGCCGGAACATTTAAGGGTGCTATTGACCCGAAAACAGAAAGCTTCCGCGAATTTCCAGAATACGTTAAACAAAACCTTGAACAGCACAAAGATAAAAAAATTGCGATGTTCTGTACAGGTGGTATCCGCTGTGAAAAATCGACCTCCCTTCTTCTTCAAGAAGGTTTCAACGAGGTTTATCACTTAAAAGGCGGCATCTTAAAATACTTAGAAGAAACTCCTGCTGAACAAAGCATGTGGGAAGGCGAATGTTTCGTTTTTGATGGCCGTACTGCCGTCACTCATGGTGTTGAAGAAGGCCTTAACATTAAGTGTCATGCTTGTGGTTGGCCACTTCTTCCTGCTGAAGCAGAAGAACCTAGCTATGAACATGGTGTGTCATGCAAATACTGTATCGACAAAACCACAGAAAAACAAAAAGAAGGCTTCCGTATGCGCCAGTCGCAGATTGCTGCGGCTAAACGTAAACGCCTTTAAAATCATTCAGATGATTTAAGTCAAGAATAAGCCCTCATTTGAGGGCTTATTCTTTTATCCAGTTCGCGTTTTTTAAAAATATTTAACAATTTTGTCACAATATTTAACTCAATCCGAGTCATACTGTATAAATAATAAGCTAAAGTGGTGCCCTGAAGGTCTCCACATAACAATAAAAATGACATGCCTAAACGACGAAAATAGGATGATTGCCATGCATAAAATAATCATGCCACGCCATCGCACACTGATTCGCAATGCCGCAGCAAGCCGTATCGAGCAATATCAGAATACCAGCTTCAACCAAATCAAAGCCAAGCTTGAACAACGCACGCATTTATTTATCGTGGTTTTGGGCATGTTGATTGGTTCAAGTATTGCCCTTGGCATTGGTTACCATTTAAGTTCAAATCTCTTAAATTATACGTTGCTTAGTTTAATCCCGATTGCGTTGGCCTATAGCTTACGTAAAGTCTATATTCACACCCTGACCCATACCCGTTTCGATGAATAGAAAACAATACATTTCAATTCTTTACCCACATGCGATAAGTCCTTAAGATAACTTATCGCATTTATTTTTATGGTCTATATGAATCTCACTGCATGGATCATCTCTGTCATGGAACAACTGGGTTATTGGGGAATAGCCTTACTGATGTTTCTTGATAATGTTTTTCCGCCTATTCCTTCTGAAATTATCATGCCTTCTGCAGGTTATGCCGCCTCACAAGGCGAGTTGGTTTTAGTTGGGGTCATTATTGCAGGATGTATTGGTTCACTCTTTGCCGCAGCAGTGCTCTATTGGATCGGTTATCAATTTAAACAAGAGCACATTTTCAGATGGGTTGACCGCTATGGTAAATATCTATTTATCAAATCCACCGATGTGAAAAAATCCTTAGATTGGTTTGAGCAGTATGGTCACCGTATTGTATTTTTTGGTCGCATGATTCCTGCGGTACGTTCACTAATTAGCATCCCTGCGGGAATGAGCCGTATGCCCTTTTGGAAGTTCATGTTTTATAGTGGACTCGGTACGATTATCTGGACGACATTTTTAGCAACAGTCGGTTATTACTTTGGTGAAAACCAAGCACTGATGCATCAAATTTTTAGCAAAGTCGGTTATGTCATTATTGCCATTGTCGCTGTGATTATCCTTTGGATTTTATATCGCAGGCATCTAGGTAAAACGCGCATCTAATTTATTCATTTTGGGGAAATACATGAAACACTATTTACTGCATTTTGCGGCGGTATATAGCATTGCTTTGGTGCTGTTAATCACCGTACTGGTCTTTGGTCTAAACCTTGGCGGTTTAACCTTAATTCCGACCTTAGTGGCTTGTGCACTAATTAGTGTCGGACACTTCGTAAAAAAAGAACACCGTGTTCCAAACAATCATGAAAAAATTCAACTGGTTTGGGGTTCAAGTGCTGTCGCAATTATCATTGGTAGTTTCTTTGTACTATTTTTAGTGCTAATGAACCCCAATGCTGAAGCGATTATGAAATCAGTCGATAATGCTGGTATTGGACTCACCGCTGTCGTTATGCTGTGTATGGTCGCGATTCATGGCGCTATTTTTCATATTGCCTATGGTTGGTACGCAGACTATTGTTTTAAAAAGTTACCATAAAAAAGCACCTCATTTGAGGTGTTTTTTTATACTTATAAAGATAGTAATCAAATGCTGCACGTGATTAGTACTTTTGAGTGGAAAGAGCCATTAACTTTGTTTGGCTGGCTCTCATTTCTTCAATCAACCAATCCTTAAAAATGACTTTATTTGGATCATCCTCAAAAGGAGATGCCGAAAGTAAATAATAAGCGGAGCCATCTTGCACAATCGGGCTAAGCATATCTAACATTTGAAAATCGAGCTCTTTTTCAACCATATAAGCTGAAGCCACTGTTGCCCCTAACCCTGCTAAAGAGGCCTCTATACACAAATAGAAATGTTCCAACGCTACTTTTTGAAAGTGCTTAAACTGCGCTTTATACGCATCCTTAAATTGTGTCCAAAGTTTAGGTCGCGAACTGGAAATAAACAGCTGTGACATCGGGGCTAAATGCTTGTGACGCGATACACAAACCATATGCTCATCCGCCATTTTTTCGCTATAAATGGCCTTGCCCCACTCAAAATCATTACGCCTTAAGGCCAAGTCGATGTTTTGCGCTTTAAAATCCGCTTCTCCACCACCTGTTAACAAACTGATATCAATCTCAGGATAACGTAGCTTAAATTGAACCAAGCGCGGAATCAGCCATTTCATGGCGATAGTCGGTTCACAGGATAAGATTAAGGTCTTCTTCTCATTCTTCTTTTTTCTTGTCATCTGAACGAGGCACTGGTCAATCTGAGGAAAGACCTGCTCACAACAATCAAACAGTGTTAGACCATATCCCGTCAGCTGTAACTTTTTGCCGTCACGAATAAATAAACGACGCCCCAGTGCCTCTTCCAAATTTTTTAACTGCTTACTGACCGCCCCTTGAGTCACAAAAAGTTTTTCAGCAGCGATGGTGACACTGTCATAGCGGGCGACATAATAAAAAAACTTAAGAGAATTCAGTGACACGCGCTCAATCATTCCAAAAACTCATCGATAAGTAATAATTAAAATCGATTTTCACTATAGCAAATATATGAAAAATATATAAATCCTTTTAATTCAACCTGAACAAGGATCAATGAGTGAATGAAATTATAGCGATTGCAATCATCACCCTACTTGCAGTCATCAGTCCCGGTGCTGACTTCTCTTTGGTCAGCCGAAATAGTTATCTATATGGGCGTAAACAAGGAATCTATACCGCATATGGTATTGCTTGTGCTGTATGGGTACACATTTGCTATAGCGTACTGGGACTCAGCTTCTTAAAGCACTACATTCCAAACCTATTGCATATCATTCAATATATTGGCGCGCTGTACCTGATGTATATCGGGTACAAAACATTTACCCAACAGCAAATTAGTGACCATGTCACCCACGCTTTACTGCATCCACGGCAAGCATTTATACAAGGTTTTCTTGGCAACAGCTTAAATCCCAAAACTACGCTATTTGTGATGAGCATCTTTGCACAGTTACTGCGAGGCAATCATGGTCTAACACATTTAATCGGTTATGGCATGTTTATCTCGGTCAGTCATCTACTGTGGTTCTTGCTCATTTCACTATTCTGCTCTACCCCAGTGATCCGAAATAAAATTTTACGCAAACAAGTGAGTATTAACCGTGTCATCGGTACCGTACTCGCAACTTTAGGACTTTGCTTATTTCTCACAAATTAAGCATGAGTGGTACCTGCGTTTAAACACTAAAATTTGGGCATAAAAAAACGTCCTCTAGGGACGTTTTTTTATTTGCTTGCTAATGCCTGCGTCGCTGATGTCACAACGCAAGAACAATTATGCTGGCGTATGATACATGAGATAAAGTTCGTTTAAGTTCTCTGGAATTTCTTCTGCAAGCTCATCCATTAACTGACCGTTACGACGGAAAGTTTCCATTTGCGGATCTTCTTCATCAATCCCACTAAATACCATAATTGGTAAAGTAAGATCGACCAGTTGCTCTTCAAACTCAGGCGTGAACCATGCATCTTCATTGAGGAACATTGCATCGACAAAACCAACGCTCCAATCCCCTAGACTTGACTCAACATCGGCCTCTTCAATTTCAAAAGGAAATTCAATCCCTTCTTCATTGGCAAGGTTTTGACGAATAGACTCAAGCCAAGCTTTCACTTGCACGATGATCTCGGCAGGTACTTTCTTTTGATTATTATCAAAAAGTTCATCCAACCATTTTGCAAAAGTAGGACCAACTGCAATTGCACACAAAAAACCATGAGTCGCTGCAAAATCTAGACCATACTCATTTTGGTCACCATCTAGATATTCACTCAATAAGTCTAAATCTAAAGCACTCATTTCAAATCCAAATTCAGAAACTGATTAGGGCATTAGCATAGCATTTTCAGACACGATGCTACATCTGATTTTAGTCTTCTTCGTCGTCAAAATCGTCGTCATCGTCGATGTCGTAATCAAAATCTTTAAGCTCACGTTCCAAACGGCGCTGTGCAAGAAGGTCATCAATCAGGCGACGTTTTTCTAATGATTCTTTCGCACTAATTTTACTTGATGACTCATCAAAATTAACATCATCATCAGCGTAGTTATCATCTAGTTCAAAATCTGTAGAAGACACTAAAACTACCTCATAGTGAAAAAATGTGAAGGGTCTTAGCCGCTATTTATATGGGTTCCAGAACCTTGTCAAGTTTTATTTGCATTTAGAGCAATTAATTTGATTTTTAGTCTTTATTTCTAACCAATTTTTATGGCATGATATAATCCACCCTGCGTCTTTATAGTTTATGACTTTAAATGGTCACATAAAATCCAAATCTTTCAGATTTCAAATTTGGGTTTTGAACTTGAGTACGCTAGGGATGAACTTGAAAACAACAAATTCACCCCCATCTAAATCACTGAATTTATATTTTTAATATTTTATCAGGCAGCTTTTGGCTGACTATCCCTGATGGAATACGCAGTTATTTACAAATAAGTTTATGAAGCGAATTGTGCCCAGATGCACAGTTTTCCACTGCCACAGATTCAACGAAGAGTAAGCAAAGATGAGCGATATGACTTCCCCTACTTCACAAGTAGCGGCTCTGATTAGCCGAGGCAAAGAGCAAGGTTACCTAACTTACGCTGAGGTTAACGATCATCTCCCAGACTCGATCACTGAAAGCGAACAGATTGAAGACATTATTCAAATGCTTCAAGACGTTGGTATTCCTGTGCACGAACGTGCGCCTGAATCTGATGATGCAATGTTTGAAGGTGGTAATGAAGCTGCCGATGAAGTTGCTGAAGAAGAAGCCGCTGCTGTTCTTGCCTCTGTAGAAAATGAGCCTGGTCGTACCACTGACCCTGTCCGCATGTATATGCGTGAAATGGGTACTGTTGAACTGTTGACGCGCGAAGGCGAAATCAGTATTGCAAAACGTATTGAAGAAGGGATTCGTGACGTTCTTCACTCGATTGCTTACTGGCCAAATGCGGTTGAAGTGGTATTACAAGAATACAAAGATTATGAAGCGGGCGAACGTCGTCTTGCAGACATCCTTTCAGGTTATTTAGACCCTGAAACTGATGAAGCGATTCCAGAAGTTCTTGAAGAAGAGTCTGAAATTGATGAAGAAGATGATTCTTCAACCAAGTCTACCAAAGATGTGAAATTGGATGACGACGAGGAAGAAGAAGAGTCTGAAAGTGATGATGATTCTGAAGGTGAATCTGGCCCAGATCCTGAAATTGCCAAAGCGCGTTTTGACGAACTGACTGCGGCTTGGAAAAACACCCGAACCATCATCGAAAAACATGGTCGTTCAAGCAAAGAAGCAGAAGACGCTTTAGAGTCACTTGCAACTGTGTTTATGATGTTCAAATTTACACCACGTTTATTTGACATCATTTCGGAAATGATTCGTGGTACACATGAACAAATCCGTACCTCTGAACGTGAAGTAATGCGCTATGCAGTACGTCGTGGTCGTATGGATCGTACTCAATTCCGTACTTCGTTCCCTGGTCAAGAATCAAACTTTGCTTGGTTAGATGAACAAATTGCGAAAGCTTCGCCAGACCAAAAAGGCTATCTTGAAAAAGTACGTCCTGACGTTTTAGCGTTCCAACAAAAAATTGCAGATATCGAAAAAGATTTGGGCCTTGATGTTAAAGGCATCAAAGACATTTCAAAACGTATGGCTGTTGGTGAAGCGAAAGCACGCCGCGCGAAAAAAGAAATGGTTGAAGCCAACTTACGTTTGGTTATTTCGATTGCGAAAAAATACACCAACCGTGGTTTACAATTCTTGGACTTGATCCAAGAAGGTAACATTGGTTTGATGAAAGCCGTAGACAAGTTTGAATACCGTCGTGGTTATAAGTTCTCGACTTATGCAACATGGTGGATTCGTCAGGCCATTACTCGTTCGATTGCCGACCAAGCGCGTACCATTCGTATCCCAGTACACATGATCGAAACCATTAATAAGATCAACCGTGTATCACGCCAACTTCTGCAAGAAATGGGCCGTGAACCAACACCTGAAGAACTCGGTGAACGTCTGGAAATGGACGAAGTTAAAGTGCGTAAAGTGCTGAAAATCGCTAAAGAACCAATTTCGATGGAAACACCGATTGGCGATGATGAAGATTCGCACTTGGGTGACTTCATTGAAGACAGCAACATCACTTCACCTGTCGATGCTGCAACGTCTGAAGGCTTAAAAGAAGCAACGCGTGAAGTGCTTGAAAACTTGACTGAACGTGAAGCGAAAGTTTTGAAAATGCGTTTTGGTATCGATATGCCAACGGACCATACTTTGGAAGAAGTGGGTAAACAGTTTGACGTGACACGTGAACGTATTCGTCAGATTGAAGCGAAAGCACTACGTAAATTACGTCACCCTTCTCGTTCTGAACATTTACGTTCATTCCTAGAAAACGACTAATTCATACCGATACATTGGAGACTTGAAATTTAATCACGAGTCTCCATTATGTATTTAAGAGCAACACCTAACGCCTGCAGTTTCGCAGGCGTTTGAAATAAGGGGGACTGACGCTCATGACTATGTTAGACCGTACACCATCACGTGAATTACAAGAACATCTTTGGGTATTCCCTATGGACTACCCAATCAAACTCATAGGCTTTGCCAGCACTGAGTTACATGTTGCAGTGGTTGAAATTTTAGTCAAACATTTCCCTGATTTTGATGGTGAATCGATCCAAGTCCAACCATCACGCACAGGTAAATACCATTCTTTAACTGCCCAATTGCGTTTTGAAGAATTAGAACAAGTTCATCAACTGTATGCAGACCTTGCAGCTTGTCCGTTAATTAAAACGGCGCTGTAATTCAAATGATGTATCAATGAGACACGCTTACGAGCGTGTTTTTTTGTGCCTAAATTTTTGATCTACTGAATTCAGCTTATTCACTGAAGAAATCCCCCTACGCTCTTGATCTTTTCTTTATAATTTCAGACATACTTTTTGTTTTATAAGGACGCAAGTGCCGTGTCAGATGCCGTTCTCAAACCACAACTCATTATTCGCCAGTTTGATAATTTAACTTCATATGCTGACCGCTTTGTAGAAATGAAAGTACTGACTGAACAACGGGATGCAGACACACCAGATGAACTTTGGATTTTGCAACATCATGACGTGCTCACCCAAGGCCAAGCTGGAAAACCTGAACACATCCTCATGAGCAGTAACATTCCTGTGGTACAAACGGATCGCGGAGGGCAAGTCACTTGGCATGGTCCTGGTCAGTTGGTGGCCTATTTTATGTTTGACCTCAACCGACTTGGTTGGAACGTCCGTACCTTGGTGTCTTATGCTGAAAACCTAATGATTGAGTTACTCAAGAAATATGAGATTGAAGCCTATGCCAAACCTGATGCACCCGGCGTGTATGTCGATGGACGCAAGATTGGCTCACTGGGTTTTAAAATTCGTAAAGGGCGCAGTTATCATGGTTTATCCTTAAATATTGACTGTGACTTATTTGGGTTTCACACCATTAATCCATGCGGCTATGCAGGCTTAGAAATGGTGCGTATCTCAGACCTCAAATCAGACTATCCGCGCTTTGAAAACTTATGTGCCGACATTATTGAAACTTTACAGCACAGCGGTTACTTTAAAGAAGTTCAAGTACAGCATATATAAAGGCTTTGCTTTTCATGGAAAAATAAATTAGAGTATTTACTCTAAACTAATAATTATTTTTAGAAAGGACAACAGCGAGTGATTAACGTAAATTCAGTGAAACCCGCTCTGCAATTGACCTATGTCAAACTTATGATGGATGTGATTGGCCGAGGATTGGTCATGGCCAGCCAAGTCGATAGTGAAATTCAACAAGAAGTTGCCAAATTTCCAGCCAATTTCACCTTATCGATGAATGTCTTTCCAAACGGCCCGGCTTTTTTAGCCAAAGTGACCGAAAACCATCAACTCGAATTACTTACTCCGGGAAGTTTAAAGGCAGATTTAACCATCACTTTTAAACATCTAAGCCACGCCTTTTTGGTGTTTTCATTTCAAGAAAGTACAGCACAAGCTTTTGCACACGACCGCATGATTGCAGATGGCGATATCTCCTATGCAATTCGCCTCGTCCGCTGTCTGAATAAAATGGAATCCTTGATTTTACCGAAAATGATCGCGGAACTTGCCGTCAAAGAATACCCAACTGAATTGGGCTTAAAAGAAAAACTCACAGGCGCTGCAAATATTTATCTCAAAGTAGCCCAATCATATTTAAAACGGAGTGCATAACATGGCGAAGCCTTATTACGAATTTTTCTGTCCTGTAAAAGTGATCGCTGGTCATGCTGCTTTAGAACACATTCCGTTTGAACTGGCAACATTAGGCGCAACCCGACCTTTAATCATTACCGACAAGGGTGTACGTGCCAATAACTTACTAGCACCTATTGAAGCAGCTTTTGAGTCTACCGATGCAGTGATTGGTGCAATTTTTGATGATGTTCCACCCGATTCAAGCTTAGAGACGGTACGTAAAGCAGCCAATTTGTATCGTGAACACCAGTGCGATGCGATTATTGCTGTCGGTGGCGGATCGGTGATTGATACCTCGAAAGCCACTAATATTTTGGTGTCTGAAGGTGGTGATGACTTACTCAAATACTCTGGGGCACACAACCTACCTAAACCACTCAAACCCTTTTTTGTGATTCCAACCACGTCAGGTACAGGTTCTGAAGTTACTATGGTTGCGGTGGTGTCTGATCCAGAGAAAAATGTCAAACTGCCATTCGCATCGTACTATTTAATGCCGCATGCTGCGATTCTCGATCCACGTATGACCCAAACCCTGCCACCACACTTGACCGCGATGACCGCAATGGATGCCATGACCCATGCCGTCGAAGCCTATACATGCATGGCACACAATCCGATTTCAGATGCCTATGCTACGGCTGCAATTAAGAAAGTCAGCAACCACTTGTTTAATGTGCTGGATAATCCAAACGATGCCAACGGCCGCTTAGAATTGGCTCAAGCCTCGACCATGGCTGGAATTGCATTTTCAAACTCGATGGTGGGCCTTGTACACTCACTTGGACATGCCTTAGGTGCAGTGGCACACTTGCCGCATGGACTATGCATGAACCTGTTCCTCCCTTATGTCCTTGAATTTAACAAGGAAGTGAATGGTGACAAAATTGCAGAGCTCCTGTTACCGCTTGCAGGGCCAGACATTTATGCGCAGACTCCTGCCCACTTACGTGCAGACAAAACCATCAGCACATTACTCACCATGCGTGATCGCTTATTTACCCTAACCAAGTTACCCCGTACCTTGAGTGAAACAGGAAAAGTGACCTTAGAACAACTCGATGAGGTGGCAGAAAAGGCCCTCAATGATGGTTCAATCATTTACAACCCGAAAGAAGCCAGCTTAAAAGATTTAAAAGCAATTTTAGAAAAAGCTTGGTAATTCATAAAAAATCAGCCAATATAGCGACAATCTTAGCCTGATGCTTTTTTAAACATCGGGCTTTTATTTGCCATAAGGAATAATGCTTTCCTTATAACTATTGGCATAAAAACTGCTAAAAAATCTGAAAAAGTTACTGACAAAAGCGGCCAAATTAATGTAGATTGGCGCACTTTTGAAATTAAACACAGGGGGGATCGTTCGTCTCAAACGATCCTTATTAAACATGACTGATCCTTGATCAACGATTAAGAGGATAACGCCGTTGACTAATATTTCTGGGACTCAATCGGCAGCTAAACTGCAAAAAACGCTAGGTCTCTGGCACATCATTATTATTGGTTTAGCTTATATTCAACCAATGACATTATTTGATACTTTCGGTTTAGTATCAGAAGAAAGTCATTATCATGTGCCAACGTCATATATCATTGCTTTAATTGCAATTTTATTCACGTCGATCAGTTATGGTCACATGATTCGTCGCTACCCTTCCTCGGGTTCAGCCTATACCTATGCACAAAAATCCATCCATCCGAATGTCGGATTTATGGTCGGTTGGTCATCATGGTTAGACTATTTATTGTCTCCAATGGTCAACATCATTCTTGCCGTGATTTACCTTGAAGCCTTATTCCCTGATGTAAACCATTGGGTCTGGGTGGTAGGTTTAACTGCATTTATGACCGCGGTCAACTTACGTGGTGCACGCTTCGTTGCAAACTTTAATGGTTTGATCGTTTTTGTACAGTTAGGTGTGATTGCTTACTTCACGTGGATGGTTTACAGCTTACTTGCTGGTGGCGTCAACGCAGATGGTACTTTGGTCAATGCAAAATATCAGTTATGGAGTTTAGAGCCATTCTGGAATGAGCTTACTTCACTGGGTGCCCTGATTACAGGTGCGACTTTGCTGTGCTTCTCATTCACAGGTTTTGACTCGCTCAGCTCGCTGGCAGAAGAAACAAAAGATACCGAGAAAACTCTACCTAAAGCGATTTTCTTAACGGCACTCTTGGCTGGTGTGATTTTTATTATCAGCACCTACTTCATGCAGATTTACTTCCCGAACGATCCAAAGACTTACTTTGAAGATGTTGCTGCAACACAGCCCGACATTTTACAAGCCGTCGGTGGCGTTGCGTTTAAAACGGTGGTGTTGTACTTCGCAATTGTAACTGTTATGGCATCGGGTATTTCGGCACATGCAGGCGTTTCACGCTTAATGTATGTAATGGGCCGCGATGGCGTGATTAACAAGAAGATTTTTGGTCACATTAGTCCGAAAAGCTTTACACCGTCTTATAACATTCTAATTGTAGGTGCTGTAGCATTAACCGCTGGCTTCATGGACTTAGACATCGTTATTTCGATGATCAGCTTCGGTGCGTTAACTGCATTTACCTTTGTAAACTTATCAGTGATTTCACGATATGCACTACGTGATGGCCGCACAAAGAATATTAAAGATATCTTGAGCTTTGTGATAATTCCAATGTGTGGATTCCTCAGTATTTTTGCCATGTGGCTAGAGATTGAAGAAACCGCGTTGAAATTCGGTTTATGGTGGGCAATGTTTGGTATTTTATACTTAGGTTATAAAACCAAAGGCTTTAAGCAACCTGCACCACAACATAATGAATTTGACGATCCGCTCTAATCTTTCATTCAAAAGAAAAAGACGCCAAGTGCGTCTTTTTCTTTTCTAAACTAGAGCTAAAAAACTAGCCCTTAAATTGTTTAGTTAATTTAGCAATACGTTGTGCATAGGCTTTTGTGGTTTCGAGATCCCCAGTTGGGATTTCATCCGTACTTGCATCCGATGGTGATTGCACCAACAAGCCTACAGAACCACCCAAATTATTTACATCTTGACGGGTTGCCGCTTTACTGTTGGCTGGCAATAAGCCCAAGCTTACCCAAATACCACCATGCTGTGATGCAAGTGTTTGTAGTTGAATTAATGTCACTTGCTTATCACCATTTAAGCTTGCACTATTGGTAAAGCCACCGAAAATTTTATCTTGCCATGCACGGGTAAACCATTTTTTTGAAGATGCATCTGCAAATTTTTTAAATTGCCACGGCGCAGTGCCCATATAAGTTGGTGCACCAAATACAATTGCATCAGATTGATCCAGTGTCAGCCAATCTTGCTCTGGAATGTCTCCATTTGGGTCAATCTCCACCAAATTTGCACCAATTTCTTGCGCAAAAGTTTGTGCAATCACTTTGGTATGTCCATAGCCTGAATAAAAAACCACTGAAATATTCGACATTTTAGTTTCCTCTTTTGAATCACTTGATTGGCATTGCTGCGTCAAGCATGACGCTGCGTAAACCATTAAAAATAAATAGAATGAAATATCTTAAATACTGGCCTGATCGGGCTTGAGCTTCACATAACTTGCAACTTCAGCGCTTAGGCCCTGCTTCAACTGCTGGGTCTTTTCACCGACCAAAACTTCATACGCATTTTGCTCGATGCCTTGAAAGATTTTTTGAGCTACTGTTTCTGGCGCAATCTTCGGAATGGGTAATGAACGTGTCAGATCGGTGTCAATAAAACCCACATGCACCCCCATGACCTGAATATTAAATTGAGACAACCACTGACGACTTGAGTTGGTATAGGACCATGCTGCCGCTTTAGAAATGGCATAACTGGTCAAAACAGTGCTTGGCTCCCATGACACATCCGAGAGAATATTGACCACATAAGTCTGTTGGTTCTTTTTCAAGATCGGAGCAAAAATTTGCGTCACTCGCATCAAGCCCAACAAATTGGTTTCCAAAATCTTTTGCGTAGCCGTAATGATATTGGCATCGACAGGATGCTCATTCAAAAGTGCAATGCCCGCATTATTCACAAGAATCGTGGTATCTGCGCATTGTTCTGCTGCCTGCTGAATAGATGCTTCGTCATTTACATCCAGTTGAATCGGGGTAAGCCCTTCTTCCTGAAAGCTCCCAATCTGGCGCATACCCACATAGATCTTTTTAGCGCCCTGACGACGTGCCTCCCGAGCGATGGCAAGTCCTAAGCCACGATTCCCACCCGTAATAAAAACAACAGCCTCTGAAACTTTCATCATGTGATCCATCCAATTGCCAGTATCTTGCGAAAGCGTAGTCTGATGACAGCGCTGCATTAAGTCTGTATTCATGATACACTTATGAAACCTAGTATCAATTAGTTACCACTTGGTAACTGGTCTGATTGATTGTTTCAAATGAAGATAGAACGTAAAAGGAGCATGGTTAGAAATGAATAAACCAATGAAATTTAATATTTTTCATCCAGATTGTCCTGCTCGTCTTTTTTTTGAAAAATTTGCAGACAAGTGGATTTTATTGATTGTGTATACACTGGATCAGGAGTCACAGCACTTTAATGAGCTCAAGAAAAATGTTTTAGGTATTTCACCTAAAGTACTGTCACAAAAATTAAAGATCTTAGAGCGCGATGGTTTTTTGACGCGAACCATTCATGAAGATAACGTGATTCGAGTGGAATATGCGTTAACCGAGATTGGCAAAGACTTTGCTCAAAATGCCTATCAAATGAAAGATTGGGTCGAAGCCAATATGCTTAAAGTTTTAAAATCCAGAGCTGGATTCGATCAAAAGCTAGAAAAAACAGAGCCCGCTTAAGCGGGCTCTGTTACAGCAATTTGATTAGACTAAAGGCTTAAAACCCTGCTGACGCCATGCTTCATACACAATCACAGCGGTCGCATTGGATAAGTTCAAACTGCGCGAGTTTTCAGCCATGGGCAAACGAATCCAATGCTCTTTTGGAAACAACATACGAACCTGCTCAGGCAGACCACGTGTCTCAGGTCCCATGAGTAAAGCCACGGGGCGATTCAAATCCGAAGTATGCGGGGTTTCCTTTCCTTTGGTGGTTAGAGGATAAATCGCATTTAGATCAACCCCTTTTTCAGCTAAATCCGCTAAACACTCATCGAATGTTTCCCAAATTTGCATGCGCGCCCACTCATGGTAGTCCAAACCTGCGCGTTTGAGTTTTTTATCATCCAGCTCAAAGCCGAGAGGCTTAACCAAATGCAGCTGCGCTCCAGTATTAGCACATAAACGAATGATATTGCCTGTGTTTGCAGGAATTTCGGGCTCGTATAAAACAACATGGATCACAGCTTTTCTCTACTCTTTCAATATGGCAATAATTAATCTTGCCACTGTAATTGTTCACGCAAGCTTACTACATCACCAATGATGGTCAATGTAGGCGCTTGAATATGATTTTCTTCAACTTTTGATGCGATATCCGCTAAGGTCCCGACCACCACTTTTTGTTCTGGCGTGGTACCTTTCGAGATCAAAGCAACGGGCATGTCTGGGCGCTGCCCATGCTCAATTAACTTTTCACAAATTTTTTCTAAACCAACCAAGCCCATGTACAGCACAAGCGTTTGATTCTGATAGACCAACTCATCCCAAGGTAACTCAGGCGAACCTTCTTTTAAATGTCCCGTAAGGAAACGCACGCTTTGCGCATAATCGCGATGTGTCAGCGGAATGCCTGCATAAGCCGAACAACCCGAAGCCGCAGTAATCCCCGGCACCACTTGAAATGGCACGCCAGCGGCAAAAAGTTCTTGAATTTCTTCACCACCACGACCAAAGATGAAAGGATCGCCACCTTTTAAACGGCAAACACGTTGACCTTTTGAGGCAAATTCTACCAACAAAGCGTTGATGCCTTCTTGCGGAACAGCATGGTTAGAACGGGCTTTACCTACATAAATTTTTGTTGCATCTCGGCGACAGAGCTCCATAATCGCAGGGGAAACCAAACGATCATAAATCACCACATCGGCTTGTTGCATCAAACGTAATGCTTTAAGGGTCAGCAACTCAGGATCACCCGGACCTGCACCAACCAAATACACCTCACCTTTCGGGGTTTTCCACTCCAACAGTGCTTGTTCGATTAAACGATCCGCTTCTGTAAAATTGTCATGAAAAACCTGTTCTTTCAGGGGACTTGCATATAAGTCTTCCCAAAAAACACGGCGCTCGTCAGGATTGGAAATCTTCGCTTTCACCGCTGCACGCCATTTTCCTGAAAACTCAGCCAACTTGCCCATGCCATGTGGAATGCTGGTTTCAAGCTGGGTACGAATTTGGCGAGATAAAACGGGGGATGTGCCATTGCTGGCCACTGAAATCACCAAAGGTGAACGATCGACAATAGCAGGAACCATAAAACGGCAATGCGGTGGATCATCAACACTATTGACCAGTATTTTCAGCGCTTCACAATCCTCAAAGACTTGAGTATTCACCGCATAATCATCTGTTGCAGCAATCACTAAACGATAGTCATTAAGTTGAATCTGCGCAGGATATAGCGCTTGGATATATTGCCCTTGGCTTTCGTCAACCAGTTGCAATAAATTTGCATCAATATCAGGAGCAATGATATGAATCACCGCTCCTGCTTTATGTAACAACACTGCCTTACGGTAAGCAATATGCCCACCACCAACAATCAGACAAGGTTGCTGTTGCAACTTTAAAGAGATTGGAAAAATATCCACACACGACCTCAATGAGTTTTATCTGACTGTCTTAAAGCAATTATTGTGCACAAAACTGTGCAGTACATCGACTTTATTAGTCAATGTACTCAACGCCGCCCATATATGGACGAAGCACGGTTGGGATTTCAATCGAACCATCAGCACGTTGGTAGTTTTCCATGACCGCAAGTAAAGTACGGCCCACAGCCAAACCTGAACCATTCAGCGTATGCACAAATTCAGTTTTCTTTTGGTCTGCACGGTAACGTGCTTTCATACGACGTGCTTGGAAATCCCCCATGTTTGAACATGAAGAAATTTCGCGGTACGTATTTTGACTTGGTACCCAGACTTCAAGATCGTAAGTTTTAGTTGCACCGAAGCCCATATCACCACCACAAAGAATGATCTTACGGTACGGTAAACCAAGTGCTTTCAAGATCCCTTCAGCATGACCTGTAAGCTCTTCAAGCGCTTGCATTGAGTCTTCTGGTTTAACAATTTGCACCATTTCAACTTTGTCGAATTGGTGTTGACGAATCAAGCCACGCGTATCACGACCATATGAACCTGCTTCACTACGGAAACATGGCGTATGCGCTGCATATTTTAGTGGTAAACGGTCTGCATCAATGATTTCATCACGCACGAAGTTGGTTACAGGCACTTCCGCAGTTGGAATGAGGTAATACTCTTTTTCACCTTGTAATTTGAATAAATCTTCTTCAAATTTAGGCAATTGGCCTGTACCACGGAGTGAGTCAGCATTGACTAAATACGGCACATAAGCTTCGGTATAACCATTTTCCAAAGTATGCGTATTCAACATGAACTGTGTAATCGCACGTTGTAGACGAGCAAGTGGTCCTTTGAGCACACTGAAACGAGAACCTGTCAATTTGGTCGCTGTTTCAAACTCAAGACCGCCCATCCACTCACCAAGGTCAGTGTGGTCTCTAATTTCGAAGTCAAACGTACGCGGCGTACCCCATGTGAGGATTTCCACGTTATCGCTTTCGTCTTTTCCTTCAGGAACAGACTCATCTGGCAAGTTTGGAATGCTGAGTGATTTTGCTTCAAGTTCAGCTTGTAATTCAGACAAAGCGACTTCTGCGGCTTTGATTTCATCACCAATCGCTGACATGCGCGCCATAATTTCAGATGCATCACCACCAGCTTTTTTAATTTGGCCAACTTGTTTTGCACCCGAATTACGTTCAGCCTGAAGAGATTCAGTTTTGGATTGAATCTCTTTACGGCGAGCTTCTAGTGATGCCCATTCTTCAACATTCAGTTGTACACCACGTTTTGCTAAGGCTAAATTTACAGCCTCAATATTATTTCTGAGTAATTTCGGGTCGATCATAGCCAATCTTTTGCAAAGAAAAAAACTGGCTATAGTGTAAGCGCTTCAGGCCGAAAAATACAGTCACGCGATCACTAGCTGTGGCTTATTACAGCAATTTTCATGGCTTTTCTTTGCTCGATTTTTCTCGTTCAGCTGCATAATCGACAAAACTCGGCAAATATTCCGCCTTAATTAAGCCGCTGGCTTGTTGATACGGTAAAACCAATTCAGACATTCCTTCTGCATAAGACGCTAATTCATATAATGGATAGACGAACACCACACCTTTGGCACTCATATAATAATTATCGGTCAGCTTCAATTGCTCGCGTGAAATATTATGATCGGACAGCCACATGCTATTGGCACTATACAATGCATCTAATAATTGAGACTCTGTCTTGTCCACCACAATGTCACTCAGCGCAACACGTTTTTTCGTTGCCAAATCTAAGGTGATGTATTCGTTGTGATACATGCCATGTGCGGCACGCGCTGGGTAGTGATAATACATCAAGACAAAATCAGCATATTTGCCACGCTGCGCCACATAACGGACATCAGACAAAGTTTCACTGAGCATGTTTTCATCAATCTGTGGCTTAGCCTGCTTCGAGCTTTCAAACGCCACAGGATTGGCTTTTTTCATCCGCTCATCAAAATATTGATTGATCCATGGAACATTGGTGTCCAAGCTGTACAGCTGGTATTTGGTGCACCCTTCTTCATCACAAGCAATAGAACGCGCCAATTGTAATGGTCGAACTTTCGCCTCAATCAATGGCAAGGTCTGTACGACTTGAGCTGGTTTAGCTGTTTCTTCATTTTTTGCAGCATTACTGTCATTTTGTGGCTGGCATGCGCTGAGCAATCCAACACACAACATCATTGCAAAGACAGATCCAATTTTATTGTTATGAAGTAATATCATGATTTACCCGCAGTTAAGTATTCAATAGCACAGACTATACAAAGCACAGCCATAACTTCCCACCACGTTATGTAACTGAACCTGACCCAATAAAAAACCACCCGAAGGTGGTTTTAAACAACAGACTCATTTTATTGGTCAATAATGTCTGTGCCTTTAGGCGGAGTAAAATTAAAGGTTGAAGCTGGGATATTGGTATTTACCTTGGTGTTATTAAAACGCACATAGGTTGTTTGTCCTAAAGAATCTTCTAAGATCATTAGCGTCGGCGCATTTTTCGCACCAAAACTGATCGTTAAACTTTGAAACGCACCATCATCGCTTTTTGGGTACAGGGTATAGTAAGTTTTGCTCTGATTTGGTTGCGTAATACGGTATGACTTACGAATCTGTTCCGTATTCCCTGACAATAATAGTGCAGGGGTATTCGCCACCTGTTCATCTAAAGTCTGACGAACTGCTTGCTGTAAGTCTGGATCATAAATCCAAACCGTTTTGCCCGAAGTCACAATGGTTTGTTTTGCAGGGCTTGTAGTTTCCCAATAGAATTTCCCTGGACGCTCAACTTTCATCACCCCTTTAAAGGTCTGATTCATGTGCTGGGCAGATAAACCTTGTTTCTTCGGTGCTTTAGATGAATTTGTGACTTTGGTGGTTTGCTCAAAGTTAGAACTGATACTTTGAATACCACTCAACTGTTTCACTAAACTCGTCGTCGCTTGTTGCTCCGATGCTGCAACCGGAGCTGCAAATACTGTACTGCTCATAACAGGGCCAAGTGTTACTACACCTACTGTCATTGCACATAAAGTCTTACGAAGCATTTTCATAATCTCACCTTTTATAATTTGCGCAGTCGCAATTTGTTAGATGAGCTATCTTAAATCAAATTTTATGGCTAATAATTGAGAATATAAGAAGATTTGTATATTTATTTGTGCTTAATGTTGTGAAATATCCATCATGATGAAGATGAGATGTGTCCTTTATACATAGAAAAGCCCCTAAATCAATAGAGGCTTTTCTAACTGAGGTTAAGAATTATCACTGTCATTTCCATTGCCAACCAATTGCTGCACCTGCACCGAAATCACCTTCACTATTGGTTGTCACAGCTACTTTGTATACATATTTGTTACTTTCAGTCACACCACTGAGACCAAAAGCATAACCTTGCTCACCTTCCCATGTACCCACACCGGCACTAAACATATTGTAGCCAGCATCTGTCGGTTGCGGTAAAGATGCTATCGCAATACTTGATGCAACTGCTGCATAGGTTCGATCTTCGAGTTTTCGCATGTCTCGGTTCAAGGCATTTACACGACTATCCGTATAAGCATTTGCTTGATTGAGGGTTTGTTGCCCAACTTGGTTCACATAAGTTTTTGCTTCATTCAGGATGTAGGTGTCAGCAGCATCCATCACTTCTTTAGAGATCCCATTGGTACCGTTTGTACCTTTAAGACTTGCTAACCATTGAGTAATGCTGCCCTCAAAACCATTACCAACTGCAACATCATAAGCACTAAAACCTGTTGCACCAGTCATCCCTGTGTTACCCATATCGCCTTTTAAGCTCGCGAGCCATTCGGTGATGGTTCCGTTAAAACCATTAACTTGCGCAACTTGATAAGCATTATATCCTGTCGCTCCCGTTTCACCTTGCACACCTTGTAAACCTTGGAGACCCTGTTCACCTTGTGCCCCAGTATCACCTTTCACACCCTGTAAACCTTGTTCACCTTGCGCTCCAGTATCGCCTTTCACACCTTGTAAACCTTGGAGACCCTGTTCACCTTGTGCTCCAGTATCACCTTTCACACCTTGGAGACCTTGTTCACCTTGCGCTCCATTTGCACCTGTTGCCCCAGTGTCACCTTTCACACCTTGTAAACCTTGGAGACCCTGTTCACCTTGCGCTCCAGTATCGCCTTTCACACCTTGTAAACCTTGGAGACCCTGTTCACCTTGTGCTCCAGTATCACCTTTCACACCTTGGAGACCTTGTTCACCTTGCGCGCCAGTATCACCTTTCACACCTTGTAAACCTTGAAGACCCTGTTCACCTTGCGCTCCATTTGCACCTGTTGCCCCAGTGTCACCTTTCACACCCTGTAAACCTTGTTCACCTTGCGCTCCAGTATCGCCTTTCACACCTTGTAAACCTTGGAGACCTTGTTCACCTTGTGCTCCAGTATCACCTTTCACACCTTGGAGACCTTGTTCACCTTGCGCTCCCGTTTCACCTTGCACACCTTGTAAACCTTGAAGACCCTGTTCACCTTGCGCTCCAGTTGCACCTGTTGCCCCAGTGTCACCTTTCACACCCTGTAAACCTTGTTCACCTTGCGCTCCCGTTTCACCTTGCACACCTTGGATACCTTGCTCACCCTGTAAGCCTTGGAGGCCTTGTTCACCTTGTGCTCCAGTATCGCCTTTCACACCTTGGAGACCTTGTTCACCTTGTGCCCCAGTATCACCTTTCACACCCTGTAAACCTTGTTCACCTTGTGCCCCAGTATCACCTTTCACACCCTGTAAACCTTGTTCACCTTGCGCTCCAGTATCGCCTTTCACACCTTGGAGGCCTTGTTCACCTTGTGCTCCAGTATCGCCTTTCACACCTTGGAGACCTTGTTCACCTTGTGCCCCAGTATCACCTTTCACACCTTGTAAACCTTGTTCACCTTGCGCTCCAGTATCGCCTTTCACACCTTGGAGGCCTTGTTCACCTTGCGCTCCAGTTGCACCTTGCAAACTCTCTAACCATGCCTCCTCAGTACCTATAAAACCATTGTTCACAGCTACCTGATAAGCACTATCACCATCTGCCCCAGCAGGACCAGTAGGCCCTTGAGGACCTGGAGTTCCTGGACAATACCAAGTAGCACCCCACCCATCACATCTTTCTTTATCATTATTGGTTGCCCAAACACTATTTGCAGTCATCATCAAGGCACTAAGTAACAATACTTTTGCAGTAAACTTTTCAATACGAACATATTGATTAGGTTCAAGTGTGTACTGCTGAATTACATTTTTGACTGCAACGCTGATATGACTTTGCTCTTGTTTTAACTTTTGACCAAGAACTTCTGCTACTTGGTTGCTTGGATTGCCCAAGACATTTGTATCTATTTTATTCATATCCGTCTGCCTTTCTTTTAATTTTGTTTCTTTATTACACACCTAATTTTTTGTGATGCACATCACTATTTATTGGTATTTGGTGCTTTATTTCAAAATATAAAAACACAAGAAAAATAAGCTAACAATATGAATAGACGAAAAAAAACCCACAAAATGTGGGTTTTTCTTACTATTAAAACTTACGCTTCAACAGTTACGTAGCGACGGCCAAACTGACCTTTCACTTCGAATTTTACTACGCCGTCAGCGGTTGCAAACAAAGTATGGTCACGGCCCATACCAACGTTTTGACCTGCGTGGAATTCTGTACCACGTTGACGAACGATGATGTTACCAGCAGTCACAGATTGACCACCGTAAATTTTAACACCAAGCATTTTAGGGTTCGAATCACGACCGTTCTTAGTCGAACCACCGGCTTTTTTAGTTGCCATGTCTCATTACTCCTCGTGATTAGCCTGAAATAGCTGTAATTTTCAACTCAGTGAACCATTGACGGTGACCTTGTTGTTTACGGTAGTGTTTACGACGACGCATTTTTACAATACGGATTTTGTCGTGACGACCATGGCTAACTACTTCAGCAGTTACAGTAGCGCCAGCAACAACTGGAGCACCAATTTGAATGCTGTCACCATTTACTAGCATTAATACGTCATCAAACGTAATAGTTGCGCCAGTTTCAGCTTTCAACAATTCAACTTTAAGGGTTTCACCCTCTACAACACGGTGCTGTTTACCACCGCTTTGGATTACTGCGTACATAATGTACTCCAAACATGCCCGTGTCGTCGTGCCGATAAAGGAAGATATCGATCTTAATACGAACGCCACTGGGGTTAATCAAGGGCAAGGATTTTAAGTGATATTGACTCAAACAACAAGAGATTTGCCGAACTTATTAGACTAAATTAACGATTATTTAATAATCGAGAAAAACTCAATCAACAAATTACAGTTCAACTCTTGCTTGACTTTGCTTACAATGAAATAGATTTTTAAAATCAATCCGCTATAGTATAGATGAATTGATTTTTAAAATGTAAATAAGCCTACAAATGCAGTACGCTTATACATTGGGGAAATAAGGAACTGTCTTCGTAAAATACAGTCTCGCACACTAGCGAGTCTTATTTATGATTGAAATGAATCATTTAGACATGTATTCCTATTTACACAATACTGGTAATGCTGATTTTTATCACTTTATATAGATGAGGCCGCTCTTCAAATGACCATCGATTTTAAGCAAGATATTCTCGCCCCTGTAGCTCAAGACTTTGCCACGATGGACACATTTATTAATGAAGGCATTACCTCTAAAGTGGCATTGGTCATGGCGGTGAGTAAACATGTGGTTGAAGCAGGTGGTAAACGCATGCGTCCCATTATGTGTTTATTGGCTGCCAAAGCCTGTGGTGCAGAAGACCTAGAACACCAACGTAAACTTGCTGCAATCATTGAAATGCTGCATACCGCAACCTTAGTCCATGATGATGTGGTCGATGAATCTGGCTTACGTCGTGGTCGCCCAACGGCCAACGCGACTTGGAACAATCAGACCGCAGTACTGGTGGGTGACTTTCTAATTTCACGTGCCTTTGATTTGTTGGTCGATCTTGGCGATATGACCTTACTCAAAGATTTTTCTACAGGTACTTGTGAAATTGCCGAAGGTGAAGTGCTACAACTTCAAGCACAGCACCAACCTGAAACCACAGAACAAACTTATTTAGATATTATTCACGGTAAAACGTCACGTTTATTTGAACTGGCAACTGAAGGGGCTGCCATTCTCTCTGGGACACCGCAGTACCGTGAACCGCTGCGTTTATTTGCAGGCCACTTTGGCAATGCCTTTCAAATCATTGATGATATTTTGGATTACACCTCAGATGCGGAAACATTAGGTAAAAATATTGGCGATGATTTAATGGAAGGCAAACCGACTTTGCCGTTAATCTCAGCATTGAAAAATACAACGGGTGAAGAACATGACATTGTTCGTCGAAGTATTGCGACAGGTGGAACGGCAGATCTTGATCAAGTCATTGCTATCGTAAACAGTTCTGGCGCACTCGATTACTGTCGACAACGGGCGCATGAAGAAACCGAAGCCGCACTTCAAGCCTTACAGGCTTTACCTGACAGCCAATATCGTCAAGCACTGGTCAATTTAACCCAACTGGCTTTACATCGAATTCAATAACAAATGATGCTTTAAAATGTTTTTAACTTGCCTATGCATATAAAATTTAATGATCTGTTTTCTCAAATGCAGCAACAGCTTGAGCAACCTCAAGCTGTTTTAAATGATCAACTTTTAATTGAGTTGGTGGAGCGTATTCGTCCAATAGATGCGTATCAAACCGATGAAATCCATCAAAAATTTCAAGCACTCATTCAAGCATTACTCATCACTCCCGATGCCGCATCAACCTTACAAAGCTTTGTACTGCGGCTTATTTCCCAATATAAACAAACCAGTCTTTATGCCGATACAGGTATCTTGTCTTTAGATGGGTTTTGGAACCAATTGTCACAGCGTTTAGGGGCACATTTTCTCCCGCTGATTAATGACGAAACTCAACTGCAAAATTTAGTCCGTCGCGTTTTTCCCAACCGAAGTGACAAATATTGGCTCGATAACATCCGAGACAGTGACTGGCTACAACTGCTGAACCTGCTCAATCACGGGCATGCCAATCAAAAAGAAAAAGTCAAAATTCGCAGTGAAGTGATTAAGGCCATTACGGTGCTGTCTTATCGGATTAGTGGTATTGGTTTATATCCAGAGTTTATTAATGCGCATCCTGAGCTGACCGAATACGAATCGCCTTTTTTAGTTCAGAACCGCGAAATTATTGAGTTCATTCAACAGTATAAAAAGGCACATCAAGAAGCTGAAACCTCGAGTGTGGTTGCCCCACCCGACGCCTCTCAAGCACTGGTCATGATTGAACAGTGTCGTGATGTAGTATTAAAAATTCGTCGTGCAACCAAACGCATTGGGGTCAGTGTCAGTTTAACTTATCTGATTTCTTTACTTGAGCAATGCTTAGACCGTGTCGAACTGTTGCTCAATTTAATTGTAGAAGAAGGCGAAGCACACTATGAAGCGGTGAGTCTGCTCTTGGTTGATATTACCGCTGCAATTTATAGTGAACGGAGTGTCCGCTCTTTACTGACGACCAATAGTGAATTGATTGCTTTACAGGTGACTGAAAATGCCAGTAAAACGGGCGAACACTATGTAAGTACAGACAAACAAGGCTTTTTAGCCATGTATAAGTCAGCAGCGGGCGCGGGTGTTATCATTGCAACCATGGCGACTCTGAAAATCTTGTCTGCACGGATGATCATGGCGCCACTCATGCAAGCCTTTGTTTACAGCATGAATTACTCATTGGGGTTTATGCTGATTCATGTGTTGCACTTTACCGTAGCAACCAAACAACCAGCAATGACAGCGGCGGCGCTCGCGGCAACTGTACAACAGCGCAAAGGTTCAAAAACAGCACAAATTGCTGAATTGGCGGCGCTGATTATTAATATTATTCGTACGCAATTTATTGCTATTTTAGGCAATATTTCAATTGCCATCCCTGTTGCCGCGTTTATTACTTGGGCATGGGCAACTGGTATGCACGAACCGCTACTCAACCATGCAAAAGCGGCGAAAGTCTTACATGACTTAAACCCTTTCACTTCTTTGGCCATTCCGCATGCCGCGATTGCGGGTGTCTGTTTGTTTTTATCGGGACTTTTGGCAGGTTATTTTGACAATATGGCGGTTTATCGCAAAGTCGGCCCTCGCTTAAAAGCACACCCTCGTCTCAAAACCATCATGGGACAAGAACGACTCGATAAATTTGCAGGCTATATAGAACGCAACTTAGGTGCGTTGGCGGGTAATTTTCTGTTCGGGATTATGTTAGGAAGTATGGGAACCATTGGTTATATTTTGGGTTTACCTCTAGATATTCGCCATATTGCCTTTGCTTCTGCAAACTTCATTCAAGGTCTGATGAATATTAATGGTAGTCCTGAGATTGGCTTGATTATTGTATCTTTCCTCGGGGTACTCGC
This sequence comes from Acinetobacter sp. BWR-L5, assembly GCF_039655985.1. Lineage (NCBI taxonomy): Bacteria > Pseudomonadati > Pseudomonadota > Gammaproteobacteria > Moraxellales > Moraxellaceae > Acinetobacter > Acinetobacter sp. BWR-L5. The sequence goes on along the minus strand of NZ_JAGFEV010000002.1, from coordinate 208,428 downwards.
TATTGGTCTGACGAATTTATTTGTTAGTTTTACCCTCACGATTATTGTGGCTTTACGTGCACGTCGGGTACGTTTTGAACAGTGGAAACCGTTAGCAAAATTGGTTTTAACCCATTTTCTAACGCGACCAAGTGACTTCTTTTGGCCACCGAAAGTACCTCTTGAAGTTGAGGAAAGTTCGAACAATACAAAACACCATACAAAATGATTTTGTACCGATTTTGAGCTCTTGTTACACTGTAAACAAAATTTTATACATGATTAATCAACACTTGAATTAAAGTGTACTGATGAGTACACTTTAACCCAGTAAATAACCGCGCTTAAATCGGTTGAAATGACACGAGTTCCAGCATGCCTTACTTGTTGCTTTTTATCGGTATTATTTTATTTATAATCAGTGCATTAGCTCTAAGCATTCAACCACTCACCGCTTTAGATCTGGCGATGGTCGAATATTTCAGCACATTAAGAACTGAGCCTATAGATAAACTTGCAATACTTTTATCAGCACTCGGTGGCATGCCGTTTGTATTATTTCTAACCACTCTATGGTGTTTCCATCGTGCATGGTATAAAAAGTATAGAGATGTTGTTTTTATTGGTTTAGGCGTTGTTGGAAGTATTGCTTCTGCTTGGCTACTTAAATTTCTAATTTCAAGACCACGCCCACCAGAAATGTTTCACCTAGTGACGAGCTATGGTGCTTCCTTTCCGAGTGCGCACAGTATGTATGCTGCCACTTTGGCGTGTCTTGCCATTTTCTTAAGTCGACCATTTCCTGCACATCGTTATGTTGTATGCATTGCTCTTTTATGGATGCTGATGATGGGAATTTCAAGAGTCTATCTTGGAGTACATTTTCCGTCCGACGTTCTCGCAGGTTGGAGCATTAGTATTATCTGGATTTCACTGCTTTACATCTTGTGTGGCAGATATACCCAATTAAATACAAATTATTTTTAGATAAGAATCTAATCGAGGTGGAACAATGATGTCGGCAAAGCTTTGGGCCCCAGCCCTTACCGCTTGCGCATTAGCAACGAGTATTGCACTTGTTGGTTGTAGCAAAGACCCAAAGGATGCGCAGCAAGCTGGCGCTTCTCAACAAATGCCACCTACTGAAGTCGGTGTCATTGTTGCACAACCGCAAAATGTAGAACAATCAGTAGAGTTATCTGGCAGAACCACGGCATTTGAAATCTCTGAAGTTCGCCCACAAACGAGTGGAATCATTCTAAAACGTTTGTTTGCGGAAGGCAGTTATGTACGTGAAGGCCAGGCACTTTATGAACTTGATTCTCGTACAAACCGCGCAACATTTGATAATGCCAAAGCAGCATTATTACAACAAGAAGCAAATTTAAGCACGCTCAGAACTAAACTAAATCGTTATCAACAACTGGTTTCAAGCAATGCTGTTGCGAAACAAGACTATGACGACTTAGTGGGTCAAGTAAATGTCGCTGAGGCACAAGTGGCAGCAGCACGTGCACAAGTTAAAAATGCTGAAGTGGACTTAGGTTATTCAACCATCCGCTCACCAATTTCAGGTCAAACCAACCGCTCTACAGTTACAGCTGGTGCTTTGGTGACTGCAAACCAAACAGAACCATTGGTGACGATTCAACGTTTAGACCCGATCTATGTTGATATCAACCAATCGAGTTCTGAACTTCTTCGTTTACGTCAACAATTGAGTAAAGGTAGCTTAGACAGCAGTAACAACACGCGTGTGAAGCTGAAACTAGAAGATGGCAGTGACTATCCAATCGAAGGCCGTTTAGCGTTCTCTGATGCCAGTGTCAACCCAGATACAGGAACTGTGACGATTCGTGCGGTGTTCCCGAACCCGAATCACTTGTTGCTTCCTGGTATGTTTGCCAATGCACAAATCGTTCAAGGCGTAATCCCGAATGCGATGTTAGTGCCGCAAATTGCAGTGACTCGCACACCAACAGGTCAAGCGATGGCAATGATTGTGAATGACAAAGGCATCGTAGAGCCTCGTCAAATCACCACAGTTGGTATTCAAGGCCAAGACTGGATTGTGACTGAAGGCCTTAAAACAGGTGAAAAAGTTATTGTTGACGGAATAGCTAAAGTTAAAGCTGAACAGAAAGTTGTTGCGAAGCCGTATCAACCTAAAGCAGCAGCACCTCAAGCTCCAACAACGGATGCTAAAAAGACAGAAGCTGGTGCAAAAACTGAACAAAAAGCTACTTCAAACGCATAAGGGGTAGACTGAATGGCTCAATTTTTTATTCATCGCCCCATTTTTGCGTGGGTGATTGCACTGGTCATTATGTTGGCGGGTATTCTCACGCTGACAAAAATGCCAGTTGCCCAATATCCGACGATTGCACCGCCCACGGTGACAATCTCTGCAACTTATCCGGGTGCTTCTGCACAGACTGTTGAGAACACAGTCACTCAGATCATTGAACAACAAATGAATGGTCTGGATGGTCTACGTTATATCTCTTCAAACAGTGCGGGTAATGGTCAAGCGTCTATTAACTTGAACTTCGAACAAGGCATCGATCCTGATATTGCTCAAGTTCAAGTACAAAACAAACTGCAATCGGCAACGGCGCTTTTACCTGAAGATGTGCAACGTCAAGGTGTAAAAGTCACCAAGTCTGGTGCGAGTTTTATGCAGGTTCTTGCATTTTACTCTCCAGATGGAAGCCTATCTGCGTCAGACATTAAAGACTATGTAAACTCAAACATCTCTGAACCGCTTAGCCGTGTTGCAGGTGTGGGTGAACTTCAAGTCTTTGGTGGTTCATACGCGATGCGTATTTGGCTAGACCCTGCCAAAATGACGAGCCTACAAGTGACACCAACTGATATTGCAGCTGCGATTAATGCGCAAAACTCGCAAGTGGCGGTAGGTCAGTTAGGCGGTGCACCATCTGTGCAAGGTCAAGTGCTGAACGCAACAGTGAATGCTCAAAGCATGTTGCAAACCCCTGAACAATTTAGAAATATTTTTCTAAAAAATACAGCTTCAGGTGCTCAAGTTCGCTTGGGTGATGTTGCGCGTGTTGAACTTGGTTCAGATAACTATCAATTTGACTCTAAATTTAATGGTAAAGCTGCGGGCGGTGTCGCAATTAAACTGGCAACAGGCGCTAATGCACTAGATACTGCTGCGGCTGTTGAAGAACGTTTAAATGAACTACGTAAAAACTATCCAGATGGTTTAAAAGATCAACTGGCTTATGACACCACACCATTTATTAAGCTGTCGATTGAAAGTGTTGTACACACATTAATTGAAGCTGTCGTGTTGGTGTTCATTGTCATGTTCTTATTCTTACAGAACTGGCGTGCCACGGTTATTCCAACATTGGCTGTTCCAGTGGTTGTATTGGGTACATTTGCTGTCATTAACATCTTCGGTTTCTCAATCAACACGCTCACTATGTTTGCGATGGTCTTGGCCATTGGTCTTCTGGTCGATGATGCGATTGTTGTGGTGGAAAACGTCGAACGTGTCATGCAAGAAGAACACCTCGACCCTGTGGCTGCGACCGAAAAATCAATGCAACAGATTTCTGGTGCCTTGGTCGGTATTACCAGTGTGTTAACCGCAGTATTCGTACCGATGGCATTCTTTGCAGGGACAACGGGTGTTATTTACCGTCAGTTCTCGATTACGCTAGTTACCGCAATGATTTTGTCACTGATCGTGGCATTAACCTTCACCCCTGCCCTGTGTGCAACCTTGTTAAAACAACATGATGCAAACAAGCCAGAAAGTAATAATATTTTTGCGCGATTCTTCCGTTGGTTTAACAGTAGCTTTGAAAAAGTTGCCGTGAAATACCAAGGTGGTGTCAACCGTATGACTCACCATAAAATATTCTCTGGTGTGGTTTATCTACTGGTGCTTGCAGGTTTATTCGGTCTGTATAAAGCCTTACCTTCTTCATTCTTACCAGATGAGGACCAAGGTGTCGTCATGACGTTAGTTCAGCTTCCACCAAGTGCAAGCCTTGAACGTACAGACAAAGTCGTGTCTAGCATGACGGATTACTTCCTGAATAAAGAAAAAGAGCATGTAGAGTCGATCTTTACAGTTTCTGGTTTCTCGTTCACAGGTGTCGGTCAAAACGCGGGTCTTGCCTTTATTAAACTGAAGGACTGGAGTGAGCGTACGACACCTGAGTCGCAAATTGGTGCCATCATTCAACGCGGCATGTCATTGAACATGATTAAAGATGCGTCTTACATCATGCCATTACAATTACCTGCAATGCCTGAGTTAGGTGTGTCGGCTGGTTTTGACATCCAGTTGAAAGATGCAAGTGGTCAAGGTCATGAGAAATTGATTGCTGCACGTAATGCTATTTTAGGTATGGCTGCACAAGACAAACGTCTTGCAGGCGTCCGTCCTAATGGTCAAGAAGATACACCTCAGTACCAAATCAACATTGATCAAGCGCAAGCGGGTGCAATGGGTGTCAGTATTGCGGATATCAATACAACCATGAGCATGGCTTGGGGCGGTACTTATATCAATGACTTCGTTGACCGTGGTCGTGTGAAAAAGGTATATGTCCAAGGTGAAGCGAATACACGTATGATGCCTGAAGACTTGAACAAGTGGTATGTGCGTAATAGCAGTGGCACGATGGTTCCTTTCTCAGCATTTGCAACAGGCGAATGGACTTATGGTTCACCACGTCTAGAGCGTTATAACGGTGTATCTTCTGTAAACATCCAAGGTACTCCAGCACCGGGCGTAAGTTCGGGTGATGCGATGCTCGCGATGGAAGAAATTATTGGCAAACTCCCATCTATGGGCTTACAAGGTTTCGACTATGAATGGACAGGTTTATCTTTAGAAGAACGTGATTCGGGCAATCAAACAGGTCCGCTGCTTGTTCTTTCAATGCTTATCGTCTTCTTATGTCTTGCTGCATTGTATGAAAGCTGGTCTATCCCTGTTTCAGTCTTGCTGGTTGTACCACTCGGTATTCTTGGTGCATTTGCATTGACATGGTTAGGTATGATCATTAAGGGCGATCCAAACTTATCGTTTAACATCTACTTCCAAGTTGCGATTGTTGCCGTGATTGGTCTTTCTGCGAAAAATGCGATCTTGATCGTAGAGTTTGCAAAAGAGTTGCAAGAACAAGGCGAAGACTTGTTTGATGCAACCCTTCATGCTGCAAAAATGCGTTTACGCCCAATTATCATGACCACCCTTGCATTCGGTTTTGGTGTCCTTCCGCTTGCCCTTTCAACAGGTGCTGGTGCAGGTAGCCAACACTCGGTAGGCTTTGGTGTCCTTGGTGGTGTAATTAGTTCTACACTGTTGGGTATTTTCTTCATTCCAGTATTCTTTGTTTGGATTCGTAGTATTTTCAAATACAAACCTAAGAAACAAAATAATCAGGAGCAAACATCGTGATGCAAAAAGTATGGTCTATTTCAGGTCGTAGCATTGCGGTATCTGCACTTGCGCTTGCTTTGACTGCATGTCAAAGCATGCGTGGTCCAGAACCCGTCGCTCAAGCGGATATCCCAACAGGATATATTGGTTCAACGACAGGTCCATCTGTTGCAGAACAAGGCTATAAAGACTTTTTTGCTGATCAGCGTTTAGTCCAAGTCATTGAGTTAGCGCTAGCCAATAACCGTGACCTCCGTACGGCGACTTTAAATATTCAACGTGCTCAGCAAGCGTATCAAATTAGCGAAAACAACCAACTGCCAACCATTGGTGCAAGTGGTAGTGTGCTTCGCCAAGATACACTCAGCTCGAATAAGCCAATCACAACGTATAATGTTGGCCTTGGCGTAACTGCGTATGAGTTAGACTTTTGGGGTCGTGTTCGTAGCTTAAAAGACAATGCTTTAGACAGCTATTTAGCGACTCAAAGTGCGCGTGATGCAACTCAAATTTCGTTGATTGGTCAGGTTGCGCAAGCATGGCTGAGCTATTCGTTTGCCAATGCCAATTTAAAACTGGCAGACCAAACCTTAAAAGCACAGCTTGAGTCGTACAATCTGAACAAAAAACGTTTTGATGTAGGTATCGACAGCGAAGTTCCTGTACGCCAAGCGCAAATTTCTGTTGAAACCGCACGTAATGACGTTGCGAACTACAAGACTCAACTTGCACAAGCACAGAACTTACTCAACCTGTTGGTGGGTCAGCCTGTTCCTGCAAACTTATTGTCTCCTCAACCTGTGAAACGCATTACCCAAAGTACGGCGTTGACAGCGGGCTTGCCAAGCGACTTGTTGAATAACCGTCCTGATGTCCGTGCTGCGGAATATCAATTGTCTGCTGCGGGTGCCAACATTGGTGCGGCAAAAGCACAGTTGTACCCAACCATCAGCTTAACAGGCACAGCGGGTTATGCATCGACAGATTTAAGCGATTTGTTTAAATCAGGTGCCTTTGTATGGTCACTTGGCCCAAGCTTGGATATTCCAATCTTTGACTGGGGCACACGTCGTGCCAATGTGAAAATTTCAGAAACTGACCAAAAAATTGCATTGTCAGATTATGAAAAAACCATTCAAACCGCTTTCCGCGAAGTGAATGATGCCTTGGCAGTACGTGAAAATATTGGTGACCGTCTAGCAGCGCAACGTCGTTTGGTAGATGCAACCAACACCACTTATAAGCTTTCAACTGCTCGCTTCCGTGCAGGTATTGATAACTACCTGACTGTACTCGATGCACAGCGTACATCGTACTCGGCGGAACAAGGGTTGTTATTGCTTGAACAAGCAAACTTAAACAATCAAGTTGAAGTGTATAAAACCCTCGGTGGCGGCGTTAAAGCCAACACGACGGATCAAGTGGTGAAACAGCCTTCTTCTTCAGATGTGAAATACAACAAAACAGCGAACTAAGGTTTGCAACATCAAAAGCTCACTTCGGTGGGCTTTTTTATTGCTTTTTGCTGGGCTTTTTCCTATCTTCAAAGATAATCAAATCATTTGAATATTGAACATTATGCTTTTAAGTAACCTTGAGTCTGTTCCTGGACATCGCATTTCTCAACAACTGGATGTGGTCTATGGCAGTACGGTTCGGAGTAAACATGTCGGGCGCGACTTTTTGGCAGGGTTAAAAAATATTGTTGGTGGTGAGCTCACTGCCTATACCGAACTTTTAGAAGAATCCCGCCAAGAAGCCATGAATCGTATGATTGCAAAAGCACAAGGCTTAGGGGCCAATGCCATTGTAGGTATTCGTTTTTCAACTTCTAACATTGCCCAAGGTGCCTCTGAGTTATTTGTTTATGGCACTGCGGTCCGTGTCACACCGTTAGACAACCATCTTCCCGACCCATTTCCAACACAGGCCTAAGCAATGGAAAGTTTAGTTTTCCAACTGCTGATCTTTGCGGTGCTCTTTAGCGTCGGTTTTGGCTTTGGTCGCTACAATGAACGTAAACATTTGGCGGAGCTTGAACAGAATGAGAAGCGTCTTGCTTACATTACTGTGGGTAATTTACGCAAAGTAAGCTTCGAGCAGTCTGGGCACATGATCAGCAGCAATGTTGTGATTTCTCATGACTACTTCAAATATGTACTGGCGACCGTGCAAAACTTTTTTGGGGGTAGACTCACCAGCTATGAAAGTGTTGTCGATCGCGCCCGTCGTGAAGCCATCGTCCGACTCAAACTTGAAGCAGAAAAGTACGGCGCAACGCATATTGCGTGTATGCGACTGGCGACCACAGAAATGGGCATGCAAGGCGGTATGGTTGAAGTCTTTGCTTATGGGACTGCCATTCAAAATCCTTAAACAGCGACTATTGACCAATCATCCATTCACTAAACTCAGACAGCATGAGCGTTCAAAATAGCTCATGCTCGCTCACCTTCTATCGTACATTCGGATGGTAGATTGCTCACTAGAGCATAATTCTCTACACTGAACACAATAAAAATGGACATTACCTACACTGTAAATAGGTCACAGATAATGAAATCTTTAGCACTGAAAATAAGTATGGCTGTACTCAGCATGATTCCACTTGTAGCCAAAGCTGAATTAATTGTACTGGCATCGCCTCAAAGTAATGATGCGTACTATGCAAAAATGATTGATGATATTTTTGATTTTCACGTCGATTATGCAAAAAAAATTATTAAAAACGGAGACAATGTCGTTGTTCTGACGGACAAAGGCCTCTACCCCGACTATGTCAAAGCCTTGGGCAAAAAGCATGTGGCCATCGCACCGATGCATGACATTTGGATGCGCGACTTCACCAGCGCTAATCCAGCTCAACCCGTCATGTTCCGCTACACGGCGGCAGGACAAGGTGGCGCTAAAAAAGGTCAGGCCATTTCAGATGAAGTACAAGACGAGTTTAAATACTACAGCCAAAAGGCTGGCTTACAGTTTACGCAAAGCAAACTATTGAATGATGGCGGAAACTGGGTGGAAGATGGTTATGGCAATGTCGTCCTTAGCACCAAATTTCTAGCGGATAACAAGCTCACCGAAAGCGAAGCGCGTAAAAAACTCATGGCTCTAACAGGTGCAAAGCAGATTGCGTTTATTGAAGCCGATGAACAAGGGGGCTTGGAACATGCCGATGGCGTAGTAAGCTTTGTCGACCAAAATACATTGGTGATTAACTCTTACCCTGAAGATCCCGACTATGCCAAGCAACTCAAAGCAGATTTAAAGCGCGGTATTCCCAATGTTAAAATTCGCGAAATCATCACCCCTTATGATGGCAGCGAAATCTACGATGAAAAATTTGGTTCTGCATGTGGTTTATACACCAACATGCTCGTCACGCCTGAACGGATTTACTTCCCGCAATTTGGGATTAAAGAAGATGCTGTCGCGTTAAAGCAAATTCGTAGTGTAACCAAACGGACTGTTGTTCCAGTACAGTCTTCTAATGTCTGTCATATGGGCGGTGGTGTGCGCTGTATGTCTTGGCAAGTGCGTGGGAAAAATGCGGAATTGTTTTTAAACTATTTAAATAAAATCAGTAAGTAGTGCAGTGCGGCTCCCCTATCAATACATGGGGGGGATGGGATATGGGAACAACATCCGCAAAAAGGCAGGTGGAAGAGACGTTCCTCCTGCCTTTTTCAATTTACTTCACTTTAATCTTACGAATCATTTTATACAACGTTGTAGGCGATAAACGAGACACCAGAACCCCCATTTTCTCCTTCCGTCCACCGACTACAATGTATTCTTCACCTTTAAGCAAAGCACTCACCACCGTTTGCGCAAAAATATCGGGTTCTAGACCATTTTCAATCGCTTCGTCTTGATGACCCTGTGGTTTACCCTCGCCATTTAAAGCATTAAACGAAACATTGGTTTTAACAAAGCCTGGGAAAATCACCGATACATCTACGCCCTCATTGGCCACTTCAGCACGCAGGCTATTTGCCCACATATGAATGGCAGCTTTGGCTGCTGAATAACTGGCACGGTACTGCGTCCCCAATAAGCCCGCAACACTCGAAACAAAAGCAATACGTCCAGATTTTTGTGCTAAAAATGTCGGTAGAACGGTTTTGGTTAAAAACACTTGTGAGAAATAATCCACTTCCATAATCGCGCGTTCAGTCTGCATGCTGGTGTCAGCAATCAAGGCACGTTGGCTTAAACCCGCATTATTAATTAACCAGTCAATCCGACCTTTTTTCTGTAACACTTGCTCATAGGCATGGCGAACTTGAGCTTCGTCGGTAATGTCCGCACAAATGGAAATGTGTTGATCCGGATTGAGCAGTCCGACACGAACTTTTTCAAGTTCGTCAAAACGTCTTGCCGTGAGTACGACCTCAGCCCCTTGTAAAGCACACTCTTTGGCTAGTGCTTCACCTAACCCTGAAGATGCCCCCGTAATCCACACCACTTTAGCGTCTAAACTGTTTAACTGTGCCATGTCCTTATTGCCTCATACCGAAGTTTTATTTGCAGATTGATCATTTAAAAAAGTCAGGAAATGATCGAAATATTGACTCATCATCTGCGCATCATAGATACGCCCTAATTTATCAAAACGTTTATAGCCCAACTGGGTCGTTAAGTTAATCACCCCATTTAGTGTTTTATCGACCACCAGATTAAATTTAAGCATTTTTTTGGGTTCACGGACCAGACTGGTCACCCCTTGATCGACAATTTGCGTAAATACCTTCAAAGCTGGAGCAACATAACTGTTATTGCCCTTTTCCATCTGTTCCGCACAACCCAAAAGTTCGATAACTAAGGTTTTTTCGACTGGGTAGCTTAAAAAATGCATGCTCTCGGTGTCATACATCATTTGCTCTAGATAATTCACCATTGGAATTAGACGGTCATTTGAAAAAAAAGATACGGACCACGGCATGTACTTGCGCATAGTGTCCACAATATGCTGAATAATTTTCTCAGACTCCCCATCGCCTGAGGTAGACAAGCGTGCAAGATCGCCAAAGACTTGATCAATCACTTCACATGAAATATCCGCTAAAACCTCACCCAGAGGTTTGGCAAGGCTTTGGCTTTCGCCGGCATTAAGCTGTTGATGAATGTGGGCAAAGCGTTGGTGAGTTTCAGGTTTTAATTTTAATGATATTTGATAAGTCATAGTGATCCCCCCTTTTTTTGATTTTTACTGCGAACAAAGCGCACTCTAGGTTTAGACACATCATAAAGCGCTCTGCATCATGTCGCAATTGCTAGATCAACGCATTTGCTTTACATGCCCCCATTTGCGATTTCTTTGCTACAATAGATGCAATTTTTTATCTACTTTTGAACTGTTTGAACTATGACTGATTCAGCGCAAAATATCGCTACAACTTACGATCCGACCGAGATCGAGAAAAAATGGTACCAAACTTGGGAAGAGCGTGGCTATTTCAAGCCCTCTGAAAAAGGTGAGTCATTTTGCATCATGATTCCGCCGCCAAATGTCACCGGTAGCTTGCACATGGGTCATGGTTTTAACAATGCCATTATGGATGCCTTAACACGCTACAACCGTATGTCAGGTAAAAACACCTTATGGCAACCGGGTACAGACCATGCGGGTATTGCAACGCAAATGGTGGTTGAGCGTCAGTTGGGTGCTCAAGGTGTCAGCCGTCATGACCTCGGCCGTGAAAAATTCATCGAAAAAATCTGGGAATGGAAAGAGCAATCGGGCGACACCATCACCCGTCAAATCCGTCGTTTAGGTTCTTCAGTAGACTGGTCACGTGAACGCTTTACCATGGATGAAGGTCTATCCAATGCCGTAAAAGAAGTGTTTGTTAAACTGCACGAAGACGGTTTGATTTACCGTGGCAAACGTTTGGTGAACTGGGATCCAAAACTGCAAACTGCGCTTTCTGACCTCGAAGTTGAGTCGGATAAAGAAGAAGCAGGTTCACTGTGGCACTTCAAATATTTCTTTGAAGATAAAAACCTACGTACCCATGATGGTAAAGACCACATTGTTGTCGCGACCACACGTCCTGAAACATTGCTCGGTGATACCGCTGTTGCTGTGGCACTGGATGATGAACGCTATACGCACCTTGTGGGTCAGAACATTATCCTGCCAATTACAGGTCGTGCTGTTCCAATCGTTAAAGATGAATATGTCGATAAAGAATTCGGTACAGGCTGTGTGAAAATCACTCCTGCACATGACTTTAACGACTATGAAGTCGGTAAGCGTTGTGAATTGCCTATCATCAATATCTTCAATAAAAATGCAGAAGTATTGGCTGAGTTTGAATACATCGCGAAAGCGGGCGAGCAAATTTCTAAAACCATCCCTGCTCCCGTGGACTATATTGGTTTAGAGCGTTTTGAAGCACGTAAAAAGCTGGTTGAACAAGCTGAAACTGAAGGTTGGTTAGACCAAATTCAACCGTACACATTGAAACCACCTCGTGGTGACCGTTCTGGCGTGATCGTTGAGCCATTATTGACGGATCAATGGTATGTAAAAATCGCACCATTGGCTCAACCTGCCATTGAAGCAGTTCAAGACGGTCGTATCAAGTTCGTGCCTGAACAGTACAGCAACATGTACATGGCGTGGATGAACAACATTCAAGACTGGTGTATCTCTCGTCAACTTTGGTGGGGTCACCGTATCCCAGCTTGGTACGATGCTGAAGGTAACATCTATGTGGGTCGTGACGAAGCTGAAGTCCGTGCCAAAAACAACATCCCTGCTGATGTTGCGCTTAGCCAAGATGAAGACGTACTGGACACATGGTTCTCTTCTGCGCTATGGACCTTCTCAACCCTTGGTTGGACTGGCGATGCCAAGAAAGATGCGGAAAACTATTTCCTCAATACTTTCCACCCAACGGATGTGTTAGTGACTGGTTTTGACATCATCTTCTTCTGGGTTGCTCGTATGATCATGTTTACGATGCACTTCATGAAGAATGAAGATGGTACGCCACAAGTACCGTTTAAAACGGTCTATGTGCATGGTTTAGTCCGTGATGGCGAAGGTCAAAAAATGTCGAAGTCTAAGGGCAATGTGCTTGATCCTTTAGACCTCATTGACGGTGTAGACCTTGAGACTTTGGTACAAAAACGTACTACAGGTCTGATGAACCCGAAACAAGCGGCGAAGATTGAAAAATCAACCCGTAAAGAGTTCCCAGAAGGCATTCAAGCCTATGGTACGGACGCGGTGCGTTTCACCTTCTGTGCGCTTGCCAACACAGGTCGTGACATTAAGTTCGATATGAAACGTGTTGAAGGTTACCGTAACTTTGCTAACAAAATCTGGAACGCAACCCGTTTCGTGATGATGAACTGTGAAGAGCAAGTGATTGGTAGTGAAGTTCGTCAAGACCTTTGGGAATTGCCTGAACAGTGGATCGTGAGCCGTCTGCAAAAAGCAGAAGCTGCGGTACAACAAGCTTTCGCGACTTATCGTTTAGACTTGGCTGCACAAGCGATTTACGAGTTCATTTGGAATGAATACTGTGACTGGTATGTCGAACTGACGAAACCTGTTCTGAACGATGAAAACGTATCGGTTGAGCGTAAAGCTGAAGTTCGTCGTGTACTTCTTGCAGTGATGGAAGCATCTTTACGTCTTGCACACCCAATCATGCCGTATTTGACTGAAGAAATTTGGCAAACACTTGCACCGAAACTTGGTATTTCTGGCGAAACCATCATGCTGGCGCAATACCCTGTTGCCAACCCTGAGCGTGTAAACGAACAGGCTGAAGCCGATATGCAATGGCTTCAAGGTTTGATTGGTGCAGTACGTAACATCCGTGGTGAGATGGGCTTAGGTAATGCGCGTTTATTACCAGTCTTGCTACAAAACACGACTGAAGCTGAGAAAGCACAGATCACACGTATTGAAGCATTGTTTAAAGCATTGGCAAAAGTAGAAAGCATTACGTTCTTGGCTGATGGCGAGCAACCGCCATTGTCTTCTTCATCTGTTGTAGGTCACGTGTCTGTATTCGTTCCAATGAAGGGCTTAATTGACCCGAAAGCGGAATTGGGTCGTTTGCAGAAAGACTTAGACAAAGTGCAAAAGCAGCATGACGTCATTGCAGGCAAACTTTCGAATGAAGGTTTTGTGGCGAAAGCACCTGCGGCTGTAGTTGAAGGTGAGAAAGTGAAACTGGCTGAGTTTGCTGACCAATTAGCGAAGATTAAAGCGAATATGGAGCAGATTGCAGCGCTTTAATTTAAAGATTGCAAATTGATTTCATAAAAGGGAAGCTTTATTAAGCTTCCCTTTTTAATACTGAGCTCACAATAATGACTTTAGTCCAACAACTAAAAAAACACTGCATAAATCAAAATTTAAGAGTGAACGAACCTGCAACACAATTAGAAATTGAACAATTTGAGAAAAAGCATGACGTTAAATTAACTAATATTCTAAAAGAGTACTTTTTAACTTTTAATGGTACAGGTGAAGGCAGTTTTTGTGATAAAGGCTTTTCATTCTTTGCTTTAAATGAAGTCAAACCTGTAATTGATATTGAAGGCATAGACTACTTCAAAGAACAAAACTGTTTTGTTTTTTCTGAATATTTGTTATGGATGGAAGGTTATGCTATTCAACTAGATACAGATGGAAATGATCTGGGAATTTATGAGATTTGTAATGATAAAAATAAGCTGTACGATAGTTTCGAAGATTTTATTAATGAAGTAATACAAGAAAATATTGACGTATACAGTCGATAAAAGTGTTATCAGATGCAGCCCCATTTGTATATTTTAAAATCAATGATAGGATAAAATTTGTGTAAAGAATCATGATTACTCAACACTTTATTTGAGAAGAAGAATGAGTGGCTATAATTTAGATCAAAAGTTAGTTATTGGTTTAGCATCAAGTGCTTTATTTAATTTAGAAGAGTCAGATGAAGTTTTCAGAACAAAAGGCGAACTCGCATATCGAGATTACCAAAGAGATCACGAAAATCAACCTTTAGAATCAGGCGTAGCATTTCCATTTATTCAGCGCCTTTTAAGTTTAAATGACCTTTTCCCACCAGAAAAACCATTTGTTGAAGTAATTTTACTTTCTAGAAATGACCCTGATACAGGGCTCAGAGTCATGAATTCTATTGAACATCATCAATTAAATATTAAACGTGCAATTTTTTTACAAGGTCGCACACCTCATAAATATATTAATACTCTTAATATTAGTTTATTCCTATCTGCTAATGAAATAGATGTTAACCAAGCTATTAATGCTGGTTATCCAGCAGGGCTAATCTTAAAAGGGCAAATATTTGATATTGCTCATGATGAAGAACTACGTATTGCCTTTGACTTTGATGGAGTCATTGCAGATGATTCTTCAGAACAAGTCTATAAAGAAAATGGGTTACCAGCTTTTATTGAAAATGAATCTAAATTAGCAGATCAACCTGCAAATGCTGGTCCACTACATAAACTTTTGCAACAGCTTTCTACTCTTCAAAAAGCAGAACTTAATTTTTTAAAAGATCATCCGACGTATGAAAGCCGCTTAAGGATTTCAATTGTTACTGCACGTAATGCACCAGCACATAAACGCGTAGTAACCAGCTTACGCGCTTGGGGAATCGATACTATTAATGAAGCATTTTTCTTAGGAGGCATTGAAAAAAGAAAAGTTCTAGAGATATTACAACCTCATATTTTCTTTGATGATCAAGTTACTCATGTCGAAAAAACTGCTAATAGTATCGCTTCAGTACATATTCCATTCGGGATCGCTAATAAAAAATTAGATTCTGATGAAAAATTAGCAGATGTAGAAATTATTAAAGATAATCAAATTACAGAAAAAAGTTAGTTTTCAACGTTCCTTCTCCCTCAGGGATGAGGAATATTATTCCGCATGGGGGTGAGGGAAAATTAAAGTACCCCATGCCCCAACAACATCTCTACCCCACTCATCTTTTTCATATGCTTTAACCGCTCTTTTTCCCACTTCAACTGCTGTTTTAACTCAGCAACATCCTTATCAATTACCTTATACATATCATTTATTTTGAGCTGCGTAGTGTTGATATGACTGCTCAAATGAAAAGACGCAAAAATCTCCTCTAACTGGCTTTGTAAATTCTGACTCTGTGCTTCCAAAGACAACTGATAAAACTTCACTTGTTCCGAGCTTAAAGCTTTTGAACTTAAGCCTTTATTGGTCTCTAACTGTAATTGAAGTTTGAGCAAATAAAATAAATCCTGCTCTGCATAAGCTTCATTGACCTTTTGCAAAAGTTCAGTCTTATCTAACTTCTTCGCTTCATCAGGCTCACGGTCAGGGTGAATCATCGCAGCAATTTTTAAATACACGGTTTTCAGAGACTGTTCTGCCATTTTGGCTGCTTGCTCACGTTTTTCTTGTTGTTTTAACTGCTTGGCACGTTCTAGCTCTGCTTCATACTGGGCAGAATCATATTCATAATTTTCCCAGTCTACATCTACGTTTTGTTCTACCGTTTCAGCAAGGTCCTGACTTTGTATTGAGTTCACTTTGGTTTTCTTCGCCCGTACATGCTCCGCATGCTGCATATAGAAAGTATCCACTTTCTCTACCTGTTCTTTCTGCGCGGAAGTCAGCATCTGAGATTTTTTTAGCATCTTGGCTAAAGCAGCTATTTTGGTGTCAATCTGCACCAAATCAGCTTTGCTAAAGGCATCACTGGCTAAGTGACTCCACAGGGTATCGAGCTGTACAAATAACACCGTATGTAACTCGCTATACACAGGTAAAAGCTTACTGCGTGTATAGTTTTGAATGTCGGCTTGCGCATTTTGCCATGCTGCCAGCTCTTGTTTTTGTTGTTCAATACGCTCAATCAAACGATTTAATTTTTTCTGCTGCGGGGAGCGCTCAACCTTAGGTAGTTGGCTCATTTTTATATCGTAAGACATCACAATAATGCACAGTAAAGCAGAAGATACTTCAGTGTAGCAGATCACTCCAATCTGCCACAGTCAAAGCCTAAATGTTAAAGTGCAACCACACGGTTACGCCCTTGCGCTTTAGCTTGGTACAAATGCTGGTCGGCACGGCGCAAGGCGGTCTGTGCATCGCTATCTGTGACCTGAACCACACTCACTCCAATACTAATACTGATGGGATGCTGATCCAAAATTGGGGCTTGTTCGACAGTTTGGCGTAGATTTTCAGCCAAAACTATTGCACCTTCAAGCGTGGTCGTGGGTAACAGCACCACAAACTCTTCACCACCATAACGAGCAACAAAGTCCGACTCACGGATGTTCGAGGACAACACCTGCGCCACTCCTTTTAAGACTCGATCACCCACCTCATGCCCATACTGATCATTCACTTTTTTAAAGTAATCTACATCCAACAACAGCACCGCATAGCCCACATGACTACGTGTAAACTGAGCGTATAAATAGTCCAGATAATCGGTCAATGCACGGCGGTTATATAGTCCTGTCAGTGCATCATGCCGTGCCAACTTTTCCAACTCTATATTGGCCGTTTTTAGTTCCTGTGTGCGCTCCTGAACCTTTTGTTCAAGCGTTGTATTGGCATCCATTAGCTGATGTTTTTGGGTCAACAGTGTGTCGGTCATACGATTTAATGACTGTGACAAGCCTTTGATTTCTCGAATACTGGTATTCGCCTCAAAGTAAACATCTTCACGTCCCTGCTCGACTGCATGCGCACTTTTTGCCAAGTTTTCAATTGGACGGCTAAAACGATTCGCTAAGTGATAAGTCACAAAAAGTAGCAGTAATGAAATCACAAAACCAATAGCTAAGATTTGATGTTGCAGTGACCGAACTTCTACCAAGGCTATCGAAACTGGCTGGCGAATCATGACATGCCAACCCAAGTTCATCTGTGTCTGTGAAAACACAGGAACATCCGTGGTGAGGTAGTTTTGTCCCTCTCCCCAGTCATGCACAAAGTAATTGCCATGTTGTTTACTAAAACTCGGAGGGTTCACCTGACCAATACTTTTAAACGGATATAGAATTTCACCCGCTTGGTTCACAATGAACACTTCAATCCCACGTTGTGCAGCATTTTCAGATAGCGAGCTTTTCAGCACATGGCTTGCGCAGCTCCAGTCTGCATGCGCAGCCAAAACGCCTTTTATTTTATGCGTCGTAGGGTCATAAATGGGAGTCGCAAAATCAATAAAACGCATCGGTTCATTTGGATTAATGGCCTTGATTTTTTTGGCGAGCAAAACAGCCTTGTGTACATCGCCCAAATATACTCGCTTGGAGCCATGAATAAACCAATCCCGCTCAGATACATCTGCACCTTGCAATAAATGGTTTGCCGCAACTTCGACTTTACCTTCGGGGTTAGCAATCCCAAGCCATGCATAATATTGATATGATTTTTTAACTTGGTCGAGTTGCTGTTGAAGACGTGGATTATTAAAGTCTGTCTCTGCAATAAACGGTGATTGACTCAAAAGCACCATTTCCCGTTCGCGTTCTGTCAACGAATTTGCCAAAGTATTACTGATACTCTTCGCAGCAATATATAAGGTTTGACCGCTGGATTTACTCATTTGAGCCGAAGCAGTTTTACCGATATATAAGGTAATACAAAGCCCCAAAGTAAATGCCAATCCAGCAAATAACACCATCAATCGATTACGAAATGAATCCATTTTTAGCATTTACCCCACTGCTCCTCAGTTTCAAGTGTTTCAGTCAACAACAAAACCTGCGCGATATTTCGTCTCTTTCTCTGTGCTAAAGCGATGTTTTAGCAATACTTTGATATTGCTATCCATGTGAGCTTTTGAATCTTACCAATAGTTTTCGACCGCGATATTTCCTTCACCACGGCGGTTCATGGTCAAACCACGTGCTTTTAGGGCTTCTTTGGTGTCTTCGACCATTTGCGGGTTACCACACAGCATCACATGACTGGTTTCAGGGTTCAGGCTCAAACCGACTGCTTTTTCCAAGTCACCATTTTCAATCAGTACCGGTAAGCGGTCATGTAGTGGCGCATGCGGATCACGGGTAATAATCGGCACAAATTTAAAGCCTGTATGGCCTTCACCAAAGGTCTCTGCAATTTCTTGGATACGTGTTGCATAGGCCAGCTCAGACGCTGTACGTACACTATAAACCAGTGTAATGCTCTCGTACTTCGACCACGTCTCAAAGTCTTGTAACATCGAGATAAAAGGTGCCAGCCCTGTTCCTGTGCCCAGTAACCATAAGTCTTTTGGTAGTGGCAATTGATAACGCGCCAAGGTCAAAAAGCCGTACGGGATCTTTTCGAGGTAGATGTCATCATCGACTTTTAAGTGTTGTAAATTCGAGGTAAATGCACCTTCAGGCACCACAATCGAGAAAAACTCTAAAGTTTCATCAAAGGGAGAGGACACCACCGAATACGCTCGAACCACCAATTCATCCCCCACTTTGATGCCAATACGGGCAAATTGTCCTGCAGTAAACTTAAAGTGTGCAGGTCGCGTCATGGTGAAGCTAAAAAGTGTATTGGTCCAACGGTGTACGGATAAAACCTTTTCTAGGCTAAATTTTTCAATTGACATGATTTCAGCGTGGCATCAAAGACGTTGCTCATGTTAGCATGACCACATAATTTGTTAATATTTTTTAAATGTTAAGGCTATATTCATGCGCATGACTTTACGCCAGTTGGCGGTTTTTGTAGCAGTTGCTCAAGAAGGCACAGTAACCAAAGCCAGTGATGCGGTTCGACTCACCCAGAGTGCTGCGAGTATGGCTTTAGCAGATCTAGAAGACGGTTTGGGGGCTCCTCTGTTTGACCGTCTAGGTAAGCGTCTTCAGCTCAACGATCTGGGGCGTTTCCTGCTGCCACAAGCTTTAGAAATTTTGGGTCGCTGTGATGCTTTCGAGCAAGCCGCTAAAGGTGAGTTACAAAGCATTGATTTGCGTTTGGGTGCAACCCTGACCATCAGTGACTACCTCATGCCTGACCTGATGGCTGACTTCTTACAAATTCAGCCTCAGGCCCATTTACAACTGCAAGTTGGTAACACTCGTCAAATGATTGAGGCGGTAAATCAGTTCCAACTAGATTTGGCCTTGATTGAAGGCTCTTGTCACTTGCCACAACTGCAATGTATTCACTGGCGGGACGATGAATTGGCCGTCTGCTGTGCACCAGATCATCCTTTGGCGCAGTTAAATCGCACATTAACACCTGAAGACTTTAAATCGGTCGAGTGGATCTTGCGCGAAGAAGGTTCAGGTACGCGTGAAGTGTTTGATAATGCTATTTTAAAAGACTTGCCTGATGCCAATATCCGTCTGACCTTGGGTCATAATGAAGCGATTTTAAAAATCGTGGCGGGTGGTTTAGGGATGTCATGCATTTCAAAGCTGGCCACTGAACCTTTGCGCGAAAAAGGCCAGTTGGTGGTGCTTGATACGCCGTTTTGGTCTCTAACGCGCCCACTGTTCATGTTGGTGCATCGTCAGAAGTACCAAGGGCCAGGACTCAAAGCCTTTATGAAATTCTGCGAAAAATAAGTAAGCAAAAAGCACCCAAGGGTGCTTTTTTTATTTCCCAAATTGGCGCTCACAAGGCTCCCCATCATTGTTTCCATCCATTTGGGTATTTGGACAGTTCCTTAAAAAATAAAGCGCTTCCTCATAGGAACGCATTTGGGAGCAATGGGTTCGCCCATCGCATTTAAACTGCCCTGTGCTGACAGGTAAACGGCCATTTTGTTTATCAATACTTTCCGTTACGCGTTCAGAACGGGGTTGATTGGTCTGGTGTAGACCTGCATCTAAATTACGCTTCCCTTGCTCAGAAAGGATTTGATCGGGTAACTTTCCTAGAGCTTTACGCTGTTCTTCTACAATCTGTTGCTGCTCGAGCATCAACTGTTCAGCTTTACGCTGTTTTTCTGCACTATAACTTTGATATTTCCCATAGGTCAAAAAGCCCAATACTACAACGATGATGATCCCAATCACGGTGATGATGGTACTTTTATGCCCTGCCTCATGGTAACGTGGTGAGGCTTGGGTACGTGTTTTTTTCTTATTTGATGATGTCGTGGCTTTGCTTTCTGAGGACAGACCGAGCCGCTGGATATTGCCAGCCTTAAACTTACCTTGGTCTTCTACAATCATAAACTGAAGTGCTTCACCAATCTTGGGTTCAATGTTGTTCTGTGGCAAATCTTTGATATGAAAAAATACATCATCAATATCCCCTTCCACTTCAATGAAACCAAAACCACGTGGGGTACTAAAGCTTTTGATTTTTCCTTTCAGAAACATAATCTGCTCTATTCAACTGTATTTTTCGTATTATAATCAATAATAAAGAGGCTAAAAAGCCTCTTTGCTTCAAAATGCAAAGATTAATCTTTGCACGATTGAACTCTGAATCAACGCTGACTTAGCGTCTAAAATTAGACAATAAGTCTGTGGTAATCGATTTATTATGACTTGAGACTTTCGATTTCTTGGCTTTGGCAGAGTTGTCTTCAACCCGCTCAATTTTAATTGCTTTATAGCGATCGCCATTTTCAACCACATTAAACTTCACGCGTTCATTGCGTTTCGGCTCACCTGAGTCTGCAGGGAAATCCGAGATATGAAAAAATACGTCGCCTTCAGGTGAGGAAATAAAGCCAAAACCTTTGTCAGCGTTATATTGCTTAACTTTTCCTTGATATTGCTCGGCTTTCATAAACAGATCCTAATATGTACACGCTTTGTTGTAGTATATAAAAAAGAGGCTATAAAAGCCTCTTTTTGCTGGGGCTCAATCTTAATCTTTTTGAACTGAACCAAAGATTTTATCGCCCGCATCGCCTAGACCCGGCACGATATAACCATTGGCATTTAAGCCTTGGTCAATTGAAGCCGTGAAAATAGTGACATCTGGGTGCGCATCCAAAACACGTTTAATACCTTCAGGCGCCGCAACCAACACCATCACACGAATGTCTTTACAGCCACTTGCTTTCAATACATCAATCGCAGCAACCAATGAAGAACCCGTTGCAAGCATTGGGTCGATGATCATCGCTAAACGGTTTTGTACATCTGGAACTAATTTTTTGTAATAAGTACGTGCTTCAAGTGTTTCTTCATCACGCTCTAAACCCAGCACAGACACTTTAGCACTTGGAATCAGGTTTAAAAAACCATCCAACATACCAATACCCGCACGTAAAATTGGCACAACCGTGATTTTTTTACCCACAATGCGATCTACCGTTACTTTACCATTCCAACCATCAATTTCATGGTCGCAAACAGGTAAATCTTTGGTCGCTTCATAGGTCAACAGCATAGTCACTTCTTGAGCCAGCTCACGGAAGTTTTTGGTGCTGATATCAGCACGACGAAGAAGACCAAGCTTATGACGAATCAGTGGATGACGAATTTCATGGATAGCCACGGGAGAGCACCTAAAAGGTAAAATAAAATTCCTTACATTATAAAGCTTTTTATCGTGCGATAAAAACAAAAAAGCCCCCAATTGATGGAGGCTTTTTTGTTAAAACGAAACGTTTTTAAAAATTAGTGCTGTTGAGAAAGCATAAAGTGGATTGGAGAGAGAATCTCTGACTGGAGTGCTAACTTGATAATTGGATCTGGATAGATACCAATCACAAGCACTGCTGCCGCAGCTAAAAGCACCATAATACCACCCACTTTTTGACCCCAATGATCCACAGCGTCTACACGAGGTGCATCTGGTGGTGTCATGTACATAACAACCATCACACGGAGGTAGTAGTACAGACCAATACCAGAACCAACGATGATCATCGCAGCAAGGAACCAATGTTGAGTCGTTACCGCAGCCATGACCACAAGGAACTTACCAATGAAGCCCGCTGTCAAAGGAATACCTGCAAGCGATAGCATCATCACGGTTAATACGGCAGTCAACACTGGACGACGCCAGAATAGACCGCGGTAGTCCGCTAAACTTTCTGCTTCGTCTACGTTGTTGTATGGGCTAGACATCAATGCAACCGCACCGAACGCACCAATCGTAGTTAACACATAAGTGATCACATAGACCGATACGTTACCAAGGCTTGCATAAGTCATGCTGATTAAACCAATCAACAAGTAACCAAAGTGCGCAATTGAAGAGTATGCCAAGATACGTTTCAAGTTCACTTGTTTCACTGCAAGGAAGTTACCCACCAAGATCGATAACACCGCAATCACGGTTAAGATCGTCACGATTGAGTCAACAAGGATCGCACCTGAAGTAAGGATGTAACGTACAAACAGACCAATCGTCGCTACTTTTGCAGCTGTAGCAAGGAATGTTGCGATCGGCGTTGGGGCACCTGCATAAACGTCTGGCGTCCATTTGTGGAACGGCGCTAAAGATAGTTTGAATGCCACAGCAAAAACAATCAGACCTAAACCTAAAAGTACCATTGGCTGTTGGATATTTTGCATTAACGCTTGAACATTGTCATAGAACGACATTGAACCTGTGTATGCGTAGATGTAAGCCATACCCATCAACAACATTGCCGAAGCTGTTGCTGAAAGCACCAAGTACTTCACCCCCGCTTCTAAAGACTTAGAGCGTTGGTGTGTATATGCCAATAAGCCATATACAGGAATCGACATCAACTCAAGGCTAATGAAGAACGATGCATAGTGAGAACTTGCCACCATTAACATTGCACCAGTCACAGATGACAACATTAAGATATACAATTCTTCACGATTATCTTTATAGCTTTCAATATAAGCATGCGACAGAGTACAGCATGCCAAAGCAGCAATTAGAATAATTACTTGGTACAGCAAGGTGAACGCATCCACCATGAACATACCCATCACGTTCGCTGGTTTGAAAGCACCACCGAACATTGTGAATAGTACATATGCTGCTGCAAGGTTTAAGCCCACCACTGATGCTGTCGCAATTAAGTTATGGTTACGCTTAATTGCAGTAAGAATCATCACGACAATCGTTGTTAAAGCAACGATCATCACAGGAGCTAAAGGCATAAGCTCAGAAAATGACATTGTGAAGTTCATGACTTATTGCATCTCCACATTTTCGAGTTGAACAGTTGCTTGACTCGCAACGTCAACTACTTCTTGTACAGGAATGTAGCTGTTCGCTAACCACGCCATGCTTGAATTTGAAATATCAAGGAAGCTTTGTGGGTACAGACCAAGCCATAACAGACCGAAAGCACAGATTAACAAGATCACTACTTCACGCGCATTTAAATCTTTCAATGGGTTGTTGTAGTGCTGCTGTTGTTCTTCGTTTGGCGTACCAAACAACGCTTTGTGGATCAGAATCAAGCCATAAAGACCTGCAAATACTAAGCTTACTGCTGCAAGAATAGTAAACACTGGGAATTTTGCATAAGAACCCATCAAGATCAGGAACTCACCAATGAAGTTACCTAGACCCGGAATACCTACAAGCGCCGCCACGAAGAACATGAGGAAGAATGCAAGATATGGGAACTGACCACGCATACCGCCCATCAAACGCATATCACGAGTATGCACACGCTCGTATACTTGACCACACATAATGAACAATGCAGCAGATGATAGGCCATGTGCCAACATCATGATCATCAACCCTTGGAAGGTTAAGATGTTACCTGCGTAAATCGCAAGTAAAACAAAGCCCATGTGTGAAATTGACGTGTACGCAAGTAAACGTTTCATATCGGTTTGCTGGAAAGCACACCAAGCACCGTAGAAGATACCGATTAAACCGAAAATGATCGCGATGTCTGCAAACTGTGCAGAAGCCGCTGGGAAGAATGGAATCACAAAACGTAGTAAACCATATGCAGCGGTCTTAATTAAGATACCTGCAAGGTCAACCGAACCTGCTGTAGGTGCTTGCGCATGCGCATCTGGTAACCAGCCATGTAATGGGAAAACTGGAAGTTTTACCGCAAAACCGACGAATAAACACAGCATGAATGCAAAAGCAACAGCAGGTAATTCTTTGTCTAAAGTATTGGCTACAGCTAATAAATAGTTGTAATCAAAACCGATTGCACCCGTAATCATGTAACCATAAACCACAAGGCCTAGGATACCGATGAGCATGATAAGACCCGCTACTTGTGTGTAGAGGAAGAATTTGGTTGCAGCATAAACACGTGACTTACCTTCTGCCCCTTTATGACCCCAAAGTGCGATCAAGAAGTAGATAGGTACAAGCATCATCTCCCAGAAGAAGAAAAACAAGAACATGTCAATCGCTAAGAATACACCGATCACACCACCCAAAGACCATAAAAGATTTAAGTGGAAGAAACCAACATTCTTTTGAATTTCACCCCAAGAACAGCCGACAGCCAACACACCTAAAAGTGCAGTTAAGCCCACCATTAATAGAGATAGACCATCCACCGCTAAGTGGATGTTAATGCCTAAAGTCTGAATCCATGGCAACATGAATTCAGCAGACCACGATGGCACTTTCGCGCCAAGTTCGTAGTTAAATGTACCTGTCTGCCATAGCGCAACAGTTAAGCCCAAAGTAATGAGCATACCCACTAACGCGATATAACGCGGCAGTTTGTCGTCGAGTTTGTCGACTAACCAACAAATAAAACCAGCAATGAACGGAACTAAGATCAGCGCGGGTAGAATCCAGTTGTTTGTGATTTCCATCTTATTTCCCCACGATCTGAGTGACGATCAAGACCATTAGCAATACAAAGATACCTAATGCTATGCTTGATGCGTAATCACGCAATGAACCCGTTTGACGTGAACTTGTGAAGCTGTGACCGCCTTTTACAAGTGCAGGCAAGACTAACCACAAGCGATCAATTGGATCACGACCTAAAATCTTCGCAATAAGCAAATATGGTTTCACAAAAACGATGTCATAAAGCGCATCGAAGCCCAGTGCATTACGGCAAATGTTTGCAAGACCTGCACCCAATGACGTTTTAGCAAAGCCTTTCACTGCGTTATAAGCAAACGCGAACAAGACCACACCAATCACTAAACCAACCAATGCAATACCCACAGCAGTCCATTCAGCGCTGTGCATACCATGTTCTAACGCTTCTGGAATTACAAATGCTGGAATTTTTGCTGCATTTAAAATGCTTTCTACAGGCGCTTTAAGTACCGCACCAATGAAGGTCGAAAGTACAGCGAGAATACCCAAAGGTCCCCAGTATGTGATGCCTTTAATCGCATGATACGGCGTATTTTCTTTACCAAAGAACACAACCCAAATCAGACGGAATGTGTAAATCGACGTTAAGAATGCACCTGCTACACCCGCCCAGTATAATGAGTTATACACTGCGATTGATTCGCCTTGTACCCAAACTGCACCCAAGATCGCGTCTTTAGAGAAGAAGCCTACGGTGATGTATGGAATCGCGGCCAATGCACCGCCACCAATGGCGAAACAAGCAAATAGGAATTTGTTCTTGTAGAACAAACCGCCCATCTTGAAGATGTTTTGTTCGTGGTGGTAAGCCAAAATCACTGCACCCGAAGACAAGAACAATAATGCCTTGAAGAATGCGTGAGTCAGCATGTGGAACAAGCCTGCTTGATAAGCTTCAGCACCCACAGCCATAAACATATAACCCAGCTGACTCATCGTTGAGTAAGCCAAAATACGTTTGATGTCGGTTTGAACCAATGCAGCAAAACCAGCCACTAACAACGTTACCGCACCTGTGATTGAGATAAACATCATCACTTCAGGTGCCATTTCAAACACGGTGTACATACGGCAGCACAGGTAAACACCTGCGGTTACCATCGTTGCAGCGTGGATCAATGCAGATACAGGTGTAGGACCTGCCATTGCATCAGCCAACCATGTTTGTAATGGGATCTGTGCAGATTTACCTGCTGCACCCAAGAACAACATGAGTGCTGTCCAAATGGTTAAAGATGAACTTTGTGTCATCACTGTTGGTGCAGCTGCAACCACTTCCGCAATGTTTAAAGTACCAAACTGTTGGTAAATTAAGAACAAAGCGATCAGTAAGAAAACATCACCGACACGTGTTACGGTAAATGCTTTAATTGCTGCAAAACCATTTGCAGGGTTTTGGTAGTAGTAACCAATCAGCAAGTAAGAGCATAGACCTACGCCTTCCCAACCTAAGAACAATAACGCTAAGTTATCGCCCAATACGAGCAGCAACATGCTGGCAACGAACAGGTTGAAATAAGAGAAGAAACGCGCGAAGTCTTCTTCACCACGCATGTACCATGATGCAAAGATGTGAATCAGGAAACCCACACCAGTCACCATACCCATCATGAGTAGTGATAAACCGTCAAGATGTAAGCTAATGCCTGGACTTAGGTTGCCTACATTGAACCATGTCCAAAGATGTTGAACATAAGTCACTTTGCCATTATTCACAAAGTCTAGACCAGCGATCAAAGCAACCAATGCAGAAAGGCCAACCGCCCCCACACCAATAATGGCAGCGACATTTTCAGGAAGCTTGTTGCGACCTGCCGCTAAAAGGACAAAACCAATGAGCGGGAATAATACTGTTAAATATAAAAAACTCATCCGCGCATCTCACTAGCAGCATCCACATCCAAGTGATGGAAGCGATGGTAGAACTGAAGGACGATCGCAAGACCAATACAAGCCTCTGCCGCAGCAAGCGTTAAGATCAGAATAAACATGATTTGTCCGTCTGGTTGTACCCATGCACTACCAGCCAAAACAAACGCAAGCGCAGCTGCGTTCATCATGATTTCAAGACTCATTAACATAAATAATAGATTGCGTCGCACCATCACACCGTAAAAACCCAGTGCAAAAAGAATGGTTGCAACAATCAAACCATGTTCTAAAGGGATGTTGCCCATTATTGTTTGTCCTCTTCTGCACCTGGTTCACGTTTGCCAAGATGGAATGCTGCAACCAACGCAGCAAGCAATAACATGGCAGCAACTTCAACCAATAATAAATAGTGAGTAAAGAGTGCTTGGCCAACGACTTTTGGACCCACAACTTCAGTACCCATAACAGGGCCAGCCGCTGTGTAGTCAGAGCCGAGCATCCACACCAACACCAAGCCCATTAAGAAGCTCATGAGCGCTGGATATGCCCAAGCAGACGATGTTAACCATTTACGTTCTTGTTCAACGGTGTGTTGACCAAGGTTTAACATCATCACTACGAATACGAATAACACCATGATCGCGCCGGCATAGACGATGATCTCAAGCGCGCCAGCAAATGGCGCACCCACAATCATAAACATGCCTGCAACTGCAAGAAGTGACACGATCAAGCTTAATAAAGCGTGTACAGGATTCGCGTTGGTCACAACACGAATCGTAGAAACGATGGCCACAAGTGCCATCAAATAAAATGGCCACATCATGGTAATAAGCTCCGTACATCAACTGGTGCGCTTTCACGCTGCGCTTGACCTTTGTCTTTTCCAGTTACAGCCATACCTGTTACACGGTAGAAGTTGTAGTCTGGGTATTTACCAGGACCTGAAATGAGTAAGTTTTCTTTCTCATATACCAAGTCTTGACGAACGTATTCACCCAACTCGAAATCTGGAGTCATTTGAATTGCAGTCGTCGGACATGCTTCTTCACACATCCCGCAGAAAATACAACGTGAGAAGTTGATACGGAAAAACTCCGGATACCAACGACCATCTTCTTTTTCTGCTTTTTGTAATGAAATACAGCCAACAGGACATGCAACTGCACATAAGTTACACGCAACACAACGTTCTTCACCATCTGGGTCACGTGTTAACACGATACGACCACGGAAACGTGGTGGAACAATTTGTTCGGCTGGCACTTCTGGGTAAAGAATGGTGTCACGTTTACGTGTCACGTGTGAGAAAACCATCCACAGTGAACGTACGATTGACCCGAACCCAGCTAGAATTTTATACATTTTATTCTCCCTGCCCTTACCACAGAATCACTGCGCCAGTAACTAATAAGTTAACTAACGCTAATGGTAAGCAAATCTTCCAACCAAAGTTCATCACTTGGTCATAACGCGGACGCATAAGTGAACCACGAGCCAAGACAAACATCATCACAAAGAATGCTGTTTTGATAATGAACCAGAATACTGGTGGAATGAACGGAATATCGATGTTAAATGGCGCTAACCAACCACCGAAGAATAGCGTTACGATCAATGCAGAGATCAGAACTACGTTGACGTATTCGGCAACGAAGAACATCCCCCATTTCATACCGCCGTACTCGACGTGGTAACCTTCCGCCAATTCTTGTTCTGCTTCTGGTTGGTCAAATGGGTGACGGTGAGTTACCGCAACACCTGCAACCACGAAGATTAAGAAACCTAAGAACTGTGGGATGACAAACCATACATCTTTTTGTGCTTCTACAATTTCACGCATGTTGAATGAGCCTGCAATTGCAACCACACCCATCAATGAAATACCCAAGAACACTTCATACGAAATGGTTTGAGCTGCAGAACGTAGACCACCAAGCAATGCATATTTGTTGTTTGATGACCAACCACCAAACAATACGGCATAGACTGCAATACCTGCCATTGCCATAAAGAACAATAGACCGATGCTCATGTCTGCAACACCTAAGTATGGTGATACAGGAATAACCATGAACGACATCACCGCTGTTGCCATGGCAACAGCGGGAGCTAAACGGAAAGTCAATTTGTCAGCAAACTTTGGTGTCCAGTCTTCTTTGAACATGATTTTCAACATGTCAGCAACGATCTGGAACATTCCCCCAGGACCTACACGGTTCGGACCATAACGGTCTTGCCATAAGCCCAGTAAACGACGCTCAATAAAAGACATCAACGCAGCGATGAGTACTACAACGAGTAAAATCACAATCGCTTGAATGACTGAGTAGGCAATTGGCCAGTTCTCAGCCCAAAGCGGCGTTTGACGGATTAATTCTTGTTGCATGAATTACGCTCCTACCGCGACTGATACAGGCTCAGCAAGTGAAACCGTAGGTGCAAGACCAACTGGATAACCAATATAACCTGTAGGTAAATAATCAATCACTTGAACTGGAAGTACGATCGAAGTCTCACCTGATTTCACAGTGATTTTTTGACCATCTTGAACATTCAAACGAGTTGCATCTTGCTCACCCACTGCAAAGACCGCTTCAGGAATACGCGATTCCATTGCAGGTGTTTTCACAGTAAATTCACCAGAAGCAAAAATGTGATGCATTGGCACTAAACGGAAGCTTTCAGGGTTTGCAACCACAACCGCTGGAGCAACGAAAGTACGTGCTGGACGCTTCGCTAAACGATCGAATAAACGCACACCCGAATCACCACCTTTTAAGTGACCACCCACGTTATCTTGGAATTTGTTCCAAGCTTGTGGTGAGTTCCAACCTGCTGACCATGCAAATGGTACAAGTGGAGACGGCGTCTGGTTCCCAACATAACCTTCCATAGAGAATGTTAATGCAGAGTCGATATCTGTCGGTTGTTTCGGTTCATGCACGTTCAATGGTGCACGCATAGAGGTACGACCAGAGTAACGACGCGGTTCACGCGCAACTTTCAAACCATGGACACGGAAGCCCGCATCTGGAGCTACATCTTGAATCGCAGCAAGTGCAGGTACATTTTTCGCAACTGACTCGATTACATCATCAAGCAAGGTCCAAGAAATCGCTTTGCCCTTCACGCCTGTTTCAATAGCATGTAACCAGCGCCAAGATTCTTTGATCGCCAGTTCAGGTTTGTAGTAGCTCGGGTCATACACTTGGTAGAAACGTTGTGCACGGCCCTCTTGAGAGACAACCGTACCATCACCTTCAGCAAATGACGCAGCAGAAAGTACGATATCCGCTTTCTTCACAGTTTCAGTTTCAGAGTGATCTAAAACAATCACGTCTTTACCAGAAAGTGCTGCTTCAACTTGTACCGCTGGCAAACGACGGAATAGATCATTTTCAACGATCACAACCGTGTCATAGTCTTGCGCAAACGCTTGTTCTAAGCTTTGGCCACCGAAGATTGCTAAGCCCATAGAGTTCACTTCAGGAACCGTCAAGGTTAAGCCAGCATTTCCACCAAGGTTTTGCGCAACTTGTGCAGCAGCTTCCATGATTGATGCGTCTTGTAAACTTGTACCTGAAATGATCAGTGGTTTCTTCGCCGCTTTCAATGTATCTGCAATGTTCTGAGCAAATGCTTTCGCATCATCCGCTAGACCAAGAATTGCATCACCTTTTACAGCCGAAGCAACGGCAAAACCTAAACGAGCGATGTCGTTTGGAGAAGCAACCACCTCACCTGCAGCAACATCAGCTAAGCGTGTTTGTGTTGCAGCGAGGATGAAAATCGGTGATTTCGCATCTTGAGCAATACGTTGTAGCGGCTCTGCTAACCAGTCTTGAGTACGACGTTCCGCAGCCATTTCTTTGGCTTTGTTTTTCGCCGCTTGACGGACAGACAAAGCCATACGTGGCGCAGTTTGTGTTAAGTCTTCACCCAAAATAAGCACAGCATCATAGCTTTCGATTTCACGCATACCTGGGTTATATACACCTTCGGTTTGCATAATCGATGCAGCCAATTCAACCAAGTTTTGCTCTTTTTGAGACATACCTGTTGAATAGTTCTCTTGACCAACTAATTCGCGAAGCGCGAAGTTCGACTCAAGTGATGCACGTGGAGAACCAATACCCAAAACTTTTTTGCCTTGGATATTTGCAATTACCGTATCTAATGCCTGATCTACAGAAACTGTAGTTGCTTCAGCACCATCACGGAACTGCGGTTGACGTGGACGATCTGCACGGTTCACATAACCTGTACCAAAACGACCTTTATCACACAAGAAGTATTGGTTTACTTCGCCGTTAAAACGGTTTTCGACACGACGAAGTTCGCCATAACGCTCACCCGGAGAAATGTTACAACCCGAAGAACAGCCTTGACATACGCTTGGCGCATACTGCATGTCCCACTTACGGTTATAACGTTCTGAGTGAGTTTTGTCAGTGAATACACCTGTAGGACATACTTCAGTTAAGTTACCCGAGAATTCAGACTCTAAAGTGCCTGACTCAGGGCGACCAAAGTAAACACGTGACGCGCTTGCATACACACCAAAGTCTGTACCACCCGCATAGTCGTTGTAGTAACGAACACAACGGTAACATGCAATACAACGGTTCATTTCGTGAGAAATGAATGAGCCCAGCTCTTGGTTGTAGTGCGTACGTTTAGTGAAACGGTAACGACGACGATCGTGTTGAGTCATCACTGTCATATCTTGTAAATGACAGTGCCCACCTTCTTCACAGACTGGACAGTCGTGTGGGTGGTTCGTCATCAAGAACTCAACAATTGACGCACGGAAGTCTTTCGCTTCTTTGTCTTCAATCGAGATGTAGGTATTGTCAGATGCAGGCGTCATACATGACATGACTAAACGACCACGCGTATCTTCAGGATTCGCGTATTGAGTCACGGCACATTGACGGCAAGAACCGACAGAACCTAAGGATGGATGCCAACAAAAGTACGGGATATCAATACCCAAAGACAAACATGCTTGCAGCAAGTTCTCTGAGCCATTGACTTCGTACGATTTGCCATCGACATGAATTGTAGCCATAGTCGAATTCCTTAAGCTTGTTCTACGTTGCTAGTTTGCGCAGCAGCATTCACTACTTTTGCTTCAAACTCGCCACGGAAATATTTGAGTGCACCCATCAATGGTTCCATTGCACCTGGAGCATGCGCACAGAAAGTCTTACCAATCCAAAGCTTACGAGTAAGTTCTTGTAAGTGATCGATATCTTCTTTCTTCCCTGTGCCATCTTCCAATGCTTTCAATGCCTTCACCGCCCACGGTAAACCATCACGACAAGGCGTACAGAAACCACATGACTCACGTGCGAAGAATTCTTCTAAGTTACGTGTAGCAGAAACCATACATTGCGTTTCATCCACCACCATCAGCAAACACGTACCTAAACGTGAGCCTGCTTTCATGATGCTCTCAGCATCCATCGGTAGATCAATGTGTTCAGCAGCCAAGAAGTCTGTAGACGCACCACCCGGTAACCATGCTTTAAGCTTCAAGCCATCACGCATACCACCCGCATAGTCTTCAATGACTTCACGCGCAGTTGTACCAAATGGAAGCTCCCAAAGACCAGGGAATTTCACCTTGCCAGATGCACCATAGATTTTTGTGCCTGGATCTTTCGATTTACCCGCAGATAAGCCGATATACCACTCAGGGCCACGCAACATGATTGCCGGTAAGTTGTTGTATGTCTCTACGTTGTTAACAATGGTAGGACGACCCCAAGCACCCGCAACTTGTGGGAATGGTGGTTTCGTACGTGGGTTTGCACGGCGACCTTCAAGCGAGTTGATCAATGCGGTCTCTTCACCACAGATATAACGACCCGCACCGGTGTGCACATGCAACTCGAAGCTCCAGCCCGTTCCAAGGATGTTTTCACCCAAGTAACCTTTGGCACGAACTTGCTCAAGCGCTTCATTTAAGTACGCAGCTGCTTCAATGTACTCACCACGAATGAAGATATAACCATGGGTTGCTTCTAGCGTATACGCTGCAATCAACATCCCTTCGATCAATTGGTGAGGAAGTTTTTCCATCAACAAACGGTCTTTAAAGGTCCCTGGTTCCATCTCATCGGCATTACAAATCAGGTAACGTGGACCTGAGTTATCATTTGGCGCCATCAAAGACCATTTGATCCCTGCTGGGAAGCCTGCACCACCACGGCCTTTTACGGTCGCAGCTTTAATCACTTCAAGCACATCTTTCGGCGGCATAGTGATTGCTTTTTTCAGACCCGCGTAACCTTCAAGCGCTTCGTAATCATCTGCATTACGAACGTGCTCTTGCTTACTCAAACGCCAAGTTAATGGATGCGTTTCTGGGTTACCTTCGCCATAAATTGGTTTTGGTTCGGTATTCATACATACTTCTCCAATAACTGTTTCACTGAAGAAACTTCAACCAAACCGTGAGTGTCTTCATTCACCATTAAGGTTGGGCCTTTGTCACAGTTACCTAAGCAGCAAATCGGCAGCAAAGTAAAACGACCATCAGCAGTCGTTTGACCAAACTGAATGCCTAACTCGCGCTGAAAAGCGTCTGCTAAAGTTTCCGCACCCATCAAGAAACATGCAATCGAGTCACAAAGTAAAATGACGTTACGACCCACGGGTTGACGGTAAATACGGTTATAGAAAGTTGCAACACCTTCCAAATCAGCAACACTGATTGTCAATAACTGAGCAATGGCGTTTAGCTGCGCGTCATCTACCCAACCATTACGGCGTTGTACACACTTCAAAGCATCCAAAGATGCTGCACGTGGGTACGGATAGTGACCAATGTGATGTTCAATTTCGTGGATTTCGTCCGCAGTCAAAATCCCTTCAACATTCACGCGTGGCTTTTTATCAGTCAAAATCATCATAATGCGTTTACCCCTTAGCGATCCACGTCAGCCATAACGACGTCAATTGTCGCTAAATAAATGATCAAGTCAGATACCAGACTGCCATTAATCACAGAAGGCATTTGCTGTAAATGCGTGAAAGTCGGTGTACGAATACGGGTACGATAACTCATCGTTGACTTGTCTGAGGTCAAGTAGTAATTCGACGCACCTTTGACCACTTCCGCCATTACAGATGCTTCACCTGCTGGCATTACAGGGCCCCAAGATACGCTTAAGAAGTGCGTAATCAAGGTTTCAATGTCTTGTAAAGTCTTGTCTTTTGGTGGTGGAACAGCCAATGGGTGATCTGCTTTGTATGCACCAGAAGGCATGTTGTCTAAACATTGCTTCACGATTTTGAGTGATTCTTCAATTTCACGGAAGTGAACAAGAACACGCGCATACGCATCACCTTCGTACTCAAGTGGCACATCGAAGTCGTAGTTTTCATAGCCACTATATGGGCGATATTTACGAACGTCGAAGTCAATACCTGTTGCACGTAGACCTGTACCAGTTACACCCCAAGCCAACGCAGATTTCGCGTCATATTGAGCTACGTTACGCGTACGACCTACAAATACAGAGTTTTTAAGCGCTGCTGTGTAGTATTCGTTCATACGCTTCGGCATCCAATCTAGGATTTCACGAATCAGATGTTGCCAGTTGTTTGGTAAGTCATGCGCTGTACCACCGATACGGAACCATGCTGGGTGCATACGGTAACCCGTGATCGCTTCAATCGCGTCATAGATTTTTTGACGGTCAGCGAACATATAGAATACAGGGGTCATACCGCCGGCATCTTGAATCGCAGTACCGATATACAATAAGTGGTTATTGATACGGAACAATTCAGACATCATGACACGGATACATTGCGCGCGGTCAGGTACAGTAATACCTGCCATTTGCTCCACACCCATCACATAAGGCATGTTTTGCGCACAACCGCCTAAGTAGTCCACACGGTCGGTATAAGGAATGAATGAATGCCACGTTTGACGTTCAGCCATCTTTTCCACACCACGGTGGTGATAGCCGATATCAGGCACACAGTCTTTTACTTCTTCACCATCCAGCTGCAAGATGACACGGAAAGCACCGTGAGCAGATGGGTGGTTCGGACCTAAGTTCAAGAACATGAAGTCTTCGTCGTCATTACCACGCTTCATACCCCAATCTTCAGGTACGAAACGAAGGTGTTCCTGTTCGTAATCCTGCTTCGCTTGGTTCTGCATATACGGTGTATATTCAGTGGCACGTGCAGAGTATTCTTTACGAAGTGGGTGACCTTCCCAATAGGTTGGCAACAAAATACGACGGAGCATTGGATGCCCTTCGAAATTGATCCCGAACATATCGTAAGCTTCACGTTCGTACCAGTTGGCATTTGGCCAAATATTGGTTGCAGTTGGAAGATTTACATCATTTTCACTCAATGCAACTTTGATACGAATATCACTATTACGCTCAAGCGATAATAAGTGATAGAACACAGTAAAGTCAGACGCAGGCAAACCGTCGCGGTGTGTACGTAAACGTTCATCTACCGCAGACAAGTCAAACAACATCACGTATGGACGTGACACTGTACGCAAGAACATTAAAACTTCTTGTACGCGCGCGCGCTCAACCCAGACTGTTGGAAAGTCTTCAAAAGTCGTTTGCACATAGAAGTTCTCGCCAAATTTGGTTTTGAGCTCTTCTACAATTGCAAATGCTGGGCGTGAATCAACTTGCGCTGACTCTGGCATAGCGTTTTCAGTTTCAGCCATTGGCTTGGCTTCCTATTTAATACAAATTCATTCAACCTAAACGACAACGACACCCAGACCGGGTGCATCAAAACAACTGTCGTTTAAATTATTTAATTTCATCCATAGAGCGTAAATTTTTCACTGCAATACGTTCAGCATTCTTACGGTCACGTTCTGGCATCATCTTTGGCTTATACACTGGCTTAAGATCATCACCAATCACGGCAGAAAGTGGACGGCGCTCTAATTGAATTTGGTCTTGTAACAACATTAATGCTTGGATTAATGCTTCTGGACGGGGTGGGCAACCTGGAATATAAACATCGACTGGGATGATTTTATCCACACCTTGTACAACTGAATAAATATCGTACATACCGCCAGAGTTTGCACATGCGCCCATTGAAATAACCCACTTCGGTTCCAACATTTGTTCATATAAACGTTGAATAACTGGAGCCATTTTGACGAAACATGTACCTGCAACAATCATCAAGTCAGCCTGACGAGGTGAAGCACGGATTACTTCGGCACCGAAACGCGACAAGTCATGCACGCCTGTTAAAGTCGTTGCATACTCTACGTAGCAGCAAGATGTACCAAAGTTAAACGGCCAAACTGAGTTCTTACGACCCCAGTTCACTGCTGTATGTGCCACGTCCTCTAAACGAGTCATGAACACATTTTTATTCACTTCTTCTTCAAGCGGATCCGTTACGATTTGACGCTCTTGAAGTGGATATTGATCAGCATCCGGATTCGCACGGGTTAATGTATATTTCATCCCGAGTTACTCCTTATCAGACGATTTAGCCGGTGACTTATCTTTCACACGACCAGATGATTGAGCTGGGATTTGACCTGTAGGGTCCATAACCAACTCTTCAATTGAATTAAAGCGAGTGATTTCTGCAAGATTCATATTTGGAGAACCAACTTTAGGTTTAATCCCTGCTGCTTTACGTTTGTCAGAAGGCGACCAGTTAAGCGCACCAGTAGACAACTCATAAACCAAACCAACGAGTAAAACTAAAATAAATACTGCTGCAGTGGTGAAACCCACCCACCCCACTTCACGAACCGATGTAGCCCATGCGTAAAGGTAAAGCGCCTCTAAGTCGAATACGACAAAGAAGATTGCAACCAAATAGAACTTTGCTGACAGGCGGATACGTGCGCCACCAGCACCAACCACACCTGATTCAAATTGCTCTTGCTTTGCACGGCCCCATGACTTACCCCCAAGGAGTAATGGGACAGTGAGCATAAAGACGCAAAGAAATGTAACGCCGATCACGAAGGCAATAATTGCCCATTCGTATGGAGTAATGGCACTCATGCGGGGATAACTCCTGGCAGGCCTAATTTATTAACAAAGAATGCATGTATTGGCCTTCAAATACACCAAACACAAAATTAATCCCGCCAATTGTACCCGATTGCTGACGTAAGTTGCTAGCTTATAGACCTTCGTCTTTAGGATGATTTCTCTTCGTTTTTTGAGATTTTTTCGATGAAAGCCCTTTTATTTCGAAACCAATCGCTTTATCTAATAAAACACTACTATTCTATTATTTTTCCAAATTTTGACATTCAAACAAAGCCTATAAAGCATTTTTCAGCCTTATTTCGATAACAATCACACAATCAGCAGTTTAAAAAACTCAGCTCAGCAACCGCAGCATTTTGCTTATTTAAAAAGTACAAAAGTAGATTAAGTCACTCATATTTTTTGTATTTTTTTGCAAATCACCCCAATCAATTAATGCACTTGGCTTTTTCTTGTGCTATTGATATAAACAACCAACAACAAAGAATAAGGAGCACCACATGAGTCTGGAATTCACCCATAAACCTAACTATTTTTTATTTGCCCAGTTGCTTATTCGCCATGTTGAAACTTATGTTCGTAAACACCCCGATGCCAATAATGCCATCTTTGATTTACGCGACATTTATGAACTTTTTCGCCAAGACAAAGCTTCAGCCACCACCAACCTTGATGGCATTATGAATATTGTGGATGAATATAAAATTGAAACGATTAATGGTGATCAAAAGCTCATTAGCCGTTATGGCATAGATACCCAAAACAACTCATTATTGATTGACTTTAATGCAGATGCACTTGAAAGCCTAAAACAAGGTAAGCAGATTATTTCTCCCGATGCCAGCATCCAAGAATAAGTCAGCATAGAAAATAAAAAAGCACCGAAATTCGGTGCTTTTTTAATGCTTAGCTTTTTGAGTCTGTATTATCTTTAACACTATACTTCTTTTTAGACTTACTAAAGCGATGTGCCGGCCATGTCATGGTAAAACGTGCACCACCGAGACTTGGACTCTGATCCACTTTAACGCTACCACCAAACCAATAGGCAATTCGGCTCACAATCGACAAACCTAAACCATAGCCACCCGATGCTCGCGTCCGGCTATCATCCAAACGTGCAAAGGCTTCAAAAACGCGCTCTCGCTCGTCTTCTGGAATACCGGGCCCGTCATCTTCAACACAAACATAGGCCATACCGCTGTCATTAATACCACCACTGACCAGCACCTGATGGTCGCCATAACGAACCGCATTACCAACCAAGTTCTGCACCACGCGGTGTAAATAACGACGTTCAGCTTCAACTTTTAAGGTTAAAGGAGGAGCATTTAAATGAATTTCTTTCTGGGTTTTTAGTGCTTCCGTCTCAACCACCACCTGATCTAAGACTTCAAACAATACAATGTTTTCAATATCAAGTGATGGTGTGCCCTGCTCTAACTTGGCGTAGGTCATGATTTCATCAATTAAGGTATTTAAAGCCTCAATGTCTTTATCAATCATATCGACTTGTTGAAGGCGGTATTCATAATCGTCTTCTTCAGCCAACATTTCCATACCAAAACGTATCCGAGCAACAGGCGTACGAAGCTCATGTGATACCGCACGCATCAGTTCGCGCTGCGCCTCGATAAGTCGCTGAATATGGTCTGACATGCTGTTATAGCTATTGGCTAGACTGGCCATTTCATCCGTGCCATCGACAGGCAAACGTAGGGTCATATCACCTGCTTTCATACGGTTTAAACCGTAATTGACCTCACGCAGTTTACGCTGCATCGGTACAAGCAAGCCATACACCCCCAAACTGAGTACAAACAGGCTCAGCAAGGTAATCCCTGCTGCGAGCTGAAACGGCATCCAGTTGAAAATAGGCACAGGCCCCAATACCAAAACCTTGCTCGGTGAACTTGGTAAAGGTGGAGACACAATAGAAATGGTGGTACCACGCACAGAAGCACTATCACGATATAAGATCACGCTATGATCTAAACGCAAACGACCAATCTGCTCCGACTCTAAAGCCAGATTTTGTACTTCTTCAATCTGCACAGGATAAGAGAAATGTTTCTGTACTTTTTCCAAGTACTCTTCTTCTTGACCTGGGTAATACACCAGATAATCTAGGATAAAAATCGGGAGTGCTTTCATTTGCAGCTCACCAATCTTATCTACTTTAATATACAGTAAATGTTTCGGATCATCTTTTAGACCAATGATCAAGTACGCCACTTGCGTTTGCGCATCATAACGCACAGCCGCTTTACGCTCACTGATCCGTTTTAACTCTGCACGACTCAAATCAACCTTATTGGCAGGGATCATATTAATCGGCAGCTCAAGCAAATCTGAAGCATCTGAAATCCAGTCTGCTTTTTGCTGTGCATTGGTCTGACGGGATACACCTTCACTAATAATAAAGGAAATCCCGTCCGTCAAAGACTCGCGATATTCTTGCACTCGCTGATAGTTAATAATTTGTACAAGCAAATATCCCATGAGGGCAACAATAGCGACCAGCACTACCAGCCCAGCATAGATACGCAAGAATATACTGTGTTTGAACACTAAAAATGTCCCGTTTTAACGAATCAAATAAACGGCTTAAAGACCATTGGTTTCTTTTACAAATAAGTAGCCTTTACTACGTACCGTTTTAATACGTTTTGGATTTTCAGGATCATCACCAATTTTTGGACGAATACGCGAAATACGCACATCAATTGAACGGTCTTGACCGTCATATTCGATACCACGTAAGCGTTCGAAAATGTCTTCGCGAGAAAGAATGCGACCTGCATTTGAAGCCAACAACCACAATAAGTCATATTCAGCGCTGGTAAAGTCAACCAACTCACCATTTAAAGTCACGGAACGACCACCGTTATCGATCACCAGATCATCAAATTCAATACGCTGTGCAACTTCATCTTCAGGTGCTTTGTCTGTACGACGTAATAAAGCACGAATACGCGCAAGTAAAACACGTGGCTGAACTGGTTTTGCCACATAGTCATCTGCACCCATTTCTAGACCAAGCACTTGATCCATATCTTCGGTACGTGCAGTCAACATCAAAATCGGTTGGTGATAATGTGGACGAACTTCACGGCAAATGGTTAAACCATCTGCACCTGGAAGCATCACATCCAACACCACCATATCGGGTTGTTCTGCAATAATACGGCGAATGGCACGGTTACCATCGGGTTCTACCCCAACCTCAAGACCATTACGGATCAGGTACTCTTGAGTTAAGCGAGCTAGGCGCTCATCGTCTTCTACGATTAAAATTTTTGGTAACTTTTCTTCTTGGCTCATGGAGTGCCCCTTTATTTTGACGACTTAACGTATCCTTTAAAATCCAAGGGATACGCTCTGATATATTTTGCAATATACACACGTTTACATTGTAAACAAGATCTTGTTCACCAAACTGATACATCAAAGTAGCATTTTGTTATACATTTTTTTAGCCTCCAAATGAGCGCTTTCTCGCGTTTGCTGTATATCCAACCAAAGCAAAAGAAACGTTTCTTTACAAAATGGCGATTTTTCATACCAAATCACTGTTTGAACAGTTTATAACTCACTCATTCGTCTGTTTTGAACTTATCCACAATGTTATCTATAAGCACTTAAACCGAGCTTTGTTATGCTATCGCCTTGTCTAATAAGGCTTAATACAAGAATCATAAAAAAGGGATCTTTTTGAGATCTTTTCGAGACCAGATCGATCAAAATATTTAATAAAATGTCAATATTGATCTACCCTGAATTTTCCCGTATCTTGTGTTCAATTAATTTTTAAACCACTAGGTCTTGTGTTTAAACCTCAAACACTGTGGCATAAAAATTGCCCAGTTCAAACGGTCCATAGACATAAAAATAGATGACAAAATGGAGCTATGCTAGCATGAGCGTATCGAATTCAACCCCTGGTCAAATTCAGGTGATTAAACGCACTGGAGATGTTGCCAGCTTTGACGCAGAAAAAATCTCTGTTGCCATTGGTAAGGCATTTTTGGCTGTTGAAGGCCAACAAAGTGCTGACTCAAGCCGCATCCACGATCGTATTTCTCAACTTACCGAGATGGTATTAAATACGTTCAGTCGCCGCCTACCTTCTGGCGGTACAATTCACATCGAAGAAATCCAAGACCAAGTTGAACTTGCGCTAATGCGTACAGGTGAACAGAAAGTTGCTCGTGCGTATGTCATCTACCGCGATCAACGTGCTGATGCTCGTAAACAAGCAGGTGAAAACCATCACCCAACCTTACAAATCACTGACGCCAATGGTCAGCTTCAACCGCTTGACATGCGTAAGCTTGAAGCGACTGTAACCAAAGCGGCTGAAGGTTTAGAAGGCATCAATGTTCAAGCGATCATCGATGAAACCATTAAAAACCTTTACAACGGTGTAAAAGCGTCTGACATCGCAACCACGATGATGATGGCAACACGTACCCGTATCGAACAAGAACCAAACTATACCTACGTGACAGCTCGCCTACTTCGTGATGAATTGGTCGCAACTGGTTTAACTTTCCTTGGCTTGTCTGAAGACACCGCTGAAGGCGATGCTTTAGAAACTTTCCTGAAGAAAGGTATTGAGCTAGACCTACTTTCACCAGAACTTCTCAACTTTGACCTTGCGAAATTGGCCGCAGCGATTCAACCAGAGCGTTCAAACCAATTTACGTACCTAGGTCTACAAACATTATTTGACCGTTACTTCATCCACTCAGATGGCGTACGTTTCGAATTACCACAATTATTCTTCATGCGTGTTTCGATGGGTCTTTCACTCAACGAAGCAAACCGTGAAGAACGTGCAATCGAGTTCTACAACTTATTGTCTAGCTTCGATTACATGGCGTCTACGCCTACCCTGTTTAACTCAGGTACGCTACGTCCACAGTTATCAAGCTGCTATTTAACGACCATTGATGATGACCTATATGACATTTATGGCGCTATGCGTGATAACGCAATGCTATCTAAATGGGCAGGCGGTTTAGGTAATGACTGGACGCCAGTTCGTGCCTTGAACTCATATATCAAAGGTACAAACGGTAAGTCACAAGGTGTTGTTCCATTCCTTAAAGTGGCGAACGATACTGCTGTTGCAGTTAACCAAGGTGGTAAGCGTAAAGGTGCTGTGTGTGCATACCTTGAAACTTGGCACTTGGACATCGAAGAGTTCCTAGAGCTGCGTAAAAACACGGGTGATGACCGTCGCCGTACGCATGACATGAACACCGCGAACTGGGTTCCTGACTTATTTATGCAACGTGTTTTTGAAGATGCTGAATGGACACTGTTCACGCCGTCTGAAACACCAGACCTACACGACTTAATGGGTGCAGAATTCGCTGAGCGTTATGCACACTACGAAGCGATTGCGAAAGAAACAAACATGTTGCACAAGAAAATCCGTGCAAAAGATTTGTGGCGCAAAATGCTGTCGATGTTGTTTGAAACAGGTCACCCGTGGATCACATTCAAAGACGTATGTAACTTACGTTCACCACAACAACACGTTGGTGTAGTTCACTCTTCTAACTTGTGTACAGAAATCACATTAAATACAAGCAAAGATGAAATTGCGGTATGTAACTTAGGTTCGATCAACCTTGTACAACACGTTCAAGGTGGTGTGTTAGACCGTGAAAAGCTTGCACGTACAGTAAAAACAGCGGTTCGTATGCTCGATAACGTGATCGACATTAACTACTACGCTGTACCTCAAGCGAAAAACTCGAACTTGAAACACCGCCCAGTGGGTATGGGTATCATGGGCTTCCAAGATGCGCTGTATGAAATGCAACTCGCTTATGGTTCTGATGCAGCAGTAGACTTTGCTGATGAATCGATGGAAGTGATCAGCTACTACGCAATTTCAACATCAAGTGATTTGGCTGTTGAACGTGGTACTTATGAGACATTCAAAGGTTCACTGTGGGATCAAGGTATCCTGCCAATTGACTCGCTAGACCTTGTTGCTAAAACACGTCCTGAACGTATGTTTGAAGTTGACTGCACTCAACGTTTGGACTGGGACACTTTACGTGCCAAAGTTCAAAAAGACGGTATGCGTAACTCAAACGTTATGGCCATTGCACCGACTGCAACCATTTCGAACATTTGTGGTGTGTCTCAATCGATTGAGCCAACATTCCAAAACTTATATGTAAAATCGAACCTATCAGGTGAATTCACAGTGATCAACCCGTACCTAGTACGTGCGTTGAAAGACCGTGGTCTGTGGGACTCTGTGATGGTGAATGATCTGAAACACTTCGAAGGTTCAGTTCAAAAGATTTCTCGTATTCCTGAAGAGCTTAAAGCAATCTTCGCGACGGCATTTGAAGTTGAGCCACGCTGGATTGTGGATGCTGCATCACGTCGTCAAAAATGGATCGATCAAGCGCAGTCTTTAAACCTTTACATCTCTGGTGCAAACGGTAAGAAACTGGACTTGACCTATAAAATGGCTTGGTTACGTGGTCTGAAAACGACGTATTACCTCCGAGCTTTAGGTGCAACTTCTGCTGAGAAATCAACCATTAACACTGGTGCATTGAATGCAGTAAAACCTGCAACGGTAACGGCAGCGCCTGTTGCAGCAGTTGCTCAGGAAGTTAAACCAGAAGTGGTTGCTGAAGATGAAGGCTTCGGTCAAGCAGCTCCAGTGCCAATGGCGTGTTC
This sequence comes from Acinetobacter sp. BWR-L5, assembly GCF_039655985.1. Lineage (NCBI taxonomy): Bacteria > Pseudomonadati > Pseudomonadota > Gammaproteobacteria > Moraxellales > Moraxellaceae > Acinetobacter > Acinetobacter sp. BWR-L5. The sequence goes on along the minus strand of NZ_JAGFEV010000002.1, from coordinate 164,681 downwards.
AATTGACAATCCAGACTGTGAGGCTTGTCAGTAATAACCTCCCCTAACCCCTCCTAAAAGGAGGGGAATTACACCAAACTTATTGAGGTGTGAAAGTCCTTCTTTTAAAAGAGGGATTTAGGGAGATTAAAAAATTAAAGACAACCTAGGAAATCACCATGCTCCATATGACACATAACTATATGTTAGGTCTTGCGACCTTGGTGATTTCCTTTGTGGTTTTGTTTTATATGCCGATTGCCTACTTTTGGGTAAAAGCAAACCAAAGCAAAAAGCGAAAGCAAAATAAGTCGTGAGAATCACGTTCTATGCTCAGTTTTAGAACAACGATTGGCAAAACTTAATTTTGCTTTCACAAATTAAGCGTATAGTAAGACATCTCAGCATTGCTGGATGTCGATAAAAGATATAAAGCAACGTAGAGAGAATTGATATGTCTATCCTAAGTTGGGACGATTTCGAAGATGATTCGCAAAAACCGGCTGCACCTGAACACAAGTCTGCGCCCGTCGAACCGCAAAAAGCGGCTAATCCGCAGATGGTATCTGCTGCAGAGCAACCACAGAAGAATGTGGCAACTGCACAACCCGCTTCAACCCCTCGAAGCCGATCAACAAATTCAGCCGATCCGTTGGCAAGAGCATCTAACGCCTTAGAAAGCTTAGATGTTGCTCCAGGTCTAGAAGAACTAGAAATGGGTGCGCAACGTGTACAGGTTGACGACAAAGCGATGATTAACTGTCGTGCGGACTTAAACCAACTTGTACCGTTCAAATACGAATGGGCTTGGCAAAAATATCTAGATGGTTGTGCAAACCACTGGATGCCACAAGAAGTAAACATGAACCATGACATCGCGCTTTGGAAGTCTGAAAATGGCTTAACTGAAGACGAACGTACCATTGTTATGCGCTCTCTTGGTTTCTTCTCTACAGCAGATTCATTGGTTGCAAACAACTTGGTGTTGGCGATTTACCGTCACATTACCAACCCTGAATGCCGTCAGTACATTCTGCGCCAAGCATTTGAAGAAGCTATTCATACTCACGCTTACCAATACTGTATCGAATCTTTAGGTATGGATGAAGGCGAAGTCTTCAACATGTACCGCGAAGTTCCATCAGTTGCGCGTAAAGCAGCTTGGGGCTTGAAATATACGCAGTCTTTAAGTGATCCTACTTTCCAAACTGGTACACCTGAAAACGACCAAATTTTGCTTCGAAACTTGATCGCGTTCTACTGTGTTCTTGAAGGGATCTTCTTCTACTGTGGTTTCAGCCAAATCTTGTCGATGGGCCGCCGTAATAAGATGAATGGTGTTGCTGAGCAATTCCAATACATTTTACGTGATGAGTCGATGCACTTGAACTTTGGTATCGACATGATTAACCAAATCAAGATCGAAAACCCAAGCTTATGGACTGCTGAATTCCAAGAAGAAATCGTTCAAATGATTCTTGAAGGTACGATGCTTGAAATCGAATATGCGCGTGACACTATGCCACGTGGTGTATTGGGTATGAATGCTGCGATGATGGAAGAATACTTGAAATTCATTTGTAACCGCCGTTTAGCTCAGTTAGGTTTGCCTGAGCAGTTTGCTGGTGTGAGCAACCCGTTCCAGTGGATGTCTGAAATGATGGACTTGCGTAAAGAGAAGAATTTCTTCGAAACACGTGTAACAGACTATCAAACTGGCGGTGCGTTGAGCTGGTAAGGTAAAACGTCACCGTCACGCGACACAAGGTTTGTCAATTACGACACATTGTTTGTCAAAGAACGACGCATTGTTTGTCAAAGAACGACGCATTGTTTGTCAAAAAAAATAGAGCCTTAATGGCTCTATTTTTTGTCCAACTCTAAATTAGAGTTTCCAAATATTTATATTCACTTGAGTCCAGAGAAAAACAAGAAGTTAAATTATCAAAAGCTAGTATGCTAATATTTCCATCTAAGCTTTTAATTATTCTAATTATATTATCTAATAATACTTTAGAAGAACAAGTTGATGAGTTCAACTTTTCCATTAGGTCTTTATACTTAAACCACAAAGCTTCGTGTACGATACTTATCGAAGTATCTATATCTTTTATTACCTCTCTTCTCAACCCACAATAAATAAACCAAGTTTCAACAATTTTTTGTGGATCAACTAAAGGATTAAATTCCAATAGTTTACTAATGAGGCTCAATAAAGCATCAGATGATAAATTATGTATATCAACACAATTAAACATTTCTAAAAATAACTTTTGTTTAGACCTGAAATCAGTATTTCGGCTAATCAAATTATCAAAAATTAATTTAAAATGAGTATCCTCATAACTTAAAACCTCTGGTAAACCTAAATAATAGTTAATAGTTTTTCCAAGCAAATCCGCCCCTAAATTTATATCAATAATTCCAAGAGAAAAGCTATCTATTATTTTTTTATAGAACTCATTTTCATTTAAAATATCTTTATCATAAAGAAATTCCAATATATTAAAAACATTCCCGAATAAAATATTTGGATTCTTTTCCTGTATAAACCAAGTCAAATATAAGTCATCGGTCAACAGTAAACCTTCTTTATCCTTTAAAGCATAGTCATATTTAAAAAAATTTGCCTCATCATCATTAATTAATTTTAATTTTTCTATATTATTTTGGATTGCTTTTAAAATTGAACCAGATACCTGACCATTAATAGATATTGGTTCATGAGTACTCAAATTTATCTTTTTAAACACTGAATCAATAATAGAAAACTTTGGCAATACTTTTAAAAATTCATCTAGCATATTTAAATCATTTAGAATTAATAATGATGTTTCCTCAAATAAAATAGTATCCGAAGTATCAATCAATTCTTTGAACTTACTTTTTTCCATCTGAGGAGCATGTATGACTCTAAACTCCAACTCTTCCTCTTTAGAACATTTTGATAATACCCATGTGGTATAAACATCTCGTGTATTCTGCAAAAAATGTCCACGCATGAAAAATGGTATAGGAAGCTCCCTATTTCTTAACTTTTGTTTATTACTCTCCCAAAGTTCTTCTTGCTCTGCAGTAACTCCTGTTAATTGCCTTAAAGCCGTTAATAAAGATTCAGCTCCTTCCTCAGCATCTACATTTGCTCGTCTGAGAACTGTTGAATTAGGAAAGGTAGCAAAATATTTATTACATCTTTCTTGATAATTCTTAATTTGTTCATCACTTTCAAAAGGAGCATATAACATACATAGTTGTAAATAATCACCTTCTTGTTCGCAGTTAGTTGGGTCTATTAAGGCACCGTATTTTAAAATTGCAGTCTTAAGCTTTGAGTCATATTCAGGTCTATTAATATAGACAGCGATAAGACGTCTAATAGTTAAAATTATATTTTGAGTATTAGTTGAATTGGATAGGTTTTCTTCAAGAAAATCAACTACATTATCAATTAGACCAAGTGAAAGAGATAAAGAAATAAAGAATTCTTGTTCTTCTCTGCCTATATCTTCTGACTTTATAACATCTTTAATAGTCTTATAAGCAATCCCAACTTTACCTTGATTTTGTAGGGCAGCAGCTTGTACTAACTTCCATCTAGAAACAGCTATACCTTTAGCTATATTTTTTTCAGCTAAGGTCTCAGCTTCTTGCCATCGTTCTGTAGTAAAAAAAGCCTGGGCTAAATCCAAATATCTATTCTTACTAAGTTCTCTTACACTTAAAACATGCTCTGAAAGTTCAATTATTTGGTTTGCGGTTTGTTCATGTTTAGGATCTAAATAGGACAATAATTGTTCTGCAATTACGAATGGCTTACCAAGCTTCAAGTAAGTTTGATATAAATCTTGAGCAACTTCCTTGCCCCGAGTCTTATCCAAGTTTGATTCCGAAACAAACTTCTGAATAGCTATAAAAGCCTCTCCGTTAGGCAATGATTTAATGATATTTTCATATCTTTCAACTAATGCTTTTTGAAAAGTTGCTTCAGCTATTTCAATCCCTATACAAAAAATTGCTGGAGTATTCTCTCTCGGGGAACTTAATAGGATACTTTCATACTTCTCTATTAAACCTAAACATTGTTTCGACTTCCCAGAATGATAGTAGGAAAGAATCTGTATTCCACATTCATCAACATCTAAAGTGTCTAATTTTTCTACTAACTCTAGTGTTCTCTTATATTCTCTGATATTAAATAATATGCGAATATATAATCTTATTATTTCTGAATGGTTAGGTCTTTCAGCCAAAATTTCCTCAATATAGAAACCTAAGTCTGATAAATTATTAAAGTATCCATAAACTAAGCAGCTAATATCCATTAGAATAGTCACATCATGTGGATAACCTAATTTTCTAGCAGCACTCCATGCTTTTTTGATAAAGCTATAAGATAATTTCATTCCATCAATATCGTAGTCCGGATGGCCTTGAAAAGGGAGAATATCCCCACCCACCCCTATCTGATTTGACGATTTATGAAAGTATCTTCGAGCTGCTAATGAATTAAAAATATATTTTTTTCGCTCATCTTCAAATTCATCAACAATATTTTTTTCAATTAAACTATCTAGATCTTCATACAGTTCACCAAGAGTACAAACAACCATTTGCATCATGATTTCATTAGGATGCTTATTTCTAAGCATTTGAAGTGCTTCTGGAGATCTCCCTAAAATTGCAAGCGATTTAGCTTTGAGTGAACATTCTTGAAAATCATGTTCGTTTAAAACTTCAATAAGTTTTTCAAGCTCAACATGTGAAGGCATGGAATCCAGTTTAAATTTAGACTCTAAGTAGGCAAGACGATAACGATTCTTCAAATTTTGCTTATATGCTAATTCAAAGTGTGTTTCGGCATCATCAAAAAAACCTTCACAAGACAATATATTACCTTTTTGGTAATAGAATTCTGCTGACTCATGTGCACTAAATAGATCCTTTTTAAGATCTAACTTATTCAAGATTTCTTTCGCATCATTTATACGATTATTTGATAAGCAATCTGAGCAATTCTTCAAATCTGTTGATACTTCTCCTTTAGGATTATCAATCCATGGAGCTTCACTTTGCTTTTCAATACTTTTCAATATTAATGGTTTTTCAACTATAGCGTTTGTGAATAGCTCAATGCTTTCCACCGAAGTCTTATTTGGAATCTGAATCTTCTTTTTTAATTCTGTAACTGCAAATTTTTCTAAAATTCTGTTTGAATAATATTCATAAACATCTAAAGAAGTATGTAAAATATTATTTACAGGAATTCTAATCGTAATAGTACTTTGAGTCTTTAACTTATGTTCATTTGTTGAAAACCATTCCTCTTCTAACCAAAAAAAAAAAATTGGGCAATTTGGCAGATCTTCCTCATTTTCACTCAAATCAACCACAGCAACCATTACTAAAGGTTCTTGTTGACGATAACTATTTAGAGTCGAAACATTAAAATCATATGAAATAAAAGTCTTATCAGTGCTATAAGATGGAACCGTAGTACCTTTTAATTGCAAATAAAAACTATATTTCACGTAGTTTTCATTAGATTTTAGTTGAATCGTATAATCAATACCGAAATCTGTGTCGCCAGCTAATGGGGTTTCAATCCAGGATTTAGGCAATTTAATCCCTAATGCTCTTGCGGCCAAACGACCTATTTCTTGACTACGCCCCTCTTTTGGTAAATTTTCCATATTTTGGAGCCCTATTCCAATTATTTAAATATTTAATTAATAGAATAATATCAAAAATAAAGACTTAATTTATCGTCAAGTCGTACTAGCAGTAAAAGTTCTTCTTATTTATAAAGTTCATAAAACCTCAATAGAATTTATGACACAAAGAGCTTTATTTTAGTAATTGAGGAAGTTATTTAATTCTACTTGTAAAATTTTTAACCAATCTATTAATTCAATCACATCAAGTCTTCTTTCTAAGATTTCAACTTTGGAAACGTACGATTGAGGCTTATTCAAACGACGTGCAAGTTCAACCTGAGTCACATCTTTGGACTCACGGAGTTCTATAAGTTTTTTAATTAGGTCTTGATACCTAGGATCGTGTATTGAGCGCATGGCTCAATATCAGTTACAATTAAAAATATCCCAAAATAGGATATTTTTATTTTAACCCTATCTGTTTATAGAAATTTAATGAACAGTACCTTAGGAATTTACTGTGAAGCAAAAATTTTCTGTAGCTAAAATCAACAGTATTGTTAAAAAGAATTTAGCTGGTGCAACTGTCGAACAGATTTGCGAAGAGTACAAAATCAGTGTGGCAACTTTCTATCGCTGGAAGGCAAGTTATATAGATATTAATGAGCAAATTCTTATTCGCTTAGATAAATTGGAACAAGAAAATTTAGCTCTCAAACAAATGTATGCTGAAGAAAGACTGTCTAAACGCCTAGAAATGTAAGGTTCTCTCATCTCATCTAAATCTCGCATGTCTATTACACAGATAATTTACATATAAAGGATTTTAGATAGCTTCTACTGTCATGATATGTGATTCTTCAAAGAGATTATGAAACCTGACTTTCTCCAAAAAATCTGATGAGACCCTAACTTCTTCTTTCCAAGTATAATCAGCCAATTTTCCATTCCCCATCTTTGAAAATTGGCTCCTTAATATTTGTAGATCCATTAGAAAGTTTTCTTTACAGCTTTCACCTAATATTGAGTCTTTAGACTCAACTAAAGAAAAAACGCATGATTTCATCAATAAGATGAAACTTCCGCTATGATAAAAATATGGATATTTAGAGCAAACAATAAGTAAGGTTCGATAAATTGCTCTACTTATCTCTAAAATACTCTTACCTTCAACGATACCTACACGTAGATAAATAACAAGTGCAGCTAAAGCATCTAATCCAGCTAAACGCTCAAGTTGCATCAGTTTTTTAGACGATAAGTTAGCAACTAATTTTCTATCAAAATCGTATTTTTTCGACTTATAAAGTACCCTCTGAACTTCCCATGACAGTTTCCCAATACTTTGTTGTAACAGTAAGTCGATATCGACTGAGCCCCTCATAGCTTGCCAAAGTACATGATTAATTATCAATGAGCTTCCTTGAACAATTGATTCAGCTTTATCTATAAGCTTTGGATTAGGAACATTCAAACCATTCTTATAGTTTCGCCACTTCTTATCGTTATCAGTTATATATCCATCTACAACTCTAATTTTATCAGGTTCAATTATTCTGGCTATTTGAGACGGTGTATTTGTTGCCAAGCGTTGCTTTATATGTGAATACCACACGGATACCCGTAGCTGATCTACCTTATCCCGCTTATTACTTCTGACTTTTCCAATATTTTCGTTTTTCAAAACAAAATCCGCAAAAATAAAAATTAATAGATAAAACTCAAATGCTTAACAAAATATTTTCGGAAAAAGTTTAGTAATTTATTCAACTTGTGTACCCCTGAACCCAAGTATAAGCTTTTGTTGTGACAGGTTACTACCAGGAACTCAATGGAAATCCACCTTTTAGTTGATGCGGCATCAATAGAAAAAGAACTATTTGACCGTTACGGCCCCCTAATGGCAGATGATGCTCTACGAATCGCTTTGGGCTACAAATCAACAGAAGCTTTTCGCCAAGCTTTAACACGTAAAACCGTCCCTGTTCCTGTTTTTAGTATCCCGAATCGTCGAGGGAAATTTGCATTAGCAACTGATGTTGCTGCATGGCTAGCAAATCAAAGAAATTCATCTTTAGATTCTCAAGATAGACACTAAATTATCAAAATTCAAAAATTGCCTTGGAGTGCTCATGAACAGTTAGAAAAAAATCAATAAAAAACGGACCCTAAAAAGGATCCGTTTGTGACTTTATATAGAAGAATATAAAGACCTGAGAATCATAGTATCTTCTCTATATCGTCACCAGTCAAGTAACCGCTATTCCATCGCAATAGTGCAGATTAATTCATTCTCAAATATCTAATGAGAATAAGATTACTTCTGGATGAACAGATATGTCTTATAAAACAGTTTTTTCAAAAAATGATATTCAAACAAACATCCTCGAACAAATCAGGATTGCCTTTGAATCAACGGCAAATGTAGCAGCTACACTTCATGGACAACGTAAAATCCATCAAGGTGCTTTTGGTCGCCGAACATCTCTTTTCCCCAGTGAAAAGTGTTGTGGTGCGATACCACTAGAAAGCCGTCTTGAACTTGCTCATGCGATTCGCTTAGAACAAGATCAAAACATCATTAATTATCGCTCACAAGCATTAAAAATTTTACTTATAAATAAACAGTATTGTTTTCCAGATTTTTTGGTTCAAACCAACGATGGTTGTTATGAGGTCCACGAAGTAAAACCATCCATAGCATCATTATCAGCAGATGACTTAAACCGCTTTGCAATACTCTCAGATCTACTTCACTCAATTGATATTACTTTTAAGCTAATAGACCACACCGACTTACCAAGTGAATCAGAGATTTCCCAATTACTTTATTGGTATCAAAGAGGACATCGATTCAACTGGAATACTTTTGAAATCAATTACGCTATAGATCAGTTGAAGCTCAAAGAATTTGATAACTCAAATCAAGCCTATAGAACTCTTGAATCAATCGGCCTCAAACAAGAACTAGCAGATTATTTATTTTTTCATCAAAAAATTGCGATTAGCACAGACAAACAAAAAAGCAGAGAGGCCTATTAACATGGATAACTCACTTTTGATCCCACAGCCAGGTTTTCGTTTTTATTTTAAAGAACATCCCGATTATATTTTTGAAATTGGCTCTGTAACCTATAACTCCATACGATATGCAGCAATTGCTGGTGGAAAGTCATTTTCAATAACCCCTAATGAATTTGATAACCGCTACAAAAACGGTGAAATTCTATGCATATTTGCACCTAATAAGCTGATGATCAACCCTAAATATAACTCAGAAATACACCGTAAAGAGCGCTATGTCATTAGTGCACTTCAAGTTCTAAAATCCCCGACGAGCCCTCAACATCTATCAAAACTCATTCAGCAAATCTCCACTGAAATTAAAGATCCCAACCCTCCTTCCTGCCGTACTGTAGCAAGGTGGATTACTAAATATAAGAATTTTTCGCAAAATAAGCTGTGCTTACAAGATAAATATAAAGGCAATCATCATTTAAGATTTCCACCTGAGGTATACCAAATCCTGAATCAAGCAATCAATGAGGTTTATTTAAAGCCCGAATACAGAAGTGGTAGAGACGTACAAGCCTATATGCTTGGTCGATTCATGGAACAAGGTATTCCATTAGAGCAATTACCAACACTTAGAAGCATTCAACGCCATATCAAAAAGTTGGACCCTTATATTGAATTAAAAATAAAGAAAGGGTCCCGAGTAGCGAAGAGAAAATTTCAAGCTGCTGGCAAAAGTATCATTAGCCCTTTTGCTCTTTATATGGTCGAAATCGATACACATTATCTCGATATTATTATAGTCGATCCAAAGAGTAAGATTGCTTTAGGACGACCATTTCTTGCTTGTGCAATTGACGTTTATTCAAGAGCAATTGTTGGCACTTATATTAATATGTATCCCCCTAGTGCTGCTACAACATTAGAAGTTATTAAGGACATGATTACGAGGCCAAATCAAAAGCTGCCAGGAGGAATTCCTAGTATTATCATTCCAGATAATGGGGTTGAATTTAAAAACAACTCACTCAATAGAGTATGTGAACAACTGAAAATCACATTAACCCCTTCACAAGTTGGTACACCAAATAATAAACCACATATCGAACGTTTTTTTAGTACGTTGACCCATGGAATTCTGCAAAAACTTCCTGGAACAACATTCTCAAATCCAATAGATAAGGGTGAATATAATTCAAGTAAAGTTGCTCAACTAACTTTAGAGCAATTAAAACAATATATAAATACATGGATTCATGAGATTTATCATAAATCTATTCACCATACGACTGGTCGCTCACCTCTCATTATGTGGCAAGATGCTATTGAGGATATTCGACCCAGTTTTTTCACTGAAATAGATGCAAAAATTTTATGTCGTAGACCTATTGAAAGAAGCATTAATCACGGTCAAGTCAATATAGATGGTATTAGTTATTGCTCACACGCACTCACTACGCTACAAGCCCAAGGCATAAAGAAAGTCACTGTACTTATTGATGATTTAAACTTAAATGAAGTTTATGTCATTGATCCTTATAATAAAGATGTGGTCATTCAAGCAGATTCAACAAATCAAGACTATACATTTGGTTTATCGCGAGTAACTCACCTTGAAGTTCAAAAACTAAAAAAATTTCAATCTCAATCGGATAGGCAAAAGCTTGGTCAAATGTCAGATTTATATCATCTATATAAACTGATGCATGAAATACAAAGTAATCTCGTGAGAAAGAAACCAAGATTAAAGCCTCTTACTCTAGAACTTCCAAAACAGCTTAAAAAGCTTGAAGATCAATTGTTTTCTGAAAAAGACGAAATTTTAGAACAATCAGTTACATCTAAAAATACATCATCACCTGCGAATCAATTTGGTTCTTTGGAGGTGATTAAACATGGAAAAATTTGAAAATAGATTTGAACAAATTCGATCTATTAACAATATTGTCATAACTTCCAATGAGTTTATGGCAGCTTTTACTGGCATACAGGACTGTGTCAAAAGAAGTATCTCTTTTAGTGAACCTGTAGGAAGTATGTTACTAGCGGAAGGAGGACTAGGTAAAACGACCTTGTGCAAAGCAATCTTAAGTCTAATGCCATGTACAGAAAGAATAGAACAGGATCATAAGAAATCTATCATCCCTGTATGTTATGTCGAAGTACCCTCACCTGCTACAGTGAAGTCATTAGCCATAATGATGCTCAAAGAGCTTGGTGATCTTACCTGTGAAAATGGATATGGGACAACTGAATACCTGACAAGCAGACTTATTCACTTACTTGAACAGTGTGAAACTAAGCTTATCTTCTTAGATGAATTCCACCATTTATTCGAGCGTAAACCTACCTCAACAAGAATGAATCGGACTACAGGCAATTGGCTTAAAACCTTAGTGAATAGAACTGGAATTAGTTTTTGTTTAGTTGGTTTACCCGAGTTTGTACCGCTACTTCAAATCGATAGCCAAATTGCACGTAGATTTCCCTTTATTTACCACCTCAACCCATTAATTGTTGATCCCTCAAAGGGCGGAAGCATGTTTGCATTTCTTGCTGAAGTTTCAAGAACACTCCATAAGCAAAATATCTCTTTCTTACCAGCACTTGATAGCCAACTCGTAGGCATGCAAATTCAATTAGCTACGAAAGGCTATCACTCATACATCATGAGCCTTATTCGAGAGAGTATTACGCATGCCTTAAGCGATGGTCGACAAATCATTAATTCGAATGATTTCAGTTACGCCTGGGAATTAGGTATTACGTTATACATTAGTAAGCAAAATAAAAACCCCTTTGAAATGAACATCTCACAGATCACTTCATTAATGAATTAAATAAAATCATGCAAAATACTCTTTTAATACAAGCTATTCCATATGAAGATGAATCACCGATAAGTTTCTTATTAAGGACTACTGAACTTAATGCACATAGCTCAATCTTTAATTTAGTTGGCAAAGAAAACTATCAATCCATCATTAAGAAATCAATGAATTATCATCTTGCTGATGAAACCCGTTTTCACTTGGTTTTGAAAGCATTGAATATTGATAACTCTTATGCCTCTCTAGCATTTGAAAGATCAGGGCCTACTAATAGATCTCCACGAGTAATTGGAGCAATTGAAGTAACCCATGAGCTACTAGAGTTAAACTATATACGTTACTGCCCTATTTGTATTTCAGAGAATGCGTATCTTAGGAAAGTATGGATGCTAAAGCCTATATATGCATGTCCAATACATTCTTGCTTTCTCATTGAGGCTTGTCCTCATTGTGAGAAACCGATTAGATCAAGAGCTGGTGTTAAAAAATGTGCAAACTGCGGTTTTGAATTAAATAAAGCCCCAATAGTGATGGCTAAATCTATTGAATGCATTTACTGGTTTATAGATGTCCTTAATTTCAACTCCAACAAACTATTTAAAGAGTTCGCAGCTTGTTGGAAAGCTTTTAACGAATTCTTCAAGTTAGATGGATCAAATACTAATTTGAAAATATTTCTTAAAGTTCATGAATACTTTAAAAAACCTGAAATTTCGGCCTTAAAACTAAGTGCTCTGATCAATGCTAGAAGTAGTAATTCTCATCCTAGGATTCAACTATTACCATTTTTAAAGTATGAGCGTTTTTTCAAAAAACACATCAAAGTTGTTGAGGAAAATGCTAACGAATACAAAATTAGTAAAAATAGTATTGCTAGAAAACTGAGAAATCATGAGATAAAGCGCATCCTAAAAGTTTCTCGTTTTGAACTTGAGAAATTGATAGAAAGCGACTACCTAAAGCTTGGTAAAAAAGAACTTTATTATGGAAATATCTCAAGCATAGATATCGAACGCTTTCTTATCAGATTGGATTCCGAAGTTGAATCCACATTCGATACTCACGGTTCGTTTCAGATCTTTAATGAAAGCTTTGGCTTAAAAGAGATTGCTGAAATTTTAAAAATCAATTATGAAACCGCTAGAAAACTAGCAAAGGTGGGTTGGTTTGATTCAGAAAAAAACTATCAAGTTATAGATAGCTCAGGAAAATACTCAAAGCAAAAGCTTCATGAATTCCAGAGAAAATACATGCTAGTTGCACCATTAGCTAAACAGCTTAGGGTAAATCCTACAAATCTCGTGGAAAAATTAGGATCATTAAATATTATGCCTATTCATGGTCCCCATACTGATTCGACACCAATTAATATTTTTTTAAAAACAGATCTTCAATCTATCAGTTCAAACGATATAGACATGATTCAACACTATCCAACTCGTACAGGTAGGCAAAATGAAAAGTTTAAATCTATAACCACCAGTAAGGATTACTACTCGTTAAAAGATGCTGCTGCTGTCTTAGAAATTAGCTCCAATAAAGTTGCCGTACTCGCCCAAAAAGGAATTCTTAGCAAAGATGAGAACAATCCTTTATCAGTTCAAATCAAAGCTGATTCGCTTTTTAATCTTAAGAACAAACTAAATAGCCAGGAATATATCCCCTACTTAGATGCAGCAAAGCAATTGAATTGTCCCATTAACTGGATGAAAAAATATTGGTGTGAAACTGGATTTTTAAATATCGAGAATTTAATTTATTGGAAGCTTATCAATAAGAGCGAGCTAACTAAAGTATTGAAGCTAAAAGAAGAATTCATTACTGGAGCTGAGGCAAGTTTAATGCTGAGTATGCGTCACTCTCATATCACTAACTTACAAAATCAGGGGCTCATCGAGCCTTATTACTATGGTAAGACTAAAAGCAAGATTCGACTTTTTAAAAAATTAGATATTTTAAAATTGAAATATTCAAAATAAATTGTCCTAGTTCATCCCCCTTAGCTGTATATTTTGGCTTAATATAATATTAAGCCATTTCTGATAACTGCTTTTTTAACTTATCAATTCTAGTAGCTAAACTTTCTGTACAATTTTTATGCTTTTCATAAAGTGGATTACTTTTATTGTACCAGCCATCGAGTATCTCTTTAGCTTCTTGGTATTCGCTTTCTAGTTCAAGGATTCTGCTTTGTAGTGCAACCTTCTTATCCCACTTTGCTAATAATTTGGCTTCAATTTCCTCAAGGGTCATTTTTCTGTTTTGACTATTTTTAGCTGATTGATAAGCCTGCTGTTGTTCTATAGCATTTACATTCGCGCCGATTCGTCGATTACCACTCATTTCACAACCTTTACAGAAAGATTTTACTGCAAGCAGAATAAACGATTGTTTAAAGAATAAATAGCAACAAAATCTGTACCATTTAATATGTTATTTATTCTTTGTATTGGGATCTTCTGACAATCAAAAGTGCCTCATTTGGAATCTCAACTTTAACTTTTATTTTAACTTCACCTCCATTTTTGTTGTTGATTTTAGTTGTATATTGAATTAAAGCATTCTTTCCAACTCCTTTTAAGAGAATTTCACTTCCTTTTATCTCAATGTATTCACCCTTCTTTTCACCATGTTTTGACTGTGGAAAAAAATCTTTAAACCCTGTTTTAATATAGATTAAGCTATTTTTCTCATCTTCTCTTACAGAACCTAGTGCAATATTAATAAAAATATTTTTCGTCTTTTCAGCATAAAAAAAATACAAAGAGCTAGGGAAAATTAAAATATAAAGCATCATCATCAAAAGCCTTATATTGGTCTTAACATCCCCATTATCTTGTAATTTTTTATTACTCTTCCAATCATCTATAAACTGGCAAATACAAATATTTAAAAGAATACTTAAAAAAACCATTACCAATAGGTTTATTGGTTTACCATCATAGAAAGCAAAAATAAAAATAAAACTAAAAAAATAAACTAAAATTTTTAAAGCACTTTTACCTATCGTATCTGTAAGACTATGAAATTCAATATTGGTTAAGAAAAAACTTCTTAATTTTATAAAGCTCCACGTTCTAAAGGACAATATAAGTTTTAGAAAACTTCGAACCAATTTTATAAAAAATATAAAAACACTTCCCAGCGCATAATGTAACCCTAGGAAAAACACATAAACAAATAAAAATTTTATTGTAATTAAGAAAAATAAAAGGCCATCGCCTAATGATAAATCCGTAGGAAAGTAATCAATATGCCAAAAATATATAAGGATGAGGCAAATACCAATACCTATAGTGAACTTAGCAATAAACCCACTGTTATCAACAATTAGCTTAATTTTCTGCAATAAAAAAACAGTAAAATTCACATAACCCTCATTTTATATTTTCATTAATAGAAAATAACTTTCTTAAATTTAATATCTAATATAATGTAAAAGTATTTTTACAGTATTTACATAAGTTTAATTACAGGATCAGTTAATTCTTAATTCCTAAAGAAAGATTTAATAAATCTCCAAAGCTTCAATAACCAGCTATCTCGATCTGGTAAATAATTAACTTCCTGCTTATTCTTACTAGCAATATAATTTTGTTTATCAAACCTATCTTTTGTTTGGATGTTAGTAATTTGCCTTTGTGTAAATCTATTAGCCCAAATAACTCGATTATTCGTAATAAAATAATGTGATTTACAACGATAATTCCAGTTCCCTATAGATGGTCTAAGTGAAACCCTATTCATATCTTTTTTTAGTTGCCAGTCAACTGGTGAGAGAGGTGTAACCACCTCCTCACCACACCCACAACAACATTTATGAATAGCAGTTTGATAAACCTCACTGATATACAGCTTACCCTCTTCAATAGTTTCGGGAATAAACTCTACATACACTGGTGTAATATTTTTAACTGCCATTTACTATTCCTCAGGGCAATCATCACGTGTCAATGATTGGAAAGGAATTACCAGATTCAAATTATGGGCATTCAATTGATCAAGATAAAATCCCATAAACTGTTTCCATCGCATTACAGCTAAGGCCGCATTTAAAGCATTAAGATCAGCAACTTGTATATTACTTCGGTATATAGCATCTTCATCATCATCTTCTAAATTTAGTCGTGATGACAGATGACTATTCAAAGTATCAGTCGCAAGAGTAACCCGACAAGTACCTCGTAATTGTGGATCACCGACCACACCATTAGCTATCTCAACCCCCATCCCCACATCAATAAACGGAATCCCTTTTTTAATAAGATGGTCTGTAATAACTCGACGAGCTATTCCCTTATCTACAGCAACAAAAACAAAAGTACATTCATTCAATTCATGCACATTTTGCTCATCTAAGAAGTAATCATGAGTAAAAATACCCTCTCTCATCGCTGAATATATCTCACGAAAATATTCAACTTTCTTTGGAAAAGCTTGAAGTTGCTCTAATGATGCCGCTCCAGGGGCTCTAAACGCATTATGTGGTTCAAAGCTATCAGCATCAAATAAGTGAATCTCTTGAACTGGAGTTTTAGCCAGCAAGTCCAAGATAAAACTTCCTGTCCCCCCAACACCAACAATCCCTATACGAGAATCTTCTAGCTTCTGAGTGATAGCTGTAATTCCTACACGAGATGATGCTGTATCTGGATAACAAAATACTGAACGTTCATCACGTTGACCATGTACTACACCAGTACGACCATCAGCATTTGCATCAACAACACGAGCTTGGCTAACGAACAACGTGTGATAATGAACTACCTTGTCATAAAAATTAGTAAAAGATTGACCATTTGGCTTATTTGATAAGTAATAATCCACATTAAAATCATCAAATAGAATTATTTTTCTCTCACTATTTACAACCTCAAACATTTCCTTACCAGTTGCATCATGGGGATATTCTCCCTTGAAGTACATGGTATGGTCTTGAGGCTGTGTTTCAATTTCTCCATTTTCAACAAATGGACAAACTAAAGTCGCTAATTTTACTTCACGTGACTGATTGAGGTAAGGAATAGAGTGCACCAGCAAATGCTGGCGCTGGATATCAATTTCAAAACCGTCTTCAATCAATCGCTGTACTGATGGATTAAGAACGGTTTGTTTTATTGACATCGAATTTCATCCCATTTCGAATAGCTACTGACTGCCCTGCAACCAAAGTTCCATCAGCTGTTTGTGGTCCAACATATGCGACTGTATATACAATATTTGGATCAACTTGACCTGGGAAAGCCAGCTCTAGAACTTCTTCATAACTAATTCGCTCACCATAAACTTTTTTAGGACGAGCATTGACGATAATGTTGACGAACTTGTCTTGATTACCTTTACCATTTTCTGAATGTTGTGACATTGTGTCATTCCTTCATTATTTGTTGGCAAGGTCCTTTTATTACGGTTATAATAATCTTCGCCAAAAGAAAACCGTTTAGACCTTGTAATTTAATTTTTAATTAGATTGCTCTAACTAGACACTAAAGCCTCGATGTATCTTCATTGGGGCTTTTTTAATGCTCAAATAAATTAACTCATGAGATGGTACCTCCTTTACTTACAAAATTTTCAATTCACTCTTTCAACAATTGACAACTGTTAAAGAACAATTCTTGACCACCACCCATGATCACATAATCATTTTGATCATGTCAAGTGGTAATTTTGATTATTTTATGAGATAGTAATGATCGTATATAATTATTTAGTAATGACAGAGGTTTTATACAATGGAAGAAAAGAAAATTAATAAAAACTTGGAAGAAAGACTAAGATTTATAGAATTAACTTTAAGATTCAAAGGCTGGTGCTCTAGATCAGACCTAACAAGAAAATTTGATATATCATTACCAGCCGCAACTCGGGATTTCAGAGAGTATAAAGATTTATGCCCAAACAATTTGAGTTTTAATGAAGTTGAAAAGCATTATGAAATTAATTTGCATGAGTTCGTTCCTCATTTCCCAATCAATTTTAAAACAGCAGTAGGCTTCATAAGAAATAGTACTAATTCAAAGACTATAGGGCTAAGTGAATTCGACTCTATCCAATCACCTCCAAGACTTTCTGAGCCTGATTTAGATGTTCTGTTAAAAATAACTAGAGCAATTTTGGGTAACACAATTATAGAGACTGAATATTTTTCAGTAGATAATGGTTTCTCCAAAAAAAAACTTGCACCACATTCTTTAATCGATAATGGATTAAGATGGCATGTAAGAGCATATGATTATGAAAAATGTAGATTTGCTGACTTCGTTTTAACACGATTTAAGAATGTGCAAGAAACCAAAATAAAAGTAGAAAAAAATGAATCTAGGTCGCAGGATAGTCAGTGGAATCGACTTGTTAGATTAGAACTCGTTCCTCACCCTAACCCTAAAAATGTTCAGTGCCCTGAAACATTAATGTATGACTATAATATGGAAGATGGTGTAAAAGTAGTAGAAGTAAGAGCTGCTGTAGCTGGCTATTGGTTACGTCTATGGAATATCGACTGCTCAACTGATCACTGCCTAATTGGAAAAGAATTTCATCTTTGGTTAAGAAATTCTGTAGCTTTATATGATGTTAATAGTGTTTTTCTTGCTCCTGGCTATAAGAACTAATGAATTATACAAAGTAAGTTCAGCTAATAAAAATAGTTATAAATAAAAGTTACTTTTCGAAAATGACAGAGGATGTGTCGCAAAACTAGAAAAATGACAACTTATGTGTCGCTAATCAATGTCATCATGCGTCGTAAAAACATCTAAGTTATTGATATTAATAAACGAAAAATGACAAACAATGTGTCGCATGACGGTCACGCGACACATATGTTGTCATAGAAAAAGGCTGCTATTTGCAGCCTTTTTTTATTAGAAACAAATTATCGTAATTCTTTGATCATAGTATTACCTTGTTGATCTAAAGACGTATATTGAATTCGAGCATAATCAACCAAATCTTTAGGATAGTAAGGTTTATCTCGATAGCTACTATCATCTATTCTTGATATAACAGTAACCGCTGCTGCTTCCCATGACCAATACCCATAATAGCTAACTCCAGATCTTATGTCTGGTTGAGGATGTTGATCATAATAAGGTTCTCGGCGGCTCGCCTCATACCAGTCTTCTAGGTATTGCAGCATTAAAGCTGGACGCTGTTCAGGTGAAGCATTAAACACTTTAATGAGCTTACGATAAGGCAAATGTCGTCTTGCTTCATCTGGTGGAGTTCCACGATCTGCAACAAAAGGAGCAACTAAACGTTCAATTAATCCATCTTTTTCCTGTCCTTCAGGCGTTGCTTCTACATAGTCAATGATTGGCATAATACGATCCATCTGATCCGCATAGCCAGTCAACAGTCCAAAACAAATCAGACGTAAAGCAATATACCAATAGTCTTCTGTTCCTAAACTGATATGCCAAACATATCGACCATCTGCCTCTGGGCTTTGATGATATTGACTGTGAATTTCGGCATATTCTTCTGTCCAGTTTAAAAGATATGGATAAAGTTCCTGAATAAATGCAACATCTCCACCAGCAGAGTACTGTAATGACATTAAATCCAGTACATCAATAATACGTCTTCTACACGCTGCCATCATTTTATTGGATTTAGCATTTGTCTTATATTTTTGAAAACCGTCAGTTACCGCATAAATACCATTTAAAAATTCATCAAAACTTTCCTGATAATCTAGTTCTGTTAAATAATTATCTCTAAAATTTTCATGAGCTAATCTTTTTTGATTAAACCACTGTTCACAATCAATATTTAAATCATTTGTTTGGTTATTCAACTTTCTTACTCCGGCAACATATCATTTGGTAAAAGTAAAAAACCATCCAAATGAGGATGGCTTTTTCTAAAATGATTAAATTATTTCTCACCATCCCAATACCAATATACTTCTCCCCAATCTAGCTCGATAAGTGCAGGAACAATCTCACCTTGTTTAAAGTATTGTCGTAAATCTGGTTGTGCTGGTGTTCTCCAATAACCTGTTTTAATACAAGCTTCTCCACCCTTAACTTTCATTCGTTCTAATTGTTGATCATCTAAAACTACTTTTGACTGTGTTCGAGCAAAATTAACCAAATCTTTTGGATAGAACTGATGTTCACGATATGACGTATCATCTATATCCAGCAACCACGTTACCGCTGCTGCTTCCCATGACCAATAGCCATAGTAACCTCTTCCTGATCTTAAATCAGTTTGAGGATGCTGATCATAATAAGGCTCTCGGCGGCTCGCCTCATACCAATCTTCTAAATATTGCAGCATTAAAGCTGGACGCTGTTCAGGTGAAGCATTAAACACGTTAATCAGCTTACGATAAGGCAAATGTCGTCTTGCTTCATCTGGTGGAGTTCCACGATCTGCAACAAATGGAGCAACTAAACGTTCAATTAATCCATCTTTTTCCTGTCCTTCAGGTGTTGCTTCTACATAGTCAATGATTGGCATAATCCGATCCATCTGG
This sequence comes from Acinetobacter sp. BWR-L5, assembly GCF_039655985.1. NCBI lineage: Bacteria > Pseudomonadati > Pseudomonadota > Gammaproteobacteria > Moraxellales > Moraxellaceae > Acinetobacter > Acinetobacter sp. BWR-L5. The sequence continues at coordinate 144,714 of NZ_JAGFEV010000002.1, read as the reverse complement.
TCTGCATAGCTAGTCAACAGCCCAAAACAAATCAGACGTAAAGCAATATACCAATAGTCTTCTGTTCCCAAACTAATATGCCAAACAAATCGTCCATCAGCATCAGGACTTAAATTATATAAATGGCTTGCTTCTGCGTACTCTTCTGTCCAATGAAGTAGATATGGATATATTTCTTTTAAAAACTCAAGACTTCCGCCTGCCGAATACTGTAAAGACATTAAATTTAAGACATCGTTTAAACGCTGATGACCTGCCGCAATATAGCCACCATATTTTTTTTTCATTTTTATAATTACTAAAACCATCCGTTACGGAATATATCCCATTCACAAATGTATCAAATCTTTTGCTATACATTTTTTGTTCAAGCAAATTATCTCTAAATAAAGCAGGGTCTTTTATTTCTAAACTTAACCACTTTTGCCAATCTATTGTCTGCTCATTTACTTGTATGGACATTTATTAACGCTCCAGCATGTCATTCGGTAAAAGTAAAAAAACCATCCAAAAGAGGATGGCTTTTCTCAAATGATTAACTTATTTTTCACCATCCCAATACCAATATACTCCCCCCCAATCCAGCTCGATAAATGCAGGAACAATCTCACCTTGTTTAAAGTATTGTCGTAAATCTGGTTGTGCTGGTGTTCTCCAATAACCTGTTTTAATACAAGCTTCTCCACCCTTAACTTTCATGCGTTCTAATTGTTGATCATCTAAAACTACTTTTGACTGTGTTCGAGCAAAATCAACCAAATCTTTTGGATAGAACTGATGTTCACGATATGACGTATCATCTATATCCAGCAACCACGTTATTGCTGCTGCTTCCCATGACCAATAACCATAATAGCTAACTCCAGATCTTATGTCTGGTTGAGGATGTTGATCATGGTAAGGTTCTCGACGGCTTGCCTCATACCAGTCTTCTAGATATTGCAGCATTAAAGCTGGACGCTGTTCAGGTGAAGCATTAAACACTTTAATCATCTTACGATAAGGCAAATGTCGTCTTGCTTCATCTGGTGGAGTTCCACGGTCTGCAACAAATGGAGCAACTAAACGTTCAATTAATCCATCTTTTTCCTGTCCTTCAGGCGTTGCTTCTACATAGTCAATGATTGGCATAATCCGATCCATCTGATCCGCATAACCAGTCAACAGTCCAAAACAAATCAGACGTAAAGCAATATACCAATAGTCTTCTGTTCCTAAACTGATATGCCAAACATATCGACCATCTGCCTCTGGGCTTTGATGATATTGACTGTGAATTTCGGCATATTCTTCTGTCCAGTTTAAAAGATATGGATAAAGTTCCTGAATAAATGCAATATCTCCACCAGCAGAGTACTGTAATGACATTAAATTTAAGACATCTTTTACTCTTTGATGTCCAGCAGCCATCATTTTACTGGATTTAGCATTTGCCTTATATTTTTGAAAACCGTCAGTTACTGAATAAACACCATTAAGAAAAGCATCAAACCGCCTTTGATACATATCTTCTTGTAAGAAACTATCTCTATATTTTCCATAATTTAGTATTTGTTGATTAAACCACTGTTCCCAATCAATATTTAAATCATTTATTTGGTTATTCAACTTTCTTACTCCGGCAACATATCATTTGGTAAAACAAATTCCAATTTAATACCATGTGCTGTCACTGTACGTGTACACTTCGGTTTATCAAGTCCTTTACATTTTTGATGATGATCAAATTTGTCCCCAGTAATAGTTACTAAACTACGATCATAAGGACAACGGACAGCCATTGTTTGTCTTTTACCATTTTTAAATACTCTTTCTGTTGATGGCTTAAAATCTACTCGTCTCCAAGCTTCAATAGCTTCAATTAAACTATCATGTGCAGGAATAATTCTTGCTGATTCGATTTTACTAGAAACCCAGAGATGTGACATTTGCACGCCATCTCCCACAGTCGTACCTACGGAACGCTTTACTTTATCGTCTTCGTCTGAAGCCATATAAACATCTAAGCCCATTTTCAAAGCCATCATTGCAGCTTTGGGGGTCATCAATGATCTGTGACTTAAAGCATTGGTCGCCTTACTGTCGGTTACTCGGTATTTATGTCCTAATCTTGCACTATGCCATACATGATCAATCCCGTTGTGACCTTTATCATAATATTCATAAAGCACACCATTGAAATTGATTTTAGTTCGACTTTTCATGCGCTTAACATAGTAGTAATCCGTTATATGTTCACCACCAGAGCCTAACTCTTGATTTGAACGTCGTCTTCTCTTTCTTTGCTTTCTTTTGGTTGAATTATTTTGTGTGCCAGCATTCGCCGTATTTCCACCAGTATTTTTAGGTACACTGCCATTTGGCGGTGTGTGAGGCGCAGGTTGTTGATTCGGTTGTCTAGGAGTCTTTGCTGCTGGTGTTGAGGGTGCTCTCGTCGTCACAACTGAAGCTCGGGCTGTTGTATTAGGATAAGGTGTGCCTAACGCTTTTTGGTGTGCAGCCTGTAATTCTTTCATTACCATATCAATTTTTTGATTGGCCACTTTTTTCATTTGCTTCAACTGAGTAACCAAAGTTTTTAATCTGGCTTGTCCCAATACAGCTCTGGTTAACCAGCTATCAAAAACATCAGTTAAACCATCAATAATCTTGTTACAGGTCGTTTGCAGCTCTTTGGTATAGGTACTCCAGTTTACATTTCTAAACCACTTATCAACATTCCCTCGCATGGTTTTACTTGGAATCGCATCTAAAATAGCCCCCATCGCTTTACCTGAGCGTAATTGCTTAAAGACAATTTTTAACCCGTCTCCAGCGACAGGAATAAATGCCACAAGATTAAAAACCAAATCAAACCAGTTGTCTTTCTCTTCTGGTTTTTCAGCTATCTTCACTACAGAAACAATGACATTCCCAACGTCTACCCCTTGACCAATAAAAGGGATACAACCAATCACAACAGCAACAATAATCTGTGCCGGGCTTGATCCACTACCATCAAGTACCCCTTTAATCCATTGAGCTGCCGACTCCTCACCTTTCTGAGTGACTCTCATTGTTTGAGATGTTGTTCTTGCAACAGCTGTATTCATTGTTCATCTCCTAGCCTTAACCCAGAAGTTGAATCCTCGCTGCTCAATAGAATTTCTTCTGCATCATCCTCCAGTACATCCTCTGTATTATTTTCTGATGCAATTAAATGTTCTTCATAATCACTAATATGATCATCATATTCGATATCATCTCCTTTGATCATATCTTCAATCTCATCAGGAAAATATTCATCTAATAAGGTTGCTAATTCTTGTTGATTATATTGTTCAATGAGTTGTTCTGCTTCTGTGACACTCATAACTTTCCTATCTTTAAAAGGATTAGCTACTTTTTCTTTATCAGGCTTTGCCTCTACATGACTAAATCCATAATAAACTTTGGATTGTGTTTTATCTCCAGGAATAGGAACCTTAGCATAGCCATTTGAATCAAGTATTCCTTCCTGAGAGGTACCATCAGAAAATATTAACTTATAAGGTGCTTGGATTACTGGCTTTAAATCATCATAGACATATTTTAACTCCAGTTCTTTGGGCAATAGATTTAGAGCTGGCAATGCTGGAAAATTAGGTGAAACACTCGCCCCCCCCACAAACAAATGCTGTCCCGCCTTAACCTCAAACTTTCCACTAGTTGTTGCAAAGACTCCAGAACTATTAATCTTAAGTTCCGAACCATCAGCGATTAATTTAATTTCTTTAGGGCTGGTAATGTAAATGGCATCTTCAGTTGAAATGATCTGTACACCTTTACGTGCTATCAAATCAGCCCCATCTGCTTGAGCCTGTATTTCAACTTTGCCTTGACCTGCATAGAATTTCGCACCGTCCTGTGCTGCAAACAAACTGATTTTACTTTGTGCATGTGCAAGTAAATTCTTTTGGGTACTTAAATTAATACTGTCCCCTGCACTGTGACCAATTTGACCATCTGCTGAAAGGTGAACATCTTCATTTGTAGTCAGAGCAATCGAATGAGGTGAGGTCAATATCATTAAAGCTTGTTTAAATGCTTTTGCCTTCGCCTCACTTTCTTGTTCAATTTGTTCAATAAACTCTTTTAGATTATCCAGTATTTCTAATGGATCGGTTTGTTGATTTTTAGCAACTTCACTTAAAGCTTTTGAATTACTTAGACTAGATTCAAATTGTGATTTCGTTTCAGAAGCATCAAGATGATGACCATTTGCTGAATCTTGTCGATAGGTAGAAAGTAATAAACCCTGTTTAGCTCTGAGTGCTCCCCACTGGTCAGTACGTAGTTCAAAACCTTCACCTCGCCCTTCACTCGTGTCCGTTTCTTTAGGATGGCTCAAATTCCCTAAGTTCAGTTGTGTCGCACCATGACTGCTTTGTAGCTGGGTGCTGATCTGACCCGTCGTGTCATCAAAACGTAGTTGCCCAAAACCCTCGCCTTGAACCTCTTTTGATCGAATCCCAGCCAGTTTTTTGGTATCAGGCAATTTGCCTGTATTGTCAAACTTGCTTGGATGACGTTGTGCTTCATGGATGCGCCCCACGACAAAGGGTCTGTCGATATTGCCATCAAAGAAGTCGATAACTACGATTTCACCAATACGCGGTAAGAAGCGTGCACCATAACCTTCACCTGCCCAAGGTGTGAGCACATCAACCCAAGCAGAATCTGTGTCATTGTCATTTGAACCTGCACCGCCATCGTGAGTATTGTCTTCACTACGCGTGAACAGGAAACGGACTTTAATACGCCCCCATTCATCCACGTGAATTTCTTCACCACTTGGTCCAACCACTTTCGCGCGTTGTGGTGATGCAATAGGCCGTTGTCGCAGCGGATTGTACTCTGGAACAATTGTGATATTACGTCGTTGTAAGACGAGGTGATTGGCTTGGCGTTCTTCTTTATTATTTGTTGTAATTTCAACCTGTTGCCAATTGGTTTGTTTCAGCAAAGCTGTGATTTGATCGGTCAAATCTTTAGGTAAATTATTCTGATTATAGAATTTTTTGGATGTGATTAAGAATTCTTTGTCTGAGCCACTATGCTGATCAATTTCAGGGTGCTCATTGAGTTCAAACCAGTAACCCACTTGTGCATCTCGTACGGTCGAGGTAGCCATAAATTGCTTGGCTTGTAAGTCGTAATAGTGACCAAGATTTTGATTAAACTTTTCTATCTGACTATTGCCTGATTTGGTCGTTCCATCTTCACCTTTAAGATCTTGTATCCATGCAGGTGAGAAATGCCACGCTTGCTCTAAACCTAGGCTGGCGTTGTCTTGATTATCACTATGACTATGTTTGCTTTGAACTGAACCCGCACCTTCTTCTACTTCTAAAGTGTTTGCTTGCCAATGCTGAATATGCACAGATGTTGGTTGTATAGAACGCTGCCCGACCAAATTTGTAATCGAATCACTGCTTTCTACAGCACTGCTACGATGGAAGCGAATATTCTGGCGCTCTAAACTTTGATATTGGGCGTTGTCATCAATCAGTCTAAGTTTTTGCGGCTGAATGGGTTCACTTGAACTGGACACTTTGAGCTGAGACTCATCAATAAGCCAGTTAATCCCCTCTGAAGAGAGCAGCCTTTGAATAAATTCACTATCCAATTCATTTGCTTGCATAATGAATGGGCGCACATCATATTCTTTACTTAAACCACTTTTATCCAAAATCAAACTTGAAGCAAATAAGGGACTACGTTGCTGCCACTCGGCAAAAATGGTTTGAACTACATCAACAACAGACTTCGCCATGAAAACTCTAGAATTACGTCGATGCTTCCATAAGGCTGTCGGGTCTTCCACGGTTAAACGGTATATAGTTAAAGCGCCATCGCTTGCCCCCACATCCGCCTTGGTGATGATGCCTGAAATACGATTGAGTTCTGATTTATCAGTGACAATATCGACAGCCACCTGACTACCAATAAATTGTTTTAACGGAATATGAGCGGAGGTAGATAAGCAAAGGAGCTGTAACTCTATACCTGCATTCAGTTCATGCGTTCCATCTATGCGCTGAAGGAATACTTGTTCGTTAAGCGAAGTATTGCTGAACTGAATATGAATGGCACGTTTTTGTGCACTAAGTCCAAATTGCTCTATTGCAGCATAAATATTATTGGGCATCGTTATTATTAAATTTCAAGTTGTGGCTGATTGTACAAAAGTCTCAAAAATTTTCTTTAATTTTTTGTAACTTTAATAGATTTTTTAAGTTTCAGAGCCTTTTTTTCAATAAATGACCGATCCATCTGTAAGTTTCTATTTTTATAGTTTTGATATTATCCCAGTCATATTCAGCTTAACCCCATTCATTCCTTTATCCACTCTAGAAATATTAAAGTTTTTCAGTTAATACCAAACCACTAAAATTTTATTTTTTTCATACTGGTTTGCAATTTACTCAACCTTCATTTAACCCGTTAACAATTACAGCCTTCTACATAACCCGCAATTCTTGAAGCTGTTGCTTATCAGGATAATATAGGCATTCCCCCCATAGATGATACAGTTGGCTACTACCAATAGCTTATACATAGTAGCAATTGATCTGCTATCGACAGACAGTTTAGATCATCACCTTATGCAGGATAAATACAAGTTAAGTACATCAATTATTATTCGAAAAAAAGACCCAGCTATTCACGTCAGATGTTTGAATTGAGATCCAGCCTGCTTATGTATATCAATATATGGCATAGAATTAATTACACAGGAAAGATGAGAAAATCTGAATGCAAAATTATAAAAATAATAGTTTATTATAAGTTATACGCGTGATTTATTGATTATCTCTGCACATTCCAACGGTTGTATTAGTCACGAATTAAATGAAGCTTGCAACTTTTCAGATTTGGTATAGTTCAAATACATTAAGTTATACATAAAAATTAAAAACTGAGTGTGTATAGTTTCTTTGAATCATCCTATTTTATAATATGTTTTAACCTCAATTCTTTTGCCTTTAATTCACATAAAAACGAATATGATTTAAACCCTATTTTTAAATAGTTTAACGTCAAACTACCCAAGGCTTGATCATAAAAAGCACCATTAGCTCCCCTATGCGCTTGTTTTGGTGCAACTCTAAAAACACTTAGAATCACTCAATCAAACCAAAACCTTAAACCCAACCAATTGATTTATAACAATTATAACCAAAGATAAATCAAATTGATTAGATTGGCATAGATTCTGCATTTTTGTATTCCATCATGTATACAAGTTGGAATGCAAAAAATGAGTCAGAACAAATGCATTGGCTGGACACTTCAAGAATGGCAAACCGCTTATCTCAACCAAGATATTCATCTTGAAGATTTAATCGACTATGTAGCGCAATTACCACAACCTGATCATGCTTGGATTTCAATTGCTACGACAGAAATACTTTCCCAACAAATTGAAGCCTTAAAGCAAAAAGTAGAGCAAGCCACAGAGCTCAGCAAAGAATTGCCTTTATACGGTATTCCATTTGCAGTGAAAGATAACATCGACGTTGCTGGTTTTGTCACCACGGCCGCATGCAAGGCCCTGACAACTGTTGCTACGCAAGATGCTGAAACCATTCGCCTGCTTAAAAATGCAGGGGCCATTGTTGTAGGAAAAACCAATTTAGACCAATTCGCAACTGGTCTCGTAGGGACACGCTCTCCCTTTGGTGCAGTCAGTAACACGTTTAATGCTGACTATGTCAGTGGTGGCTCTAGCTCTGGTTCAGCCAGTGTTGTTGCTCGTGGCTTGGTGCCCTTTGCACTCGGAACAGATACTGCAGGCTCTGGCCGTGTTCCTGCTGCATTTAACAATATTATTGGACTAAAACCCACCAAAGGTCGTTTTTCAAATCGTGGTCTACTCCCAGCCTGTAAAAGTTTGGACTGTATTTCGATTTTTGCTTTAACGGTAACAGACGCCGACACCATTGCCCAAATGGTAGAACACTACGATGCGCTAGATAGCTATTCACGCCAGCATCCAAAGACTGCACCTGTGAAACTCTCGACTAAGCCACATTTTGCTATTCCCCAAAAACTGGAATTCTTTGGAGATGACCAAGCTAAATATGCCTTCCAACTGGCTGTAGAACAGTTAAAAGTTCTCGGTGCTGAAATTACTGCAATTGATTTTTCGGCTTTTGAACAATTAGCAGCCCAACTCTATCAAGGCTCATGGGTGGCAGAACGTACCGCAGCGGTTGCCGAGTTGTTGGCGCAGCAGCCTGAGGTTTTCGATCCGACAGTACGTGCAATCATTCAAAAAGGTCATGATTTTAGTGCAGTTGATGCCTATAACGCGGAGTACTTAAAGCAAGAATTAAGCCGAAAAATTCAAGACACTTTGGCCCAATTTGATGCATTGATTGTTCCCACCTCTCCAACCATTCATACCCTTGCGGAAATGGAACAGTCACCGATTAGTCTGAACTCTGAGTTTGGGACTTATACGAATTTTACCAACCTCGCCGATTTAAGTGCCCTCGCCCTGCCCGCAGGTTTCCGCACCGACGGTTTACCTTTCGGCATCAGCCTAATTGCACCTGCATGGTATGACCAAGCCCTGATTGAATTTGGAAAAATTTGGCAGACGCATTTGAACTTAAAGCTGGGGGCTTTAGACCGCTATGCATCTACTCCAAAGCTACAGCACACAGTTTCTCCACATCATATCCGTGTTGCTGTGGTTGGGGCGCACCTGACAGGAATGCCGCTGAACTTCCAATTGCTTACACGTAATGCTGTGCTAGTGGAAACCACACATACCGCTGAGCACTATGCCCTGTTTGCACTGAATGGCACGATCCCACCTAAACCCGGTCTAGCCCGAGTCGATGAACACGGTCAGCAGATCATTGTTGAACTGTGGGATGTACCCACCGCTCGCTTTGGAGAATTTGTCGCAGAGATTCCGACACCACTGGGCATGGGCAATGTCGAACTGGCAGACGGTCGATGGGTGAAAGGTTTCATTTGCGAACCTTATGGCTTAAACGATGCCGAAAACATCAGTCACTTTGGTGGTTGGCGCGCCTATATCCAGCACCGTAACAATTCAAAAGTAGAACAAGCTTAGTCAAATTTAGGAATTTTAAAATGTTTAAAACTGTATTGATTGCAAACCGTGGCGAAATTGCCGTACGTGCAATTCGCACTTTAAAAAAACTGGGGGTGACTAGTGTAGCGGTATATTCAGACAGTGACCGTTACGCACAACATGTCAAAGACGCGGACATTGCCATTGCTTTAGACGGCTTAAAACCATCTGACACTTATTTAAGCATTGAAAAACTGATTCAAGCCGCACAAAAAACAGGGGCTGAAGCTATTTTCCCAGGCTATGGCTTTTTATCAGAAAGTGCTGAATTTGCAGAGGCTTGTGAGAAAAATAATATTGCCTTTATGGGGCCAACCGCGACACAAATTTTAGAGTTTGGTTTAAAACACCGTGCACGTGAACTTGCGGCTGCTGCACAGGTTCCTATGACACCAGGGACAGGGTTACTTGAAAGCATAGAGGAAGCAATTTCTGCGGCTACAGAGATTGGTTATCCCATCATGCTGAAAAGCACCGCAGGCGGTGGTGGTATTGGTCTCACCCGCTGTGATAATGAACAAGCCTTAGTTGAAGCTTATGAAAGCGTCAAACGTTTAGGCGCACAATTTTTTAAAGATTCGGGCGTATTTTTAGAACGTTTTATTGACCGTGCACGCCATGTCGAAGTTCAGATTTTTGGTGATGGTCAAGGTCAAGTGGTTGCATTGGGTGAACGCGACTGTTCATTGCAACGTCGTAACCAAAAGGTGGTGGAAGAAACCCCTGCTGCTCATCTGCCCGAAGCCACACGTCAAAAAATACATCAAGCAGCAGTTGAACTCGGCAAATCGGTCAATTATCGCAGTGCAGGTACGGTCGAATTTATTTATGATGCTATAAGTGATGAATTTTACTTCCTTGAGGTCAATACCCGACTACAAGTGGAACATCCTGTCACTGAGATGGTGACGGGTTTAGACCTGATTGAATGCATGCTTAAAGTCGCTGCGGGCGATACACTGGATTGGACTGCACTTAGCAACATCCAACCGCAAGGTGCGGCAATTGAAGTGCGTATTTATGCAGAAGATCCAGTTAAAAACTTCCAACCCAGCCCAGGTGTACTGACCGAAGTTGTATTTCCAGACAATTGTCGTGTTGATACATGGGTTTCAACAGGAACAGAAATTTCGCAATATTTTGACCCAATGATTGCCAAAATCATCGTACATGCGGACACCCGTGAACAAGCCATTGAGCAACTAAAAAGTGTGCTCTCTCAAACTCGTTTAAATGGCATCAGCACCAATTTAGACTATGCACATAGCGTGATCTCTGATGAACGCTTTGCACAAATGCAAATCTGGACACGCTTGCTAGATGACTTTGACTACGTACCGAATGTGATTGAAGTACTCCAAGCTGGCACGCAAAGCTCAATTCAGGACTTTCCGGGACGTGTTGGCTATTGGGATATCGGTGTACCACCATCGGGTCCTATGGATGACTATGCTTTTCAATTGGCCAATCAAATTGTAGGGAATGATGCTAGCGCTGCAGGTTTCGAGTTCACCCTGCAAGGCCCAAGCCTCAAGTTCCACCAAGACAGTGTGATTGCACTGACAGGTGCGCCATGCCCTGCGCAACTGGATGATAAGCCCGTGACCTTTTGGCAACCGATTCACCTTCGCGCAGGTCAAGTACTCAGCTTAGGACAAGTAGAATCTGGTTGCCGTAGCTATTTAGCCGTTCGTCATGGACTCGATGTCCCCCTATATTTGGGCAGTCGTTCGACTTTTGCTTTAGGGAACTTTGGCGGGCATGCAGGACGCGTGCTTCGTGCAGGTGACATGATCAAACTCGTCAACACAACCCATCCAAATAGCGATATCCCTTTAGCCACACAAGAACCACAGGCTTTACCTTCAGCACTGATTCCAAGCTATGGCAAACAATGGAAAATTGGGGTGCTGTATGGACCACATGGTGCACCTGACTTTTTTAAACCCGAATATATTGAAGAGTTTTTTGCATCCGAATGGAGCGTACACTTCAATTCCAACCGTCTAGGCATCCGACTATCAGGGCCAACACCAAGCTGGGCACGTGAAAATGGCGGTGAAGCAGGACTCCACCCATCGAATGTCCATGACTGTGAATATGCCATTGGTGCAATTAACTTCACAGGCGACTTTCCTGTCATTTTAGCCAAAGATGGGCCAAGCCTGGGGGGCTTCGTTTGCCCTGTAACTATTGCTAAAGCTGAACTTTGGAAAGTGGGTCAGCTTAAAGCCGATGATAAAATCAGCTTTTATCCTTTAACTGTTGAACAAGCCAATGCCTTAGAACAACAACAAATTGAACGGATCGAAAACTTTGCCGACGCAGTGCTTCATTCTGAGCCCCCAAGCAATGACATTCCACCATCCGCAATCCTTGCCAGCTTAGAGGCAACTGATGTGTCTCCACGCACGGTATACCGCCAAGCGGGTGACAGCTATATCTTACTGGAGTACGGTGACAACGTTTTAGACTTGGCGCTACGCTTACGCGTCCATCAGCTCATGCAACTCATTCGTGCAGCCAATATTAAAGGCATATTGGAACTGTCGCCTGGTGTACGCTCGCTGCAAATCAAATACGATGGACTCACGCTTCCACAGCATCAATTGATCGAATTTCTACTCAAGCTTGAACAGCAAATGGGAGATTTAAGCCAAATCAAGATCCCGTCACGGATCATTCATCTGCCGATGACATTTGAAGACAGTGCAACTTTAGGTGCCGTTGAACGCTATCAAGAAAGTGTTTGTGCCAAAGCACCTTGGCTACCGAACAATGTCGATTTTATTCAACGCATCAATGGTTTAGACAGCCGTGAGCAAGTCAAAGAAATTATTTTTAATGCCCATTACCTCATTTTAGGTCTCGGTGATGTTTATCTCACCGCGCCCTGTGCAGTACCGATTGACCCACGCCATCGCCTATTAAGTTCAAAATACAACCCTGCACGTACTTTTACCGCTGAAGGTACCGTAGGCATTGGCGGCATGTATATGTGTATCTACGGCATGGACTCTCCGGGAGGCTACCAACTGGTCGGACGCACCCTCCCCATTTGGAATAAGTTTAAAAAGAACAAACAGTTTGGCGACAAAGAATGGTTCCTAAACTTCTTTGATCAAATCAAATACTTCCCCGTATCTGAGTCAGAGTTAGAGCAATGGCGTGCCGACTTTGAAAATGGTCAAGCACAAATTCAAATTGAAGACACTGAATTTGACTATGCAGCGTATTTACAACTGCTTGAAGATGAAAAAGACAGCATTGCCGAGTTTAGAGCACAGCAACAACACGCTTTTAGCGCTGAAGTCGGCTTATGGAAAGAAAGCATTGATCATCAAGAACATTTGATTGCAGAAATACCTGATGAGACCGACTACAGCGCCTATGCAGCGCTACATGCTTCGATGACCGGTAATATTTGGAAAATATTAGTGGAACAAGGTCAGATTGTGAAAAAAGGGGAAACCATTGCTATCATTGAAGCCATGAAAATGGAATTACCGGTATACGCTGCGGATGATGGTACTGTCAAAGCCATTATTTGTCGGGCTGGACAGACCGTTCATAGCGGTGAACCTTTGGTTTATATGGAATAGTACATGCCCAATATGACACGTGCAGGTTCAAGTTCAGACAATTTGTCTGAACTGGTTTACCAGCAAATAAAAAACGATATTTTTGATTTCAAATTGATGCCGGGTGAACGTTTTACCGAATCCGAAATCGCCTTGAGTTATCAGGTCAGTCGTACGCCTGCACGGCAAGCGCTATATCGACTACAACAAGAAGGCTATGTAGAGGTAGCATTTCGTAGTGGCTGGACTGTTCGTCCGTTGAACTTGCAATACTACGATGAGCTTTATGAGCTGCGCATCATGATTGAGCAGTACGCAATTCGAAAGTTATGCAGCAGTACATCTCAGCCATCGAAGGAAATGAAACACCTACACAAAATTTGGATGGTTGCACCTAAGCAGTATCTATCGAGTTTAAAAGCCATGGCGAAAATTGATGAAGATTTTCACTGTGCATTGGTTCGTGCCATTGGCAATCAAGAAATGATCAAAATTCACCAAGAGATCAGTGAAAAAATTCGCATTATTCGTCGCCTCGATTTTTCAAAAACAGATCGGATTGCAGCCACCTATGCGGAGCATCAAGCCATTTTGAATTATATAGCACAGCAACAGACAGAGCTTGCCGTTGAAAAGATCAGTGCTCACATTCAACAAAGTCGAGATGAGGTAAAAAAAATTACCTTAGGTATGCTCAGTCAGCATGCTGTTGTGAAAGCAAGTCGCTAAGCACTCGATCAACATTCCACTCTCAAATAGAAAAGGCGCTTCATGCGCCTTTTCTTCAACCTTTTAACTTAAGCAGGAATACGTAGGACTTGGCCTGGGAAAATATCATCTGCATCTTTCAATAGGGGACGGTTGGCCTCAAAAATTTTATTGTACTGGTTGGCATCACCATAAAATGTTTTGGAAATTTTCGATAAGTTATCCCCCGATTTAACCGTGTAGAACTTACTTTCAGGTTCAGGGCTCGCCACAGTGAGTTGATCATCGACTTGTGCCACATGGTCAATATTACCGACGGCTAAAACAATCTTTTCTTTATCGGCTTGAGTCTGAACTTGCCCTTTCACGGTCGCCAAATCCGTGGTGGAGTTATAGCTAACTGAAAGTCCCGTCACAGGTAAGCCCAATGCTTTGATATGACCCAATAACTTGTTGGCAATTTCTTGAGCAGATGGCTCTGCTGGTGTGCTTGGTGCAGCTTGAGGCTCGGCTGCTGCTGTATTTTTCTTACCAATGCCTTTAACAAAATCAAAAAGACCCATGTGTATGCTCCATCTTGTTATATCAGTGTTGTTATAGTGAATGCTCAAAAATGAGACACCCTTTTTTATACCCAAAACAGACGGTAGATTTGGTAGCGAAAAGTCCTCTTAAGGTAAAGCTTTGTAAGTTACCCGAGTAAATAGCAGATTTTAAAGGTGAGTTAGGCGCTTTGCATTTTTTTGAAAGGCATAAAAAAGCCACCCAAGTGGGTGGCTTTTCCATTCAGCAAAGCTGAAACAATATGTATTAACCTAGTTTCTTAGAAACGTAGTCAATCGCAGATTGTACAGTTGTGATTTCGTTAGAATCTTCATCTGGGATTGTGATGTCAAAGTCGTTTTCGAAAGACATAACAAGCTCAACAAGGTCTAAAGAGTCAGCACCTAAGTCATCCATGAAAGATGCTTCGTTTTTGATTTCTTCAGCCTTAAGACCAAGTTGTTCTGCAACTGCTTGCTTGATGCGTTGTTCGATATCGCTCACAGGAATTCTCCTCATTGCTTGTGGCGTTTTTAATGCCGTTAGTTTAATTGAATCTTTAAAATTTTGAAAGTTTATCCATCAGCCAATTAGCTCATGTATAGACCACCATTTACATGCATTACCGTACCAGTAATGTAATTTGCTTTGTCTGATGCCAAGAAGCTCACCGCATTTGCAATATCTTGTGGATCACCTAAACGGTTCAAAGCCACTTGATCGCTCATTTTTTTACGGATATCTTCGCTTAATTGCTCAGTCATTTCTGTTGCAATAAAACCAGGCGCCACTGAGTTTACAGTGATTTGACGGCTGCCCATTTCTTTTGCAAGGCTACGGCTAAATGCTTCAATACCAGCTTTCGCTGCTGAATAGTTGGCCTGACCTGGGTTGGCAAAATGCGCAACCACAGAACTAATATTAATAATTCGTCCAAAACGTGCTTTGGTCATGCCTTTTAGCACACGTTTAGATAAACGGTAAACTGCTTTTAAATGGATATTTAAAATGTCATCCCAGTCATCTTCTGACATACGAAGTAACAAATTATCTTTGGTAATCCCAGCATTGTTCACCAAAACCAACACAGGGCCATAGTTTTGTTCAATGTCAGTTACAAGCGCATCAATGGCAGCACCATCACGAACATCGAGCACTTTACCTGCACCGTGTTCACCGAAGCTTGCAGCCAGTTTTTCTGCACCTGACTCAGATGTCGCAGTACCCACAACAAAATAACCGTCTTGAATAAGTTGCTGAGCGATGGCAGCACCAATCCCTCGACTTGCACCTGTCACGAGTGCAATTTTGCGTTCCTGTGTCATGCAATTTTTCCTTCAGCCACTAAAATGGCATTTAGTGCATCTTCCAAGCGCGATTTACTATCGAGTGGAAATGCTTTTTCAATATTAGGTAGACGTTTTGCCAAGTTTGCCAAAACATTGCCTGGACCACACTCTGCAACATATTGGATCCCTTGATCCTGAATAAACTGCATTGTTTTGGTCCACTGTACAGACTCATATAACTGAGCGGTAAGTGCTTGGCGGACTTGTGCTACATCTGTAGCAATTTCCGCGCCCACATTTTGTATTACAGGTATGCTAGGCAGCTCAATGGCAGTTTGTTCCAAAGCTTGTGCGAACTGTTCTGCAGCAGGCTTCATCAATGAACAATGCGATGGAACAGAAACTGGGAGTGCAATCGCTTTGCCGCTGTTTTCTTTGGCTAAAGCCATGACTGCTTCAACTGCTGCTTTTTCACCAGCAATCACCACTTGACCTTGAGCATTGTAGTTAGCCGCTTCAACTGAACCTTCAGCTTGACTCGAAACTTGTTGGCATAAAGCAACAACTTGCGCATCATCTAAACCTAAGATGGCCGCCATTGCGCCCTTACCCTGAGGTACAGCACTTTGCATCAACTTGCCACGCAAGTTTACCAGCTTGACTGCATCGCCTAAGCTTAGGCTTCCTGCTGCAACCAACGCACTGTATTCACCAAGTGAGTGTCCTGCCAAATACTTTGGTGCAACACCACCAAGTTCTAACCATACACGCCACAAAGCAATGCTGGCAGTTAACAATACCGGTTGGGTAAATTCAGTTTGGTCTAAACCTTCACCAGATTGTGTAATGTGCCACAAATCGAATCCAACCGCTTTAGAGGCTTCTGCAAATGTTGCTTCAACACTGGCAAATTGTTCTGCCAATTCAGCCAACATGCCAACCTTTTGTGAACCCTGACCAGGAAATACAAAAGCTGTTTTTGTTGCCTGAGCGACTTGATCAAGTTGTTTCGCAGACATAAAAAAGTCCTTTCTTGTCTTTGCTCTCGTTTATGGAGCGAAAATTTAACACTTAATTTAGGTCGATGTAATTGCCAAATACAACAAAAACAGCAGCGATAAAAATTCGACAACAAAAAAAGGGAGCTTTACGCTCCCCTTTTTTCGACTAAGCTTTAAGCTTAATGCTTCGACAATTATTCAGCAGATGCTTTAGCGAATAATTGACGACCACGGTAGATACCATCTTTAGATACGTGGTGACGACGGTGAGTCTCGCCAGTAGCTTGGTCTACAGTTAATGCATTCTCGGTTAAAGCGTCATGTGAACGGCGCATGTCACGGCGAGAGCGACTTTTACGGTTTTGCTGAACGGCCATGATGGCTCCTTACAAATCGAAAAATATGGATCAGAACAAATTCAGTTGTCTTATACGGAAGAGTATAACACAAAAATTAGTTAAGTTTACCCTTCAAACTTGCCAAAACATCAAACGGATTATCCCGCTTTTCTTCAACAAGTTCTTCAACGGCAGGTTGGTGCTTATGTTCACAAGCGTCATGCTTAGCAGACAAAGGCATCAACAATAACAATTCATCTTCTATCAGAGACAGTAAATCAGCCGTCGCAGGCGCATCATAGCTACCTTTCGTCGTTGCTTCACTTTCACCTAAGACGATGAAATCAGCATCCTCATCCAAGCGCTCTATCAGTGACTCATCATCCACTAGAGCTAGATGAAAATCTGAAACGAGTTCAATGTTTACCGTGTCTAAACAGCGCTGGCATTCCATTGGAACGTTCGTTTCAACGTGACCATCTAGCCATACAATACGATGATACGCATCCATTGATAGCTTACAGTCTATGTTAATCAATTGATCATCAATTGATCCAACAGCTTCACGGGCTATACGAGCAAAGCGAGACAATGGCAGTGTTCCTGACCATGTAAAGCCTTGTTCGGCCCATTTAAACGGCTCAATCTGTGCCGGAAAGGTATTTGCTGACATAATTAAGGCGGCAATTCTACAAATTCATCAGTACTCTGTCAAAGATTAAGATACAATTTTGTACTTATTTAGACAGACCATTTGGGTAACTTAAGTCATGCATCTGTTGCAGCCGCAAACAGAAGTGAGTATTTCATCACTTGTGAGCACAATTTCAACTGTCGATTCTGACATTTCAAACCGCCAAGTGCAACTCTCGACGTGGGAGAATTTGTGTACAGAAGCAGAACAAGTTGATTGGCTCATCTTACACTTTAATCGTTGGTTTTCCCACCTGAATGTCAACTTGGTTAAAGGTGACTTTGAACCTGAATATTTTCCCGCGATTGACAGCACCCCTGCGCGTATACAATTTGCCCATGGTTTTTTTAATAGTGCCTTACATGAAATCAGCCATTGGAGCATTGCAGGAGATAAACGCCGTCTACTCCCCGACTTAGGCTACTGGTATGCACCCGATGGTCGTACGGCTGAGCAACAAGCTTTATTTGAACAGGTTGAAATTAAACCGCAAGCCATTGAATGGTTATTTGCCACAGCTTTTGGTCGGAAGTTCCGTGTTTCCTTAGACAATCTGACTGGTGAAGGGGGTGACGGCAACCGCTTTAAAGACCATGTTTTCGCTCAAGTTCAGGCTTATTTTTCAGGCCAAGCCCAATTACCGCGCGATGCGAAACACTTCATTGACTGTATTTGCCTATGTACTCGTGCTGGCAAAACATTACAGAGCAATGAATTTCAAAGAGAAATGCTCGACTAAATTTAGCACGATTCACATTTTGGTCATTGAACATCACCGAGATAAAGCGCGATAATGTTGAAAAAACCATCAGGAGATAAAAACGATGCTTCATTTAAGAGTCCATCCTGATAACCCTCAAGCACGCTCAATCAGCCAAGCAGTAGAACGGATTCGTGCAGGCGATGTGGTGGTATACCCGACCGATGCCGCTTATGCCATTGGCTGCCAGATTGGGAATAAAAATGCCATGGAGCGGATTGCTCAAATTCGCGGCCTTGGGGCCAAACATCAATATGCCATCATTTGTGCAGATTTGTCCGATATTGCCACTTATGCCAAAGTCGATAATGCCATGTATCGTTTACTGAAAAACAATACACCAGCCGTGACCACGTTCATTTTGCCTGCAACCAGTGAAGTGCCTAAACGCTTGATGCATCCGAAGAAAAAAACCATTGGTCTACGTATTCCAAGTAACCCTGTGTGCCAAATGTTACTCAAAGAGTTAGGTGAGCCGCTACTAACCAGTACCTTAATCCTGCCGAATCAGGAAGAACCGCTGGATGATCCCTATGACATCGAAATGCAACTGTCAAAACGAATTGATGTGTTTATCGACAGCGGGCTGGGCACATTAAGCACCACTAGTATTGTCGACTTATCAGGTGATCATCCTGAAGTGATTCGCCGTGGGCTTGGCGATGTCAGCGCATTTGAGTAATGCGCTGCATTTATTCGCTAGGGAAACTGAATCTCACATTCTCAAGAGATCAACATGACCCTGTTTACGGTTTTACTCAATCTGAATCAATTTCCCGAGCAACATAATTTATATGTGCAGCGTCCTTGGACGCTTGAGTCCGAGACTTTGGTGCAACGCCATAGCTCAATCAACTGCATTATGTGGGAAAAGAATCTGTACAACTATTTCCTACCGATCTCGACCATCCAACAATATTTCAAATACCTCGAACCCAAAAATCTCTGCTTACAGGACAACTGTCAACGCATCATTGAATTTGCTCTACAAGCACCTGAATAAATCTTGAATGAATATTTTCCGTCGCGTCAGCTGATCCATTTCTGCAGACTTTAGACGCATTTTTCTTCCCTACGCGTTCAAATAAATCCACGCATCCATAACAATAAAGTACCTAATCTATGCAGCTTCAGTGTTCACAACCACTGTTATCGCAAATAACCATCTTCATTTTAAAGTGCGGAAAAAACAGCCAAGTCCATTCTTTTGAGTGGTTCATCCTCTGAAGCAGTTTGATACTGTACAGCCAGAACATTAAACGTACTTCACCGTGCATTGACGATGGATCGTCATGGGTATGAAAAACAGCTACAGCATAATCAAATCAATAAGGACAAAAAATGTCGAACCAAGGGAATACAACAATATTAGGCCTATTTGCGGTTTCAACCACTCCAATGCATTCTAGCCAATCCATCGCATTCAGCTTCCAACTATTCAGGTTTCCTCCAAACGCGATCTCTGCTTCGTTTAAATCAAGCCTGTAACAGGCTATATGAGATGAGAGCCTCATGTCTGAAGCTACAACTCAATCGAAATCCCCAAACATCTAAACCTTTTTATTCCGTAGGTCTTTTCCCTACTCAGCATTTTTGCGCATTTTTTCAATACCACAGCAAGGAAACTTTTAATAAGGGATTGTATATGAACAAAAATAGATCATTAAGCTCCAAACCACTGACACGTGTCCTCACCTTGGTCGCAGCCATTACAGCATCGCATGCCGCTTTAGCAGCTCCCGAAGCCCAAAGTAGCACACCTCAAGCCTCAAACCAGACAGGCTTGGTTTTGCCCCAGCCTACACCAGAATTTAAAGGGGTGATTAAAGAAACCTTTGAGGGCTCTAAACAAGATTTTCCTCAACCTGTAAAAGCACCCAAAGGTGCCCCTAACGTGGTGGTAATTTTGTTAGACGACTTAGGCTTTGGGCAAGCTGGCACCTTTGGTGGGCCTGTACCGACACCTGAAATGGATGAACTTGCAGATGATGGTGTGATTTTCAATCGTTTCCATACTACAGGGATTAGTTCTCCAACACGTGCAGCTCTTTTAACTGGACAAAACCCACATCAAGTTGGAGCGGGAACCATCACCGAACTTTCAACGGGTTATCCGGGATATAACACAATATGGCCCAAGGAAAGTGCCAGTGTCGCTAGAATCCTTAAAGACAATGGCTATGCCACTGCGGCATTTGGTAAATGGCACAACACCCCTGACTGGGAAACATCTCCAGTTGGGCCTTTTGAACGCTGGCCAACAGGTCTCGGTTTCGAATATTTTTATGGCTTCTTTGGTGGTGAATCGAGCCAATGGGAACCGCAGCTGATCCGCGGAGTAACACCCGTTGAACCAACTAAACGACCAGAGCAAGGCTATAACCTGAATGTTGACTTGGTCAATGATGCAATTGGGTGGATCAATCGTCAAGGCTCAGTATCTCCAGATAAACCGTATTTTGTCTATATGGCACCCGGTGCCGTCCATGCACCACTCCATGTCAATCAAGAATGGATTGATAAGTTTCAAGGCCAGTTCAACCAAGGTTGGGACAAAGTCCGTGAAGAAACCTTGGCCCGTCAGAAGAAATTGGGCATTGTGCCTAAAAATACTGACTTAACGCCACGTCCAGACAGTATTCAAGCTTGGGCTTCCTTATCAGCCGATGAAAAGCGTTTGTTTGCAAAACATCAAGAAGTCTTTGCAGGCTTCCTCGCGCAAACAGATCATGAAATGGGACGTTTGATTAAAGCCATTAAGAAACTTCCCGATGCAGATAATACCCTCATTATTTTTATTGCTGGGGATAATGGTGCCAGTGCTGAAGGGACGTTAACGGGTACTATAAATAATCTAATGACTCAAAATGGTTTTCCAGATACCGTTGAAAATCAATTAAAACATATTGATGAAATTGGCGGACCAAAGCACGAAAACCAATATCCTGTCGGTTGGGCATGGGCTGGCTCTTCCCCGTTCCAATGGATGAAACGCGTTCCTTCTCACTTCGGGGGAACACGCAATGGCATGATCGTTTCTTGGCCTGCAAAAATTAGAGCCACGCATGCGATCCATAACCAATTCCATCATGTTTCCGACATCACCCCAACCATTTTAGAAGCAGCCAATATTCCGCAGCCCAACTCAGTAGATGGTGTAAAGCAAACGCCAATGTCTGGCATTAGCATGGCATACAGTTTCAATGATGCAAAAGCCAAAGATCAGCGTCATACCCAATACTTTGAAACGGGTGGACATAGAGCCATCTATCAAGACGGTTGGGTTGCCTCATCCTTCCATGGCGTACCGTGGAAGCTCAGTGGCTCTTTAGGCTTTAAAGATAGTCCGTGGGAACTATACAATATCAAACAGGACTTTTCCCAAGCGCATGACCTAGCAGCCAAAGAGCCTCAACGCTTAGCAGAAATGCAGAAACTGTTCGACCAAGAAGCAGGCAAATATGGCGTTTATCCGTTAGATGACCGTTTTGTGGAACGTGCTTTTAATCCAGAACGGCCTTCTTCAGTTCGTGGCCGAAAGCAATTCACCTATTCAGCAGGAACCACGCGTCTGCCTGAAGGCAGTGCACCACCCATGTATCAGCACTCGCATAGTATTAAGGCTGACATTGTCATTCCTAAAAGCGGTGCCAATGGTGTAATTGTTGCTGAAGGTGGTTCAGGTGGTGGCTTCTCTTTGTATTTGGAAAATGGCATACCTGTGTACGAATACAACTTCTTTGCCCAATCGTATTATCGGATTGCTTCCACCAAAGCATTAGCACCGGGTAAACACAGCATCGTCGTAGACTATCAACAGACTCCGCGTGAAGGACGACATGGTATTGGCGGACCCGTGACCATCAGCGTCAATGGCGATACGGTTGCCCAAGGTCAGGTTGAAAAAGTGGTTCCTTATCGCTTCTCCGCAACTGAAACCTTCGATATCGGTATGGACTTAGGCTCAACCGTTTCACCTCGCTACAATGAAAAAGCGCCGTATGCATTCACAGGTCAAATCGATACCGTCACAATCGATTTAAAAGACTAAATAATTTCAAACGCGATGATCTGAGATTGATCAACACCCAAAAGCTTAAGGCTTCAAAGTCTAACGTTTAGGGCTGCGCTGAAATACATTCTTCGTATTTCAGCGCTATTCTTTAAGGCATTCATCCAATGCCTATTTTATAGGCTGCTTTTGAGATTCATAATGCCGCACTATGCAGCCTCATCTAGCTACTTACAATAAATCGATTATTTTTCAAACCACAGGACTAGGCCCTAAGTCCGTCATGTTCTCTTAAACCCAACCCATTTCTGCAGATTTAGCCACGACATCAGCAAATAAAAAGCATCACACAAATAAATACTCTCTATTTATTTACAGCTTTTTTTGTTATTTGGTCGGTGAAATCATGTATTCACACCGCAATTTGTTTTACACTAAGCCCTATTAAAATTATGTATTTTTTAAATCACCTCTACTTTTTCTCCTAAGTACTGATTCGAAAAAACATAATCATGCCTTTGAAAATTCGCGTGGCCAATAACTGTAATGAATCAATCCGTCCATAATGCCATGGAAGATCTTCCACAAATCCGTGTTATGGATGAGTGGCATGACTCCATCCCCGAGGATTTATATATTCCTCCCGCTGCATTTGAAATTCTTTTAGAGCATTTTGAAGGACCACTCGACTTTCTGATTTACCTGATTCAAAAAAATGGCTTTGACTTATTACAGTTAGATATTGCCCCGATTGCAGCGCAATACCTGTCTTATATGGATGCCATGAAGTCGCTTAACATTGAGCTGACAGCAGACTATATGGTGATGGCCGCGCTATTGGCTGACTTAAAGTCACGTTTGCTGTTGCCCAAAGCACCCAATACAATCCAAATTGAAAAAGATCCAAAACAAGAGCTGATTGACCGTTTAGAAACTTATCTCCGTATTAAACAAGCGGCTGAACGCTTGGGGCAAATGCCTATATTAGAGCGAGACACCTTCTCAACCAATGTCAGCTTAGGCCAAACTCTAGACAATAATGACGGTCATGATGTGCAACAGCTGCGTGATGCACTGTTCTGCGTGTTTAACCGACCTGAGCCAATCACCCACCAAATTGCACAAGAACCTGTTTTACTTGAAGAGCGCATGGCTTTTATTGAAAGCAAAGTCGCTTCAGGTGAAGTTTTAGTTTTTGAATCTTTGCTGCGTCCCATCCAAGGTCGTATGGGTATGGTCGTGACGTTTATGGCCATTTTAGAGTTAACCCGTCAGCAACGTATTCAAATTGTGAGTTCAGGTGTTGAAGCACCGCTTTCGATACAAGGAGTCAAAAAATAATGTTAGAACAAACCGCTCCTGTAACGAATGAAGATAACTTGCATGAAGTGTTGATGCAGTTAGAAGCGATTATTTTTGCCAGTGATGCACCTGTTTCACTTGCACGATTGAAAGAATCGTTCCAAAATCAATATAGCAAACAAGATTTACGCCAGTTTTTACAACAACTTGCCATGTTACAGCATGGTCGTTCGATTGAACTGATTGAAACTGCTCAAGGTTTTCGTTTTCAAGTTCGAGCAAAATACCGTCAAATTGTTGCACAAACGTGGCCAGAGCGACCAACTCGTCTCTCGCCATCGCTACTCGAAATGTTGGCCGTGGTTGCCTATCATCAACCCGTCACTCGAGCAGATATAGAACAAATTCGAGGAGTCTCAAATAACAGTCAACTGTTACGAACGTTATTTGATTGGAACTGGATTAAAGAATCTGGTTTTCGTGAACTCCCAGGAAGACCTGCGTTGTTAGTTACAACGCCCCAATTTTTAAATGCATTTGGCCTAAATTCTTTAGGTCAGTTGCCTCCCCTGCAGGATGCCAAGGAAGCTTTTATGGCGCTCGATGCGAATGCACCGAAGTCGTAAATAGGTGAACTGTTGATGATAATTTCTAAGGTTATGCTGTCATGAGTGAAAAGTTGCAAAAGGTACTCGCACGAGTTGGTTTGGGTTCTCGCCGTTATATGGAAGAAGTCATTGCCGCTGGTCGTGTGAGTGTCAACGGCCAAGTTGCCCAAGTAGGCGAACGTATTGAACCAGGTGATGAGCTTCGCATCGATGGTCGTAAAGTATCGTTCCAAATTGAAGATGAAATTCGTCGTCGTGTTCTGATTTACTATAAACCAGAAGGCGAAATTTGTTCACGTAACGACCCTGAGTCACGTCCAACGGTATTTGATCAATTACCTGCAATCGCGAATGATCGCTGGGTGATGGTAGGACGTCTGGATATTAACTCAACAGGTCTACTGTTGTTCACAAATGATGGCGAACTCGCGAATCGCTTGATGCACCCATCAAATGAAGTTGAACGTGAGTATGCTGTACGTGTTATGGGTGAAGTGACGCCTCAAATTAAGAACAACATGCTCAAAGGTGTGGTGTTAGATGATGGCCCAGCGAAGTTTGAGTCATTCTCTGAAATTGGCGGTGAAGGGATTAACCGCTGGTATCAAGTGGTGGTAAAAGAAGGTCGTAACCGCGAAGTACGTCGTATTTTTGAATCGCAAGGTTTAAAAGTCAGCCGTCTACTCCGTACACGTTATGGCACGGTTATTTTACCACGCGAACTACGTACGGGTCGTTGGATGGAATTGGACAAAAACGACATCGATAACTTAACCAAAGCGGTTGAGTTAAAACCACGTCAAGGCACTGGTTTGTACGGCATGGCAAAACGTCGTACTGAACGTATGCAAGAAAAACCAATGGCTGCACGTCGTGGTGGTTTCTTACGTCAACAGCGCCGTGACAATGAAGATGAAGGCCAACAACAAGCGAAGCCAGCTTTCAACCGTGAACGTCGTGAAAATCCAAATGGTCATAGCCAACGTCGTCAGGACAATGCACAAACAGGTTATGGTCAACGTGAACCACGCCAAAACTCAGGCTATGCACAACGTGACAGCCGTCCAGAGAACTTTGGCAACAAAGGCACCTATGGTCAACGCGACGCGCGTGATGAAAATGCGCCACGTAAACCTTTTGGAAATAAAAGCTTTAAGAAGTTTTAATTTTTAAAGTCAAAATTTGAGCCAC
Organism: Acinetobacter sp. BWR-L5; assembly: GCF_039655985.1. NCBI lineage: Bacteria > Pseudomonadati > Pseudomonadota > Gammaproteobacteria > Moraxellales > Moraxellaceae > Acinetobacter > Acinetobacter sp. BWR-L5. The sequence continues at coordinate 119,554 of NZ_JAGFEV010000002.1, read as the reverse complement.
CTTCGAGTGGCTCTTTTTATATGTGTTTACGCTGCACAAGAAGCCCTCTTTCTGTTCTAGATCAGAAAAAACTGCAAGCTCCTTATAAAAAACGCCCAACTTATTGAGCGTTTTTATTCCCCCGCCAACAACAGCCTATTCATGCCACACTTTGCGGAATAGCACTGAGTAAACGTTTGGTATATTCATGCTGTGGCGACTGGTACAAATCATCTGAATTGGCTATTTCCACCAAATCACCATGATTCATCACCATAATTTGATCTGAAATATATTTCACCACTGATAAATCATGTGAAATAAAGATATAACTCAGTCCAAATTCATCCTGTAAGTCTTGCAGCAAATTCAGTACTTGGGCTTGTACCGAAACATCCAAGGCCGAAACTGACTCATCACAAATCAAAACCTCAGGTTTTAAGGTTAGGCAGCGCGCAATCGCAATACGTTGACGCTGTCCGCCTGAAAACTCATGTGGATAACGATAAAAAGCCTGTGCAGGTAAGCTCACGCGTTCCAACAAGTCCAAAGCCATCTGTTTACGTTCAGCATCATTCGCGCCGATATGATGCACCTGCATCGGTTCCATCAAAATCTGCCCGACAGTAAAACGAGGATTGAGTGATGCATAGGGATTTTGGAAAATGATTTGAATCTTGCGTTGATACCGAGCAAACTCTTTCTCTGACATGGTCAAAATATCTTGACCTTCAAACAGCGCTTTCCCCCCTGTTGCCTCCTGTAAGCGCATCAGCAATAATCCGATGGTCGTTTTCCCCGAACCAGACTCACCCACCAAGCCCAAAGTCTTGCCTTTTGCCAGTTGGAAACTCACGCCTTTGACCGCTTGAAACTCCTCTTTGCCGAATAATCCTTTACGACTATAAAATGACTTTTTAAGGTCTCGCACATCTAAAATGATCTCTTCTTGGCCAGTTAAGCCCCGAGATCTTTGTTGAAGTGACTCGACATCGATGGTATGCGTTTCAATATAGTCATCACCCTTTTGCTGCATGAAATCACTGATCATCGGCAAACGCATGGGACGTTTGGACAGTTGTGGACGGCAGTGTAACAACGCTTTGGTATAGACATCTTGAGGGCGTTCAAGCACATCTTTAACCCTACCTTGTTCACGAATTTGACCATGCCGCATTACGATTACCTGATCGGCAATTTCCCCGACCAAAGCCAAATCATGGGTAATAAACAGCATCGACATTTGATGCTTCTTCCGCAACGACTCCAGCAAATCTAAAATTTGCTTTTGAATAGTGACATCCAGCGCTGTCGTCGGTTCATCGGCAATCAATAGTTTGGGTTTACACGCAATTGCCATAGCAATCATGACGCGCTGCTGCTGCCCACCCGACAATTGCCCCGGATAAGCATCAATCTTGGTTTCAGGAGATGGAATCCCAACTTCTATCAAGAGTTCCAAAGCACGTGCACGCGCCTGCTTACGACTCATACCCAAATGTAACTGCAAAATTTCTGCAATTTGTGAACCTACCGTAAACACAGGATTCAAGGATGACATCGGTTCCTGAAAAATCATGGCAATATCTTTTCCGCACTTTTTCCGCATTTCACGGCGCGGTAAGTCGAGTAGGTTTTTCCCCTCAAACAGAATTTTACTGTCCAAAGCAATTTGACTACTTTCAGGAGGTAATAGCCCCATGGTCGCTAGCGATGTGACCGATTTACCACTGCCAGACTCCCCGACTAAAGCCACAGTGGCATTCACTGGAATACTAAAACTGATGCCTTTGACTGTTTCAATGTACTGCTTTTCTTCATTTTTAAAGCTGACACGCAAGTTTTCCACCTGAAGTAAGGCTGGCGCTGTCATATGATTGAGTTCAGACATTCTCATGCTCCTATTTCAGTTTCGGGTCTAATGCATCTCGCAGTGCATCGGTAAACATTGAAAATGCAGTGACCAGAACAGCCATCGCTACTGAAGCAGCCGCTAACTGCCACCACTTACCTAAAATCAACTCACTTTGAGCCTCATTCAGCATACTGCCCCATGACACCACACCGACAGGGACACCAAAACCTAAGAAGCTCAAAATCACTTCTGACTTAATAAAGGCCACCACTAAAATTGACATTTGAACCAGTGCGATATGACTGACATTGGGAAATATATGCACAAAGATACGTCGGCCATGACTCACCCCAATTGCTTTTGCCGCCAACACATATTCCCGCGAAGTATGCTTCATATATTCAGCACGAATTAAACGATATACCCCCGTCCACCCCGTTAAACCCAAAATCAAAACAATGGATAAAATACCTTTTTGTTGCAGTACTGCAGCAATCGCTAGCACCAAGAGCAGATAAGGAATCGAGGTAAAAATGTTATAAAACCAATTCAAGACATCATCGACCCAGCCACCAAAGTAGCCCGAAATGGCACCTAAAACTGTGCCAATCACCACGGCAAGAAAAGCTGCGACTAAGCCAACAATAATTGATGTTTCTGCACCTTTAATGGTTTTCAGTAAAACACTTTGTCCCCATTTGTCGGCACCTAAAATCAGGCTTTGCTTGAGTTCCGCTTGTTGATCTAGTAAATGACCATCCAGCGCTTGGTCAATCGCTTTCATATCTTCGGCTAAAGGATCAACAACCCCATAGTAATCAATAGCACCACCTACACCCTGTTCATCAGCAATTTCTGCGTTGAGCTCACGAATCACATCTTTTAAAGGATCAATAGGGTTTTCAGGCACAGCCGCTTCGACTTTTCGTGTTTCACTTTGCGTAGCAGGTATCGCTGCTGCACCGATAAACGTAGGCGGTGCATAACTCACAGCGACTTCTTTATTCCAGTTTTTTGCAATCAATCCTGTAGATGACAAAATTAACAGCACCAAATAAAACAGTACGATTAGGAGGGAAAACATGGCTATTCGATCGCGTTTTAAACGGCGCATAGCGAGTTGCCATAGCCCTGTAGATGCTGTTGTAGGTTCAGCAGTATCTGGTTTTCTTTTAGTGAGAACACTGAGCATAATTCACCTACTTCAACTGTACACGTGGATCGACCCATTTATAAATCAAATCGGCAATCAAGTTGAAAAACATCGTTGCGAGGGCAACGTACACGGTAATGGCTTTAATTACGGGAAAATCACTGCGCTCTACTGCAATAATCACTTCACGACCAATACCCGGAATACCAAAGAAGCGCTCAATCAAAAATGCACCAATCAGCAAAGCAGGTAAACTTGCCATCACGTCTGTAATAATCGGGATTGAGGCATTGCGTAGTACATGCACACCTAAAATGCGGCGTTCACCAATCCCTTTGGCACGTGCAGTACGAACATAGTCTTGATTGACTTCATCCAAAACAAAACTACGATACAACCTTAAAGTCGGGGCAATACTGACCACCAACATGATCAGAATAGGCAATAAAGCATACTTAAACAGGTTCTCGCTAAAGCTATCACTCCAGCCTTGTACTGGAAACCAACTCAACTGATAGGCAAAGACATACTGAAAAACAATGATATACACCAAGATACTGATCGACATGCCAATCGTACACAGCATCATCACCATACGATCCGTTAAACTGCCGCGCACGGCTGCCACCGCCAAAGCCAACACAATAGAAATAATGGTTTGTAAGATCGTCAGTGGAATAAGCAAAGTGAGTGAAGGCCCGAGTCGTGTCATGATGATTTGCGATACTGACTCCCCTGTACTCCAACTCAGCCCATAATCAAATGTCAAAATCTGCTTAATGAAAATCCACAATTGCACATAATAGGGCTGATCGACCCCAAGCTGCTGTCGGATATTTTCAATCTGTTCAGGATTCGACATTTTCCCTGCCAAAATATAGGCAGGGTCACCACCGACCCAGTTAAACAACAAGAAAATCAGCAACACCACCCCAAGCATGGTCGGGATCATTTGCCAAATTCGGCGAATAATATATGCCAGCATAAAAATGCCCCTTATTTCACCCGTTGACCGGTAATTTCATCGAAAAAGGCTTTGTTATCAGGTTCACGACCCAAAAAGTCTTTGACCAATGCTTTGGCAGGTTTTTGACCGCCTTGGGACAAAATGGTTTGACGATAGTGCTGTCCCACTTCAGGGTTATTTAAGTTATCACCAAAGGCTGAAAGCATGTCCAACGCCATCACTTCTGACCACATATAGCCGTAATAACCGACTTGATAACCACCCATGATGTGACCAAACTGCCCCGGGAACTCGGTGGTTGGAACATAACCCAAGGCCGTTGCCCCTTCCATTTTTTCCCAAACCTTTAAGGGCTGAACGTCTAGCGCATCACTACCATGTAGCGCCATGTCATACTGTGCATACAACGTCTGACGAGCATAATGCAAACCGCGCCCATAGCTATGTACGGCATTGAGTTTCGTAATCAACGCATCATCCACGCGTGGGCAGTCAGGTTTGCAGTAGTCCGCTACCTTTGACAAAGTCTCTTTACGTCGTGCCCATTCCTCATACATTTGTGACGGTGCTTCAACAAAGTCTCGCTCAACCGAAGTTCCTGACTGAGATGAAAAACGTGTGTTGGATAAAATGCCATGCAGCGCATGACCAAACTCATGTACAAAAGTTTCTAACTCATCACTATTTAAACCATTGCGGTTAAAGTTAGTGACCAGTGCTGAAATCGGTTTGCGTCCAGTTAGGCTACTGCCGCCATAAACACCCCACACAGCAGCATGTCCATATTTACCTTTACGTGGAAATTTATCCATATATAAGCCGCCGAGCAGTTGCCCTGTTTTGGCATCGGTTACATCGTAATATTCCACTTCATCTTGCCAAACCTCGACTTTTGCAGGCTTAAACTTGATGCCATACAGGTTTTCAGAAATGGCAAATAGCCAATCTTGAGAGGCTTGCGTTGGAAAATACTGACGTAGCTGTTCTTGGTCGACCTGATACTTGGCTTTGCGTAACTTTTCACTCCAATATGCTTCGCTCCAACGCTCAATACCAGCTTGCTCAACAGGGATATTTAAACTTTGCGCTTTAAACTCACGTAGAGTTTGGACTTCCTTTTTCTCTAGGGGCGCCACGGTAGCATGTACCTCTGCCAAGAATTTATTCACAGTTTCAGGGGTTCTCGCCATCCGACTTTGTAGTACCCACTCGGCATAACTGGACTTACCAAACAGTTGTGCTAACTCATAACGTAGATCCATGGCTTGCTTCAGCAGCGCCAGATTTTTCTCACCGCCACGTCGGGTAAATGCCATTTGATAACGCTTACGTGCATCATCGTTATCTGCCAACTCCATAAACGGACGATAATCGGGATACTCAAAACCGAGTAGATAATTACCCTTTTCACTTTTCTTTAAGCTGCTGATATAACTTTGTGGCAGGCCTTTTAGCTCATCAGGGCTAAATTCGAGTTTTTCAGGATTATCACGGACATTACGCGCATACTCTTGTTCAATTTTTGCCAGTTCATCAAAAATCGCTTTTAAACGTGCTTGTTTATCCGCTGAAAGCTGTATCCCTGTTTTTTCAAAACCTTCCAAAATATCTTCACGGAACTTGGCTTCAATTGGATCAGCAATTTTTATTTTCTTAATTTGTTGATATAGCTTTGGATTTTGATACACATCGGTTTGGAATTGGCTAATTTTAATTTCACAGTCTTCAGCCGCTTTACGCAGTGCTTCATCAGGGTCAACATTGCTATACAGACCAATCGGGCCATAAAAATCTTCAAATGATGCAAAAATACGATCCCATTCAGCCAATACAGGCGCTGCCGCCGTTTCGTTTTTAAGGGGCTTATTTTCAAACGTTTTAAGTTGCTTTTTCACATCCGCAATTTTGGCATTACACATTGTAGGGATGTCTTTGGCTTGAAAGCTGGGTAATGTTTGGCGCGGTGCTGTTTCCGCCAAAGCCATCTGACTCATCCCTAGGCCCAACATGCACAATGCAGTGAATTTAAAATGTTGCTTTTTCATCATGACTCCAGTTTTGTTTAATTTCTATTTCTTCAAATCAATATCGATATACATCCACTCTGCGGGCAGTATGGGATGCTTTTTAAAACCAATCACACGCGGTTGTGCCAAGATATTGCGGTAACGCGCGCCAATCACCTGTACAGGCATATACACTTCCAGCAGACGTGACATTTTGGCGTAGATTGCATTGCGCTCTGGGCTTGGTGTCATCTTTTGGGCTTGTTCATATAGGCGGTCATATTCAGGAATTTTGACGCAGCCATTGTTGGTGATCTTGATGTTTTTGCCATAAAACAGCTGCATAAAGTTATCTGCATCAGGATAGTCTGCAATCCATGCCGATGTCTTAAACATGGTTTTACATTGTTTTTCTAATTTCAAAGCCTCAGCAAAAGGCATCGACTTGGTGGTCATTTTGATTTTGATACTGTCTAAAGTTTTCTTCCAAAACTCGGCCTGTTGTTGACTACGTAAATTATTGCCCGAAAGCGTCATCTCAATCACCAAAGGTTTCCCATTCGGTTGAGTACGCCAACCATCCGCAGCTACTTTATAGTGATAACGATCTAACAATAAATTTGCCGCTTTGACTGAGTAAGGAATACTGCTTCGATAATTGGGATCGTAGCCCACCACACCACTTGGAATCGGTGCTTGCAGTTTTTGCGAATCGCCTTTTTGTAAAATATTGATGTAGTTATCGGCTGAAAAAGCCATTGCCATGGCACGGCGCAGGGCAATTTTATCTTTACTTAAGCCGCCGACTATTGGGTTTTGCATATTCCAATAATGATAGTCAATCGAAGGATCGGTGATCCGTGACAGCTGTACGCCTTTCTTGACCAATTCCGGTTTTAGTTTTCCATCTTGCAAGGCTTGAACCGTCAGCTCACCATCTAAGGCAAACAAATCCACTTCATCTTTAATAAAGGACAACCAGCGTGATTGTCCTTCTTCCATCACCTGAATATCAATCTCGCCAATTTGCGGCATCTTTTTGCCTTGCATGGTTTTGACGATCTTTTGGTCCTCAGACGTACTTGCCTTAAAGTTCCAAACAAAACTTCGGAAATCAGGGTTAGCCTTTAAAATAATCCGCGAACCCGGCGTCCAACGACTGAGCATATATGGCCCCGTTCCTACTGGATGCCCCATGACAAAACCCGCTTTGTCACGATATTTTTCGATGACTTCCCGTGCAACCGCGCCTGCAGGCTGATGCGCAAGCAGCATTGGAAAGTTCTGATCAGGGCTAGTCAGGCGAATAACCAAGGTATAACGGTCTGGTGTTTGCAAGCCCGCGACAGATTGGTCGTAATTGAATTTTCCTGTTTTCTGCGCCTGTTTCAGCAAAGCCTCCATCCCTAAGATTCGCCCATCAAGCAGCCAACTGTTGGGTGAACGCAAGCTCGGATCCAGTAAGCGCTTAAAGGTATACACATAATCAGCCGAGGTCAGCTCACGCTTTTTACCTTTAAACACTGGGTCAGCAGCAAAATAAATTCCCTTTTGCAAACGAATGGTATAGGTCAATCCATCCGCGCTCACCTCGGGTAAAGCCACAGCTGTTCGTGGTACCAATTTCGCAGGTGAGGCCAAATAATCATAGGTAAACAACGTTTCAAAAATCGAACCGTTGACATGCGCCGAGTACAAGTCATGCACGCCCGCAGGGTCAAAGCCTGTTTCAGCCACAGGAAAAACATAACGTAAAACTTTTTTCGGGTCGGCAGGACTTTGCGCAAAACTGGAAACTGAACTACTCAGCAGAATACTGCCTACCCAAATCCCCAAACCCCATCGTTTCAATTTCTGATTTAGATCTCTCATTATGTTCTACATCTCAATTATTTTTTTATGGGCTGAATATCAAGATATTGCCAATTGGTATTCATCATCGGATGTGCTTTAAAACCCTGAACTTGTGGATGTAACAACCAATTTCGAATGCGACTGTTATGAATAATCCATGGATTATCGGCCTCAATTTGACGACTGAGTTTTTCATAAAACGGCAAACGCTGAGGTGGTGGGAGTGCCATTGCTTGTGTATAAAGTGCATCATAGGCTTTGGACTGGTAGCAACTGAGATTACCCTGAGCCGAATTGGGCCCATACAGCAGTTGGGCAAAGTTTTCCCCTTCAGGATAGTCCGCAATCCAAGCCCCGCCCCAAATCATATATTTACATTGCATCGCTGCTTTTAAATTGTCAGCAAAGTTACTCACCACAAAGTCGGCACGCAGACCAATCGCATCTAAATTTTTCTTCCACAGTTCAGATTGAATCACCGAACTGGAACTGTTTTCAGTCATAAACTTGAGCGTTAAAGGCTGACCATTCGGTAGTCGACGGTAACCATCTGCTCCCTTCTTATAACCGAAACGGTCCAGTAATTTATTCGCCAAGAGCGGGTTATAGGCCACACTACTCCGGTAGTTGAGATTAAAGCCTTGTACCCCCTCAGGCACCAACATCTCCGACTTCACCGCCTGCCCTTTATACAGTTGTTTAATGGCTTCTGCTTGGTTATAAGCCAGACTAATCGCACGTCTTAATGCAACTTTTTCAAGCCCAAAACCGCCCACTGTAGGGTCTTGCATATTAAACATGGTATAGGTGATTTCAGCGTCTTTATTGGGGAAATGTTGAATGCCTTGCTTGACCAGTTCAGGTTTGAGTTGCTTACCATTTAAAGCCTGTGGTACCGCATTGGAAGTCAGTTTGTCAAAATTGAGTTGTCCCGATTTGAACGCGAGCCAGCGAGACTGTTCTTCTTCAATAATACTGACGCTGACTTTGCCGATTTGCGGCATTTTTTTGCCTTGCATCTCCTTGACCAGACGGTTGTCCCAACTTGAACCTGTAGATTTAAAGTTCCATGTAAAACCACGATATTTCGGGTTGGCCACCAGTTCAATACGACTCCGCGGTACATATTTGCTCAGTTGATAAGGCCCTGTCCCCACTGGATGCTGCGCGATTCGATCCCCATAAAACTCCACCACTTCCCGCGCTGTTCCGCTAAATGTGGCGTAAGCTAAGATATAGGGAAAATTATAGTCAGGACGAGTTAATGTGATTTGTAGTGTGTATTTATCGAGGGCTTTTAAACCCGGAATCGTGGCATCATAATTAAACTGGCCTGTTTTCTTGGCTTGAGCAACAGCAGCATCGCCACCGACAATTTTGCCTTCAATAAATGAATAGGTCGGTGAGCGGTTTTTCGGATCCATAATCCGCATCATGGAATAAATATAATCCTGCGCCACCAACTCTCGCGGCTTGCCTTTGAAGGCCGCGTCATCGCTAAAATAAATATTGGGCTGAATTTTAAAGATATAGACTTTGCCCTCTTGTTCTATTTTTGGCATCGACACTGCTGTGTTTGGAACCAATTGAGCGGGGCGCGCCAAATAATCGTATTTTAAAAGTGGTTCAAAAATGGCTTGGGCAATACTACCACTATAAAAATTATAGGTTTTAACCGTATCAAAACCATCATCAGGCGCTTCATAAGCGATATTTAATACTTTGTTTGGATCTGCAGGCGACTTTGCATAGGCAGAAAAGCCAAAACCCATCGCAAGGGATAAAGCAGCAAGCTTCAGTTTTTTTGAATTCAAGTTCATACCTATACACATCTTTTTTTTAAGCAAGGTGATCTCATGCCATCCATGTTCAATGTCAGTGTTTTATTTTTCAGACCACACTGACAAAAACTTAAAACATAAACCCATGTTTTATAAATTAAATTTTAATTATCAAAATTTAAAAAACGGTCATGGGCAAATATTCACCTCAGCAACAAAGCGAATATCATGCCACGCCTATTTTTTTATCATTCTAATTTAACATTTTGTAAGAAAAATATATGGATATTAATTAGTTATAAATGAGAGGCTCAACCCACATCGGAATATTTTGCCAATTAGTAGCTATTTTTAAATATTCAGTTTAAATAAACTATTGCACAGATTTAATACACCAATGATTCAAATTCGAACATCACAAGAACTACAAAAAACCAAATAAAATATCTCAAGCATTTATTTATTAAAGATAAATATTAATATTTCAGTATAATTACAAATAATATTTTGTATTAAAAATTCAAAAAATCACGACTCATTTTTGATCACTTATTATATGAATAATCATTTTATGATTATTTTTTAATCGATTTATAAGTAATTTTTTGCCATTTTAATTTTTTAAATTCTAGAAAAATGAAAACAAGTTACATAAATTCACATAAATAATAAAATAAAACAATATTTTCCAATAACTTAATTCACAGTCTTTTGTCTATCCCTGAAAGTTGGCATTTGCCTTGCACTCCCTCAGCACAGCAATACCGCTAAATATAGAAAAAGAAGGGTTGAATTTACGATGCAAAAAAACAAACTTGTTCGATCTATGGGGACCCCAACCATCAGCAAATCACTACTTAAACTAAGTACCCTGACTTTAAGTATGATGTGTTTGTCTTTAGCTCATGCAGAAGAAACAGAAAGCTCAGTCTCAGCAGAACCAACTAAAAAAGTTGCTAAAGTGACTGTCACAGGCTCCTCTATCAAAGGAGTTGCAGCTCAAAGTTCTTCACCCATTACCGTCATTAAAGTTGAAGAGCTTGCGCAACAAGGCGTCACAACTGCCGAAGAAGCCTTAACCAAAATCAGTGCCAACCAAGCGGGTTACACAACCGCGCAAAACGTGGGGGCAAGTAATACCTCTGGTTCAACAGCTAACTTGCGCGGCCTAGGTCCAGACAAAACCTTAGTATTATTAAACGGTCGCCGTTTGGCTTATAGCCCTTTTAGTACCTCTGAAACCAACCTCAATACAATTCCTCTAGCAATGGTTGAACGAATTGAAGTCCTTCGTGATGGTGCATCCGCGGTATATGGCGCAGATGCCATTGCTGGGGTGATTAACTTCATCACAAAAAAACAATATGAAGGTTTCGGTATCAGTAGTGGTGTACTCAAACCCGAAGAAAAAGGGGGGGAAGAATACGATGTCTCTATCTTTGGTGGCTATGGCGACTTAGACGAACAAGGTTTTAACGTATATGGCGCAATCAGCTACCAAAAGTCCAAAGAAATTATGGCCAAAGACCGTAAAGTTAGCCGTCGTGGTGGGCTTTTACCTGAATTAGGGATCGATGCTGGCTCTGCGAATGGTTTTCCTGCTAACTTCTATGACCCAACCAGTGGTGTATTAGCCAATCCTTACGGTAATGCCAACTGTAATAACACTCCTAATGTCGTTGCAGAAGATGGTCTGTGTTTTTTAAACACTCAAGCCTTGATTGGTATTCAACCAGAAACAGAAGACTTATCGGCCCTAGGGCGTGCAACTTTCAAACTCAGTGACCAATTCAACGCCATTGCTGAATATGTATATGCAAAAAATGAAGTCACTACCTCAATCGCACCCGATGTCTATAGCCGATCTGTGACACTTCCCAAAGGAAGCCAATATTATCCAGGTGAAGGTATTACTCCTGCTGTTCCCGGTTTAAGTGGTGATCCTTTACAACTCTACCTACGCTCACAAGCAGGTAACCGTGTTTCTAAGACAACCAATGAATCACATCGTATTTTTGCAGGGATTGAAGGTGAAGCATATGGCTGGAACATCGACAGCGGCGTGACCTATGCAAAAGGTAAAGCAAAGGACAGTTTCGTTAGTGGCTATTTAAATCGTAGTCAACTGCAAGAAGGGCTAGATAACGGTACCATTAACCCCTTTGGTCCTTCAGCGGATTCAAGTGTTTGGAATTCATTAGAAGTCAGCGGTACGACCAATGATGCGACCTTAGACTCCACCACCTTTGACTTTACGATCAGCCGTCCAATTTTCACCCTTCCTGCGGGTGACGTGGGTTTTGCCTTCGGCGGTAGCTTTACCACGCAAGACTGGGAAGCAAGGGTAAACTCAGACCTTGTTCGACTTGTCCCAGGTAGTGGCATTGACCCTGACAAACCTATCAGTAAGGGTGACCGTGACATTACAGCCGTTTTCTCAGAGCTACAAATTCCGATTACTTCCACTTTAGAAGCGCAACTTGCAGCACGTTATGATGACTACAGTGACTTTGGCGACACCTTCAACCCGAAAGTGGGTTTACGCTGGGAGCCTTTAAAACAATTAATGTTCCGAAGTACTTACAGTACAGGTTTCCGTGCACCAAGCTTATATGAAATTAATGCGCCGCAAAGCCAAACTTACACGGGGGCAAAATACGATGACCCTGTGCTCTGTCCAGGTGGCGTAGCAACTTCACCGCAATATCAAACAGAATGTAATACCCAGTTTAAGCGTATGCAAGGTGGTAACTCTGAGCTTCAACCCGAAGAATCAACCACATTTACAGCAGGCTTTGTTTTTGAGCCCCTTAAGAACCTAGTCTTAGCAGTCGATTACTACAATATCGAAATCGAAAATCTTATTGGCTTAACGGGTGAAACTTCCATTTTCGAAGATCCAACCAAATATGCAGATCGCTTTGTGCGAGATGCAGACGGCCGTATCCAATACATCAATACCACTTTAATGAATACAGGTGGCATCAAAACCGAAGGGATCGACATTAGCTTAGACTACCTCACTCCTATGACATCAACCGGTCGGTTTGGCTTCGGAATTAATGGAACCTATGTCATCAAAAATGACTACCAAGAAGAAAAAGATGGAGACTGGGAGGGCTTAGTGGGCGTTTATGATGACCCTGCTGTACTGCGCTGGAAACATACCGCAAACATCAACTGGAGCTATGAAGACTGGAAATTGGTCTTTGAACAGCAATTTTTCCGAGGCTATCACGACCAAAATGCAACAGGTGAAGAAGGCTTTGATAACCACAAAGTTCCAGACTATACCCTCTACAACATTGCAGGTACCTATAAAGGTTTCAAAAACTTAACCCTAACGGGTGGTATCAAAAACCTATTTGATGAAGAACCTGCAGCATCAAATGTTCTAGATAACTTCCAATACGGCTATGACCCACGTTACAGCGACCCAACAGGACGTACTTTCTATGTAAGAGGTACATATACGTTCTAAGCGGATCTGAGCCACAGATTGAAATATTCAATCTGTGGTGATGTTTATACATGCTCAACTTTAACCAGATATATATGGATTTTCCCAAGTGCAATCCAATGCTTTTAAAAAGTAGATTTGGCTTAAATTTTAGGAGTAATTATGGGCACTACATTTGAAGATTTAGAAAAAAACTCCGCCAAAAAACTCACAGGTATTGGCATTGTGATTTTCTTACATGTTCTTGTTGGCTTGGTGCTAATGGCGGGCTTGGCAAAAGATATTGTCAAACCCTCAACCGAACCTGTGGAATTGATCATTCTGCAAGATATCAAGCCACCTGAGCCTGAACCACCTAAAGAAGTTCCACTAGAGCCACCAAAAATGGTGGAAAAAGTAGCGCAGCAACCTGACCCCAAACCTGTAGAAAAAGCAATCCCAGTGCAAAAAACAGTTGCTACACCCGTCACTAAACCGACGATAAGCACGCCGACGCCAGTTGCATCATCGCCTTCTCCAAGCCCATCTCCAACCCCAACACCGACTGCCGCTGCTCCATCACCTGCACCCAAACCCACAGGTGTTACACGTGGAGTATCGGAAGGTGAAGCTGGATGCAAAGCTCCAAGCTATCCACGCGAAGCAGAGATGAGTGGTATTTCAGGCACCGTACTGATTTCGGTCTTTGTCGATACCAATGGTAAGGCGCAAGAAGTCAAAGTGAAACGCTCAACAGGTGACCGTACTTTAGACCGAGCAGCAACGAAAGCGTATAGCTTGTGCACATTTAAACCTGCAATGAAAGATGGCGTAGCTCAAAGCGCTTGGTTCGACATCCCATACGAATTTGTTCTCGAATAATTGAAAAAGATCAGCCGACATTAGGAGTTACACAATGCAAAAATTAAAAAACTTTACCGCAGCAAGCCTACTTGGAATGAGCACATTACTTCCTCTACAAGCTATTTTTGCAGAGGAAACCGCTGCGCCCACTACAGCAATGACTACACCAGTCACTGCGACTGAGAAAGCAGCAACACCTGTTCCCCCACCCTTAGCTGAGAAAGCACCTTCTGCTTCAGAAAAAGTACATAACCCTTATGGCTTAGAAGCAATGTGGAAAGAAGGTGATCTGGTGTCTAAAGTGACACTGTTTATTTTGGTGATTATGTCGATTGGGACATGGTACATCATTATTACCAAGTGCTTACAGCAAGGTAAAATCCGCAAACAAGGCCAACATGCCGATAAAAACTTTTGGGAAGCAACCTCTCTCGATAGTGCAACTGAAGGTTTAGATGATGCCAGTGTGTATCGCTTTATTGCTGAAAAAGGCATTAAGTCGACAAAAAACCATGGTGGAACATTATTAGAGCGTATCGACTTTAATACTTGGGTCACTATCTCGATTCAACGCGCTATCGACAAAATTCACAGTCATCTAAGTGGTGGGCTGGCTTTTCTAGCAACTGTAGGTTCAACCGCACCTTTCGTGGGTTTATTCGGTACCGTTTGGGGCATTTACCATGCGTTAACCGCGATTGGGGTATCGGGTCAAGCATCTATTGATAAAGTCGCAGGCCCTGTGGGTGAAGCCTTAATTATGACTGCAATTGGTTTAGCCGTGGCTGTTCCAGCAGTGCTTGGTTACAACTGGTTAACCCGTCGGAATAAAGCCGTGATGGAAGAAGTTCGTACCTTCGGTTCAGACCTGCATGCGGTGTTGTTAAGTGGTGAAATCAGCACCAACAATCCTGTTAACCGTGACATGAAATAAGAACATGAGGAATCAGCCATGGGAATGACGGTAAATTCAAATGACAGCGATGATGATGTAATCGGAACCATTAATACCACACCATTGGTTGATATTATGTTGGTTTTGCTAATTATTTTTCTCATTACAGTGCCTGTTGCAGTTCATACCGTACCAGTCAATTTGCCTGAAGAAAAGAATGTGCCTTATGAAACAAAACCTGAAAATATTCAACTCGCAGTCAATAAAAATGGCGATATTTTCTGGAATGAAAGTTACATTGCCGACAAAGCCACTTTACTGGCACGACTACAAACAGAGGCACAAAAGAGACCTCAGCCCGATGTCCACATTCGTGGTGACCAACTTACGCCATACGATGCGATTGACCAAGTCATTACCACCACGCAGCAAGCGGGCATTGGCAAAATTGCCTTTGTCACCACACCGCCCTCTTCACCTTAATCAAAGAAGGATTCAGCTATGGGTATGAATGTTGGTTCCAATCAAGATGATGAAGATGTGATGCTTGATGTCAACATGACGCCTTTGATTGATGTCATGTTGGTATTACTGATTATGTTCATTATCACGATTCCATTGCCAAACAACGCCATTAATATCAACCTCCCGAATGGCACACCACCACCAGTTCAGGAAAAGCCACCTGAAATCGTGGAATTACGCTTAGATGCTCAAGGCAAAATGTTTTGGAATGAACAAGCTGTGGAGTCCAAACAAGCGCTCGAAGCCTTGTTTCAAACCGTTGCTCAAAAAGCAGATCAAGACCAAATTAAACTCAAAGCTGACCGCGCAACGGAATATAAATACATTGCGATGGTCATGGCCGCAGCCCAACGCCTTGATGTGAAAAAAATTGGAGTCGTGAGTAATCAATAAATAAAACCGTCAAAAAAACCGCTGACAACTTTTGCTGTTCGCGGTTTTTTTCTTTTTTAATGACTCTACGAATTACTTCAATATGGGGATGTCGATCCACAATGCTTGCGGAAAATGTGTCGCCAAATAAGCTTTTAAATAGCTCGCAGTATCTTTAGAAATGAGTTCATCTTGTGACTCATCATTTAAGTTATAGGCTAAAGCGTAAAGCTCTAAACCACGGCTTTTCAGTGCTTCTAAACTTAAAATGGTATGGTTAATACTGCCCAAACGCCCCGAACTCACCAAAATGACAGGCAGTTGCTTGGCTGCAATATAGTCAATGCTAAGCAAATCTGTGGTTAAAGGCACCATCAAACCACCCGCACCTTCTAACAACACCACCTCATATTTTTCAGCCAGCTGCTGAGTAGCACGCTCGATTTTTGCAAAATCAATCTCACGACCATCAATTTTAGTCGCTAAATGTGGCGATGCAGGATAACTAAAAATTTCAGGCATGGTCAGCTTACTGTCATCTTCAGGAAACCAGCCCATACCCATAATTTTACGGTGCTGTTCAATGTCTTCAGAAACATCAACATTGCCCGTTTGCACTAGCTTTTGGGTAATGGTTTTTTGGCCTTGCTCATTCCAAAGCTTGGCTAAGTAGCCCGTGGTATAGGTTTTCCCAATGCCTGTATCGATTCCACTGATAAAGTAAACTGATCCAGTCATGGCATTCTCCGTGCAATACAATAAATAGGGTGATAACTCAGGCGATAATGAATCTGCCCAGAGGTATCGAGTTGTGAAAACTGTTGATAATCTTGATAAAAGCGTTCGAGTGAGTGCTTGGTCCAACGAAAGCTCGATGCAGTTGCCGTAACCCCTGTGGCTTTTAAGTGTTGCAGTATCTGTTTCGGTGTCGCAAAGTCTAAGCACTCAATTTGTTCAGACAAATGCAGAACTTCAAAGCCTTGATTTTGCAATTTTTCCCGTAGTTGATCGAGGTTGACATAATCTAAACCTTGCCCCGTTAAGGTCTTAATCTCTTGTAAATTCCGCTCACCAAAAGTGGAAAAACAAAATAGACCTTGTGGAAGCAGACTGTCATTCGCTTTCTGAAAAACAGCAGCAAGATCTGTCATCCACTGCAGTGCAGAGGTCGATACAATCAGTTCCAAATGAGCTGGAAAAACAAGCTGTTCAATGTCACCCAATAACCAGTCTATATTCAAATAACCCTGAAAGTGCTGCTGCACCTCAGCATATAAGTCATTCAGTAAATAGTGCTGAATTTGGAAATTTTTCAGCAATAGATGGCTTAAATTGCCCGAACCACAACCAATTTCAAACACCCGCTCAAATTGCGTTTTAGTGGCATAACATTGGATTAAATTAAAAAGCTGGCGTGCAATTTGCTTTTGCACAACCGCATGCTCACTATAGCTTTGCCCTGCCTGAGCAAAGCGCAATGCGACTTGTGCTTTATCAATCTCTAAATTCTTCACGACTCACTCACAACAACTGAATCAACTGATCTAAATCAGTATGGCGAACTTGAGCGGTCAAGGAAATACGTAGTCTAGAACTATGCTGCGGCACAGTCGGTGGTCGTACAGGCATAATATAAAAACCTGCCTGTTGCAAAGCTTTTGCCTTCTCTACCGTTTTGCTCGAATCACCGATGATCACAGGGACAATTTGAGACGTTGATGGACAATCAAAACCTTTGGCCTGAACCGCTTGCTGCAAGGTCTGACTGATACTGTGTAAATGCTGACGTGCATTATTTAACTGTAAGACTTGTTGCAAGATAAAGTTGCTCCACGCCATGCAGATCGGCGGTTGTGCCGTACTAAAAATCAATGGGCGCATCGTATTGATCAGATAGTCTCGAATCACAGGGTGACAAATCAGATAGCCACCGATTGAAGCCATAGCCTTACCCAAAGCACCAACCAAAAAGTCGATCTCATCAATCACTTGGTATTGCTCGGCACAGCCCAAACCTTGCTCACCACGCACACCAATACCATGTGCTTCATCAACATAGAGCATGACTTTTTCAAACTGTTTTTTGATGCGGACCAATTCAGCCAAATCGGTTTCATCACCATCCATACTAAAAATGGACTCGGTCACCACAATAATCCGCTCAAAAGCATCATCGGCATGATACTTGTGTAAAAGTTGGGTTAAATGCGCCAAGTCATTATGGCGATAACGTACCAACTTCGCTGTCGATAAACGAATACCATCAATCATGCTGGCATGGATTAATTTATCAGCCAGAATTAGGGTTTTACTGTCCGCTAACGCAGGTAAAATACCAATATTCATGTGATAGCCGCTGTTGAATACCAAAGCCGCTCGACCATGAAAAGCTTGACTCAGACTGCTCTCAAACTGTTCATATTCAGGAAAATTACCCGTCAATAAACGTGAAGAAGCTGAACTCATCCAGCGCTGCGCATTCGGTGTTTCATCGAAAAACTGTTCTCGTAATTCGATATTTGCAGCCAATCCTAGATAATCATTCGATGCCAAATTCAACATCTCATGATCATTAATTCGAATCATCCGCCCTTGCTGCACATTGGACGTAAACCGGCGCAAATTGCCTTGTTGTTTAAGGATATCCAACTGCGCTGCAAAATGCTCTACATGCTTCATACAACAGGCTCCTGCATCTGCACCACCACTTCAACCAATTGCTCAAGCAAGGTCTTCAGCTCATGTGAGGTAATCACATAAGGGGGCATCACATAAACCAGTTTTCCAAATGGTCGCACCCAAATACCACGGCGGACAAACTCTTGTTGTAAGGTCTTCATATCCACATTAAACGTCAGCTCAACCACACCAATGGCACCCAATACACGAACTTCATAGACATATTCAAGTGACTGCAACGGTGTCAAAGCGGTACGAAGTTGTGTTTCAATGCGTTGAATATTGCTTTGCCAATCTTGTGAAATGAGGAGTTCTGTACTTTTCGCCGCCACCGCACACGCCAAGGGATTGGCCATAAACGTTGGGCCGTGCATAAACACACCCGCTTCGCCTCGACTGATGGTTTCAGCAATATGCTTTGTGGTTAAGGTTGCAGACAAGGTCATATAGCCGCCTGTTAAACCTTTACCCATACACATAATGTCAGGTTCGACCTGTGCATGCTCCCAAGCAAAGAGTTTCCCCGTACGCCCAAAACCCGTCGCAATTTCATCAAAAATCAGTAAAACACCATATTTTTCACAGAGCAATTTAGCCTGTCGTAAGTACTCAGGATGATAAAAACGCATCCCTCCTGCACCCTGAACAATCGGCTCAATAATCAGCGCGGCGATACTTTCATGCTGTGCAGCTAAGGTGTTTTCAAGCTCACAAATATCCTTCTGATCCCATGCTGCATCAAAGGCAACTTGCGGTGCAGGAACAAAAATACGATTGGGTAAGCTTGAGCCAAAAATTTGATGCATCCCTGTGACAGGGTCACAGACCGACATCGCATTCCATGTATCACCATGGTAGCCCGAACGCGGGGTGACAAAATTGGTTTTGTCTTGTTTCCCAAGCGAAGTCCAATACTGAACTGCCATCTTTAACGCCACTTCAACTGCAACAGAACCTGAGTCTGCATAGAAAATTTTATCTAAACTTGGCGGGGTGATTTGCAACAGTAATTTGCCCAGTTGAATGGCGGGATGATGGCTAAAACCACCAAACATAATATGCGACATGTTTTGCAATTGATCTGTCACCGCCTGATTCAGTTCAGGATGGTTATAGCCGTGTATGGTGCACCACCACGAAGACATCCCATCAATCAGCTGACGACCATCCTCTAACTCAATGGTTGAGCCAAAGGCTTTTCTAACTTTAAAGGTGGGGAGCGGATTGGTCATCGAGGTATAAGGATGCCAAATATGTTCCCGATCAAATGCTAAGTCATCCAACTCACCATCCAATTTGGCATTGATCTCAGTCATCCTTAACTCCATATCGACTACAGTTACAGCAAAATTTCAATTTGACTGATCTTAAACCTGCGCGCATCAAAAAGAAATTGCGATATTCGCCACTCAGCGAATTGTTTAATCCATTTTTTGTAAATATTGGCAGATTTTGTCAGTTACTTCATCAGCATGAAAAACTGGAAGTCCATGTGAACCACTTAAAAGCATCGCATCTAAAAAATTTGCACCTAAAGCTTTTAAATTATCCAAGACTTTGTAGCTAACTAAAAAATCTTGTTTAGCCAGCAGATGGAGTTGATGCCCAGTATAATTTTGTAAGATCTCAACCGTATTTAAATGCTCTAAGCAATTGAGTCCCTGTTTTAATAGATCTAAAGACTGAGGCTGAAGCAAACTTTGCAACTGCAAAAAATCTTGCTTGGTGGTTGCCGTCCCTTGGCATACCATAAATCCAAATTTCTTTAAGGTTGCAATCGCATCGGCTTCAAAGGATTGTTTAAAGCTCTGAAATATTGCTGGACGCATCGCGATTGGCCAGTTTTCATGCGCCACAAAGCACGGATTTGAAGCCAGAGTAATTAATACTTTTTGCTGTTGATACTGCTGTTCAACAGCCGCGACCAATAAAGTTGCCAGTTGCCCCCCCAAAGACCAACCTATAATGACATCAAAATCTTTGGCTTGTTCAGCATGTTGCTGCAACACCTGTGTATCCAATCCATTAAAAATATTGATCAGCTCAACCGAATGGCCTTTATGCTGCAAAGCATGAGCCAAAGGTTGTAGTAACTTGGTCCCACCACCCCAGCCCGTGATGAGTAAAATACGTTGATTCAATGCAGACTCTAAAACTGTAAATTTCAAACAGTATAAAACCTCAGACTCCGTTGCAAAGCAAGCCCTTTGAATGAACAGCAAATTTAAACAAATAATTCAGATTTAGACACCAGAATCTCAGCACTTTAGTGCCTTAAAATTTGCTAAGATCAATGAAATACATTTCTGGACAGCCTACACCATGAAAATAATGCAAGTGGCAACGATTAGCTTACTTTCGCTAGGTAGTTTCTGTGCCATCAGTAATGCCACTTATGCAGCACCAGCTTTTTCAAGCGCTTCATCAGACCAAAAGCAATGGGTAGGCAAGCCCGCACCGAGTTTTAAGTTACAAGATCAAAATTCCAAATGGCATGAGCTCAAACAATATCAAGGCAAATGGGTCGTTCTCTATTTTTATCCGAAAGATGACTCACCGGGCTGCACCCAAGAAGCCAATCAGTTTAAAGCACTCTACCCACAATTTAGCAAAAATAATGCGGTGGTCTTAGGCGTGAGTTTGGACGATGTACAGTCACATCAAAAATTTTCTAAAAAGTTGGGACTGAATTTCCCTATTTTGGCTGATCACAATCATCAACTGGCAAATCAACTCGGCATCGTACGGAACTTAGGCATCGCGAAAATTGCGAAACGTGAAACCTTTCTGATTGACCCACAAGGTACAGTGGTTTATCACTACAGCAGTGTAAATACCCAAACCCATGCGGGACAAGTATTGGCAGATATTCAAAAATTCTCTAAAAAATAACCCATACAAAAAAGCCTTCGGACATTGATTCGAAGGCTTTTTGATTACTCAGTATGTAAATACACATGCCACCTTTACATAAAACTGGTAGCTGGCATCTCTTACATTTGAGACTGAATGTAGTTTTGCAGACCAATCAATTCAATTAAACGTAATTGTTTTTCTAACCAATAAGTATGGTCTTCTTCGGTATCTGACATTTGCTGACGTAACATGTCACGGGTAATGTAATCACCCTTTTCTTCACACAATTTTACGCCTTGTGCTAATTTTTCACGTACATGATATTCAAGCTTTAAATCGGCTTTTAAGCATGAAACCACATCTTCACCAATTTCAACGTCATCACGTTGCATATTCGGTGTGCCTTCCAAAAACAAAACACGACGAATAATCGCATCCGCATGTTGTGCTTCTTCTTGCATTTCATGATCAATACGTTCAAAGATTTTGCTTAAGCCCCAATCTTCATACATACGTGAATGAATGAGATATTGATCGCGTGCAGCCAATTCTCCACCGATCAACATATTTAAGTAGTCTACGACTTCAGGATTGCCACGCATTTCAAAATCTCCATTCTCTAATGCAACTATTATGGACACATTTAATTCACTTTGCAAAAGATAAATTATGTAAGCTTATGATTTTTATAAAATTAAAATGAGAAACATACGCATTTGCAGTATGAATCATCAAAATAATAGTTATAAAAGAAGCCTTTGCAAAACTTCATCCCTTTTACAAAGGCTTTTTAGGCTTGAACCGCCCTGTGCTTCATTTTGTAACCATTAAAAATGCTTCTTATTTCAGCCTTGGAACGGTATTCATTCTTTCATTTTTTTTGTGCAACGGACCAAAGAGAACCCACTTCAGCGGACTGGACTCGGGCCTGAGCTTGGCGATAAAAACGGAAAAATAACCCTGCAAAAAGAATAGCAAAGACGTCAACCCACCATAAAGAGGAAGAAGATGACCATAGCCCAATCTCAGGTAAGAGCAGTGCTATAGCAGAAGTCAAAGGCATGAGCAGTAAAACAATCACAATCGACAGCAATAACGTTGGTAATGCTCGTGCTGCGCCCAGTACGAAGCTCAGCATTAAACTGAAGATAAAAATCGCATAATAGATATACATAAACCATGCGTTGATGCTGTGTAGTTCAGGACTGAGTACATAGGCCCAGCGCCCGATCAACATACTCATAACAATGCCAAAGACCGTTCCCAAACATGCCCCTATTGTTAAGTTTGCGATGAATTGCACATCCTTACGCTGTGCAGGTGGTGCTAACTTTGGATTTTTTTGTCGTTTCACTCGAGACTCAATCCATAACAGATTACCTGAGTAAAATAAAAATGCTCCGCCCAGCCCCAAGGCCAAATACAACCACCGGGTAAAATCTCCGCCATAGTTACCAAAGTGCAAACTGAACATCGATCGAATCAATTGATCTAGACCAGAACTTTGGGTATTTAAATTGTCTGTACTATAGGGTGCGGGCTGGTAAGGATTGAAAAACATCACGTCGAAGTTATCTCCACGTAACATCTGGTCAGGGCTGTATAAACTCACGCGTGCCGATGCCTTGGCGGGTTGGTCTAGATTGTTAAAGCTTACAGACGAGACCTCATAGCCCTGTGCTTGTTGCTGTACCTGTAAGAGTATTTTTTCAACATCCAGTTGAGGAACTGGATCTACAATCTGCACCGCAGCGGGACGTTCAAACAATGGTTTGCCTTTGGACACCAACTGCCCCAAGCCATCATAAAATAAATCATGAAATGCAAAAACAATCACCGTCACACTAATCAAAATATGAAACGGTAAACTGGTAATGCCAATCACATTATGCGCATCGAGCCAAAAACGTTTTTTGTTCTTACCTTGTCGTATCGCAAAATAGTCTTTGACCAACGTTGGCAAGAGAACGATCAAGCCTGTCATCAGCGCCAAAAAATATAAGACCGATACCACACCCATGACATAAACACCGAGTGTATGGTGTCCAAGCATCCCCGGAATGCCTGCCGTTTCATGCAGCTGTTCAATCAACCAACCTAGTTTGGATAAGTTTTCTTGTTCAACCTGTAGAGTGCCATCTGGTTTCAGTGTCGCTAACATCGCGCTTTGATCGGTATCGAAAGCATGATCATCATGTGCTTGACTTTGCACAGGTTGCCACTGAATCGGGGCATAATGGAACTCTTTGGAGTTTAAATTGATCTGGAAACTTTTTTGCGCTTCAGGATACTGCTGCTGTACCTGTGACACCAAATCGTTGTACTGATGGAATTCAACCGTATTTAAACTTTGTTGCGGTGGCGTTGCCCACTTACTCAAATCATGCTGAAACATACTCAGCCCACCTGCAAAAAAGCAAATGAACAAGAGAATGCCTGCGCAAATTCCTACCCATGTATGTAACTCTTTGGCCAGTCGGAGAATATCTGTACGTACCTTCATGCCCTATTCCCCTCTGAGCCAAAACACAAGTGTGTAAGCCACGATATTGAAAAACAGATAAATCACAATGGACTGCCATCCACGTGGAATAAAATAGGCCACGAAAAAGAGTGGTAACCAAATCCACGGAATCGACCACATACCTAACTGTGGAGCAAGACTACGATACTCAGATTGCAGTCCCCACATTGTGATTAATGCAGCTAAAGCGAAAGCTAGGCTGAGTCCAAGGACTGCTCCTGCAAAGCTTTTCGTCCACCAGTCAGGTTGTATCTTTTGATCGCGTAGTAACCTCATGCGTCAAAGCCCCATGTAATAAAGGAATAAATGGTAGTGCTGACCACAACACCAATGGCATCAGCAACCACATCAACACCGCTACCAGTTTTGGTAATACCGCCAGTAAAAGAACCAATGCCAAAATAAAAGTAAACCACCCGACCCAACGATACTTTTTCGCCACAGCCTGTTTAAGAACCGTTTGATTAGGATGGGTCAAATACAGCAGTACACAACCACCGCAGCACAGGAGTAAACCGAGAAACTTCATCATTGCGTTCAACTTAAATGAGACAGCATTCAGACATAAAAAAAGCCCACTGCATCGCAATGGGCTGTTCATAAAAATTAGAAATCGAAAGTGACGCCGAGTTTATAGGTACGTGCACCACCAACCGTTGCATAGTAAGAGTTGAACACACCTTCCCAATATTTTTTATTAGTCACGTTATCTACATTGGCTAAGAAAGTCGTGTTTACACCACCCAGTTTTGTTTTATAGCGCGCACCAACATCGAGAATAGTATAGTCAGGAAGTTTATAGGTATTCAAACTATCTAAATATTGTTCACTAACATAGTTAGCCCGAGCATTAACATTTAAACCATCTACCACAGGTACGGCATAATCCAAGCCTAATGAGGCAGTAAAGTCTGGCACACCATAAATCGTATTGCCTGAAATATCAGTGGTGCTTGTAGAACCTTTTGTATACTCAGCATCAATATAAGCCATGCTTCCCAGTAGACTTAAGTCCTCAGTCAAATTCCCTGAGAAGGACCATTCAATACCACGTGATCGACTTTCCCCACCATCTTCAGTGATCTGTGTATTACCATTAACCGCTGTCGCCAAAGCTGTTGTGATCAGAGTCGGTTTTTCAATTTGATAAAGTGCCAAGCTATTTAACCAAGAACCAGCTTGATACTTCGTCCCCACTTCATATTGCTTCGTTTCGTAAGGCTTAAACAGTTTTCCTTCATTCACATCCGCGGTAGAAGTTACTGAGTCTGCTTTTGATAAACCTTCAACATAACTTGCATAGAAAGATAAATTTTCTCCAAACGGTTTGATTACGATGCCTAAACTTGGTGAAAGCTTATTTTCATCGTATTTCACATCTGTAGTGAGACTTTCTAACTGCATATCTTGATAACGAGCACCCAAAATCAACTGAAATTTGTCATCCAACATTGAAATTTGATCCGTCAAGGTATAACTCATGAATTTATCATCTTCATAAGGTACAACTGTTGGATAGGTCGTTGGCATTGTCCCGTTCGAGTTAGGATTATAAAGATTCGTTGTAAATGATGAACTGGTCGCACGAGAGTGTTGATCGTATTCGCGATGCACATAATCTGCACGTAACCCAAGGGTATGTTTAATGGCACCTGTATTGAATTTAGTTTCAATACCCGTATTACCACTTAGGTTATTTTCTTTAGATGCGACTCGATAGTACTGCGAAGTTGCATCACCTGCACTGTTCTGCAAGATCATACGCGTACCAAAAATATGCCCCGAATAACCTTTTTCAACATAACCCACACCTGCAAAAACCTTAGTATCAGGAGTGAATTTATATTCACCATTTAAGCCCGCATAACGGCTATAGGTTTCCCCATGAATTTGATCAAAGTAATTATTATCACCCTTTGGTGTAGCAACTACGCCTGTTTTTTGCATAGAGACCATTGCAGGTGAACCATTATCACGGTTTTCACGAATGGCATAAGCATCAAAGTTTAGTTTTAATTTATCGGTCGTATAGTCCGCTGCAATCGAACCAAGCGCTAAACGGTCATCCATACCTTCAATAAGATGCTCACCGTCTCCATATGTGCCGTTTACACGAACTCCAAATTGTTTTTGGTCACCAAAACGACGAGAAACATCTACATTGGTTTTATAATAACTCTCATCTTCTAATGACGTCGAAATACGTGTTAGATCTTGGTCGGCACGTTTAGAATTCGCAATCACTACTCCGCCAACGCTTCCTGCTGGTGCCATACCTGCAACCAAAGCATTCGGCCCTTTCAATACTGTCACCGATTCTAGTAGATCTGTTGGTATACGTCCCATAGGAGCTACAGCGTATAACCCGTTATAAGCCATATCATCATAGCCGACACTAAAACCACGAATTTGGAAGTTTTCGTTTAAATGACCTTGATTGGTCGTCGCACGAATACTGGCATCATTTTCTAAAACTTCCCCCACTGTAGATGCTTGTTGATCACGAATCAGTTGCTCTGTATAAGTAGAAACCGTAAATGGCGTATCAATCGCTGACTTATTCCCTAAAGCACCCAAGTCAGCCGCGTTCGCCAATTTACCATCGGCATAGCCTTGTTGTGATTGCGCTTCTGATTTTAAGGCAGGTAAAACTGAAACCTCCTCTGCAAAAGCAAGCTGTAAACAGCCTCCACCCATCATAAAAAGCCCAACAGAGCTTGCAAGAATTTTCTTAGAGAAGGATTTCATTTTAAACAACACTTATTTTTAATGAGAATCATTATTATATGTAAAATAATTATCATTATTTATTGTATTTTATCATTTGACTTATCTATCTGATCTAAAATACAAATTTAAGCTTACTGCGAAAAAATACGTTTTACTCGCTCATTTTCAATACAGTGTGGTGCAATATTATAAAATGACGCATAAGTCAGACACCTGTTCACCCCATAGGCAAAGACTTTCATGGCATTCACGTTTACACTAAGCCAATACTTAAAACAACAATGGGTAATCTATGACAAACTTAGCAACACAAGCACCGGTACTGGTTACAGGTGCATCGGGTTATATTGCCAGTTGGGTGATTCAAAAATTATTAACCCAAGGGTATACTGTTCATGCCACTGTACGTGACTTGAACAAAACCAAAAGCTTCGCGCATTTATCTAAAATTGCAGACAGCAGTGCTGGAACACTGAAACTATTTAAAGCCAATTTGCTCGAGCCCAATTCCTTTAAAGAAGCGATGCAAGGTTGTGAAATTGTCTTTCATATGGCCTCTCCTTTCGTCGTTACCAACTATAAAGATGCGGTGAAAGACATCATTGAACCTGCTGTTTTGGGTACAGAAAATGTCTTAAACACCGTGAATGAAACCGAATCCGTTAAACGCGTCATTGTCACTTCGAGTATTGCATCCACCTATGGCGATGCCATTGATATTTTAAAAACAGACCACAATACTTTTGATGAAAGTCACTGGAACACCAGCAGTTCTGAGACGCATCAGCCTTATCCATATTCTAAAGTGATGGCTGAGCGTAAAGCATGGGAAATGGCTGAGGTACAAGATCGTTGGCAGTTGGTATGCATTAACCCTGCGTTGGTCTTTGGTCGTTCATTGACCCCAAATACACAGTCAGGCTCAATTGAGGTCTTACAACAGTTTACCAATGGTTTGACTTTAGCTGGTGTCCCACCTATGTGGAATGGTGTGGTCGATGTTCAAGATGTTGCTGAAGCGCACTTACAAGCAGCATTCAATCCAGAAGCAACGGGTCGTTACATTGTAAGTGGTGGAACTTTAAGTTTGCTTGAAATCGGTCAATTGCTTAAAGCACATTTTGGTTGGAAGTTTCCATTTCCTCGAAATGAACTTCCTAAAGCAGCTTTTAAGGTGATTGGTCCATTCATAGGTTTTAGCCGCGAGTTTGTTGAGTTGAATATGGGTTATCCGATTTATTTTGATGCGAACAAGAGCCAAAAAGAATTGGGTTTAGAGTATCGAGATGTCAAAGAAAGCTTGGTTGAGCACTTTCAACAATTGCTCGATGACGGTGTCATTAAGCAATATATTCCTTGAAATAAACAACCTAATTTTGACTTAAATATTTCTCCAACTTATTGAGGAAATGATCTTGGCGGAGTCTTATCAAGCTCTCCCCCCATTTCATCATTAGCCTGCAGCTAGCCCTACTTTTGTTTCGGCAAAAGTAGGCAAAACCATTGTCATCTGCAAAACCTGACCACTTTTTGATGTATCAGAAATATGTCGCAGAAACACTATCTTACTTACACCACGCAGGTTGCAGATGACGTGCCCAAGTATCATATTTCTGATTATAAATAAGTTAAAAATCTAAGCCTCTAACTGACCATAATCTTTCATCAGTTGAATAAACTCAGCTTCATTGATCACAGCAATCCCAAGTTTCTCCGCTTTATCCAGCTTTGAACCTGCTTTTTCACCTGCAACAACACACTTGGTTTTACTCGACACACTACCACTGACACGTGCGCCCAGTGCTTGTAGGAGCTGTGTTGCTTCATCACGCCCCATCGTACTGAGTGTACCCGTCACGACCCAACTTTCTCCATTTAGAGGCTGGCGACTTGGTGCCACAGGTGCATCCCAGTGAATACCTGCCGCCAATAATCGGTCTAAAACTTCAAGATTATGCGGCGCTTGGAAAAAGTCGACAATCCACTCCGCCGTGATATCCCCCACATCTGGAGTTTTCTTTAAAGCTTCAATGTCTGCGACACGTAGCGCATCTAAAGTTTGGAAAGTATTGGCCAACATACGTGCTGTGGTTTCACCCACTCCACGAATCCCTAGTGCATAAATAAATGCAGCCAAAGTGGTTTTCTTACTATTTTCAATCGAATCAATCAAGTTCTGAACGGACTTCTCACCCATTTTTTCAATGGTTAATAGCTTTTCTCGGTGCTCGTGTAGGTGATAAATATCAGCCACATCTTTAAGCAGATCAAGATGTAACAATGATTCGACCCAACGATCGCCCAACCCTTCGATATCAAGAGCTTTACGTGACACGAAGTGGCGAATCGCCTCAATACGCTGTGCGGCACAATACAAACCACCTGAGCAACGTGCTAAGGCTTCACCTTCAGGCATCACCACTGGCGATTCACACACGGGACATTGGCTCGGGAGTTCAACTTCAGTCGCATCAACAGGACGGAACTCAGGCCACACTTTTTCCACTTTGGGAATCACATCACCACTACGGTAAACACTGACAGTATCGCCAATTCGCACATCTAGGCGGTGGATTTCTCCAATATTATGCAAGGTCACATTTGAAACAGTCACGCCGCCCACAGCAACAGGATTCAAACGCGCCACAGGTGTGAGTGTACCTGTACGCCCCACTTGCCAGTCAATATTTTCAACCGTGGTGAGCGCAGCCACCGCAGGGAATTTATAAGCCGTTGCCCAACGCGGTTCTCGACTTAAAAACCCGAGCTGTTGCTGCTGTTTGAGACTGTTGACCTTAATCACCATGCCATCAATTTCCACACTTAATTGTGGTCGTTCCGCATTGATTTGCTCATAAACCGCTTGAACTTCTTGAATACTATCGCAGACAAAATGACGCTCACCAACTGCAAAACCAAACTGTTGTAACCACTCTAGACTTTCCGACATGGTACTTTGACCATGGTTCGGTTCACACTGCGCAATACCATAAGCATAAAATGCGAGTGGACGCGAAGCCGCAATATTTGGGTCTAACTGACGTAGACTGCCAGCTGCGGCATTACGTGGGTTGGCAAAAGTCTTCTCACCTTTAGCTTCGTTTTCGGCATTGAGCTTTTCAAAGCCTGCTTTTGGCATCAAAACTTCGCCACGAACTTCCAGTAGCGTAGGTACTTCTCCCTGATCTGTACTCAATACCTTCGGCAAGTTCCGAATGGTTTTGACATTTTGAGTAATGTCTTCCCCTGTTTCACCATCACCACGTGTCACCCCACGCACCAGCACACCCTGTTCATACCACAGTGAAATAGCAAGGCCATCAAACTTCAGTTCGACATCATATTGAATCGTTTGATTCGGCAACCGTTCTTCTGCACGGCGTGCAAAGGCAAAGAGTTCTTCTTGATTAAACACATTGCCTAAAGACAGCATCGGTACCACATGGGTCACGCTCGTAAACTTCGCCAAAGGTTTACCACCGACTTTATTGATCGGGCTATCTGGCTGAATATACTCAGGGTATTGTTCTTCTAAAGCTTTCAGTTGATGAAAGAGCTGATCATATTCACTGTCTAAAATGGTCGGCTGATCCATCACATAATAAGCATGATTATGCTGTGCCAAAATTTGGATCAGTTGACGCATTTGCGCAACGACAGTCGAAGTTTGAGTCATAATTTCACCATAAAAAAGGGCGGTCTTTGTTCCGCCCTAAAAATTGTATTTCTACTGTCTATTATAGAAATCGTTACCGCTGCTTTCAATCAGATTAAGCGTCGATTGCTTGTCCAGCACGGTAATCAATCGCCAAGTGGCGCCAATGCTCACGCAGTTGTGGCGTGAACTCTTGGTTGTTTTGGTCATAAACTGTTCCATCGATTTCACGAGCAATTAAACGTGAAATACTGTCCATGGTGTCAAAGGCATTTTGGACATCGCGGTGTGGTAAAGCCAAGAAAAATGCCAAGCCTTTAATTGGATCGGTCGACAGATTTTCCAAGTCAAAACCATCCATGCCTGTATCAGTAATTTGCAACACAGAGAACAGTAACTTGGTTCCATCTTCGTTATAGCGATGGAAACAAGACATTTCGCCAAAACGTAAACCATACTTCATTAAAACTTTTAAAGTTTTCTCACCAGATAATGCACGACGTTCAGGATAAACATTCAGGGCAATAAACGACTCTGCTGTGGCTAAGGCACTTTCATCATCGACAATTTTTTGCTCATACAAATGTGCATCTAAAATGCTGCTTTCATCGTCAAACTCTGAAATTTCGGCTTTTTCGACATTGGCATTTAAACTAAATTCAGCTTTATCCGCTTTTGCTTGGTCATCAACAAGCGAGGAGCTTGCGCTTTCAGTCGTTAATTCCGCTGCATCTGCTACAGCATTTTCAGGAGCGACTGAGTCTACTGTTTTATTTTCTACCTCAGCTGACGCATCCAAACTTGGTTCAGTACTGCTGCTTTCGAGCACACTGTCTGCATCCAAAGCTTTCGGTTCGGCTTTTTCAGACAGTGTCTCTTCTACAGAGCTTTCGTTTAAAGTCGGCTCTTTACGTTCAGCCTCTTCAACTGATGCCGTCTGCAATTGGTCACGTACGTGACGCGGAATAATCGGTTTTTGACTGTCCGCATCGATATGCAATGCGGACTCAAGTGAAGGCGCTGCATCTGCCGGCTTTCGAAAAATCATTCGAACCCCAAACAGCATAATGATCACTGCTATGACGATACCAATAATTGTTGTGTATTCCATCTTATTAGGCCTCCGCGACTAAACCGTATTCTTTTGCCTGTTCTAAATTTACAGTCACTAATTTTGATGTTCCCGGTTCAGGCATCGTAACACCTAACAAGTCGGTCGCCATCGTCATTGCGAGTTTATTATGGGTAATGTAAATGAATTGCACCTGTTCAGAAAGCTCTTTTACAAGATTACAAAATCTTCCCACGTTCGCATCATCCAAAGGCGCATCAACTTCATCCAAAACACAAAATGGCGATGGGTTGAGACGGAAAATTGCAAACACCAAGGCCAATGCTGTCAGGGCTTTTTCTCCCCCTGAAAGTAGCGCCAATGAACTATTGCGTTTACCTGGCGGACGGGCCATGAGTTTAACCCCAGACTGCCAGTCATCTTCCAAAGTCAGACTTGCTTCACCGCCATTGAAAACTTTAGGGAACAGATCTTGTAGTTCGGTATTGACACGATTAAAAGTGCTCATGAACAGTTTACGGGTTTCTTGATCAATACTTTTCATTGCAGCACGCAACTGCTCAACGGTATTTTCCAAATCTTGAATTTGATGACTCAACTCTTCAAAGCGTTTTGATACTTCTTCATATTCTTCTGAAGCCGCCAAATTGACTGCGCCTAATTTCTCAAACTGCTGCTGGGCTTTTTCCAAAATCTGTTGATGACTGCTGATCTCAATACTCAAACCCACAATAGGTTCAACATTCATTTCTTTCAGCTGTTCAGAATAATGTTGTAAGTCTGACTTTGCGGCTTGCCACGCCAAACGGTTCTCTTCTAACTGGGTTCTTAGCTTTTCATCTTGTTGTTGCTGTTGATGACGGTGTTCGGTCAAACTTTGCTGACGTTCTTGCACCGCATTCAGCTCAACTTGCCATTCAGACCATGTTTTTTGCAGTTTTTCAGTGATCTGTGCTTGTTCGCTGAACTGGCTTTCTAAGGCTGGTAGCTCCAGTTGTACAGGGTTAATAAACTTTTTGGCCTGCTCCATCTGTGACAATATTTGCTGATACTGCGCTTTTAAGAAAGTACTGTCTTTCTCTAACAGTTCAATCTGCTGTGTGGTTTGCACCGCCTGACGACGCACCATTTCAAGTGCTTGCCAAACCTGCTGCGCCTGCTGCTGGCTATCATCCAGTTGCTCAGTCAAAGACTCCACTTGGAACTGCATGCTTTTGTAGTTTGGCAAGTTTTGCTCTAGCTTAATATTCAATGCATGCAAATCAATCTCTAGATCATCTTTTTGCATAGCATCTTCTTCAAGCTGACTGTCTAGCTGCGCCAGTTGATTGGCCAATTGTTGCTTTTGCACTTCAAAAGCTTGGTTAGTACTTTGCACTTTGGCAATATTCAAATCAATCTGCTGCGTCGCTTGAGCTTCTTTTTTCAACAGTTGTTGATCCGCTTTTAACTGCTCATCCACCGCTTGTACTTGAGTACGAAGCTCGGTAGTTTTCGTTTCAAGCTGAATCAGAAGTCCCGTTTTTTCAGTAAGGGTCTGTTCAATTTCATCTAAACGAATTCGATGACTTAGCGCACCCTGTCCAGCTTGGCTCGCTTCGTCATAATCCAAACCAATCACCCAGTCCATGCCGACATGATAACCGTCTAAACTCAGAAGAGACTGACCATCTTTCAATTGCTTTTGCAGAGCCAAGGCTTGTTTTAAGTTGGTGGTCACCCCCACCTGCTGCCACAAAGAGGATTGTGGCGATTCAACCCAACTGGCTAGGCTATCGCAACCTGCAATTTCGATCAGTTCAACATGCGGCTGAGGCGTTAACTGACGTGCAACGGCATCGGTGAATGCATCGCTGTTGTCCAAACAGTGCGCTGAAAGCCATTTGGCTAAGAATTTTTCGACCAGCGCGGCATGGGTTTTAGCCGCATCTTTAAGCTTCAGCACATGCATCAACTGTGGATGATCACTATTTTTTAAGGCACTGACTTTGACCAACAGCTGCTTGAGATGCTTCTGCTCGGCACTTAAGACCTGTATATCTGCTTTGTGCTGATTCAACTCAGTTTGAGCAGCTTGATGTTGGATACGCAAATCATCCAGCTGCAACTGCACCTCAATGATACTTTGCTCACGTTGTAACTGCTGTGCCTCAGCATCTTGCTTGGCATGTAACAGTTGATCAATCGCATCCAACTGGCTTTGGTTTTGAATTTGCGCCGCTTGCTGCTCTAAAATTTGCTTTTGCTGTTCAAAGCGTAAAATGTTTTTGGCCAACTGTTCACTTTGCGCCAACATTTGCGTTTTTTGTTGCTGCTGTTTTTCAACCAAACTTTTGACTTGTTCAAACTGTTGAAGCAACTGTTGCTGCTGTGCTTTTAAATCCGTTAAACCTTGGCTTTGCTGTTGGTTTTGACTTTCTTGCTGTTGTAACTGTTCGGTATGAAGCTCATTTTGTTCGTGCAAACTTTCCAGTTGCAGCTCGATCAGTTGCATACGTTCTTTGGTTTGCGCCTTCTGCTGTTCAAGCTGTACCAAAGTGGTGGTGTTTTGCTGGAACAGTGTCTGCTTTTGTTCCAAAGTCATTTTCAGCTCAGCCAGCTTTTTCTCTGCCTGTTGCCACTCACTCTGTAGCGGCGTGGACTGCTGAATCAGGCGTTGAAATAGCTCACTGGTCGAAGTCAAATCATGCTCTAAAGTGGTTAACTCTGAACGCACCAGCTTAAACTGCTCACCTAAATCATTCATGTGCAGCGTATATTCTTGCTGTAAACGGCTGCTTTGTTCGCATTGAAAAGATAAAACTTCGACTTTAATGGTGCGAATTTGGCTTTCCAGTGTTTTGTACTGAATCGCGGTTTCAGCCTGACGTTTTAAAGTTTTTAACTGTGATCTTAATTCAGAGGCAATATCTTCTAAACGCGATAAATTTTGCGTGGTGTGATCCAAATGTAATAAAGTTTCACGGCGACGTGCTTGATAACGCGAAACTCCTGCGGCTTCCTCAATAAAAACCCGCATTTCTTCAGGTTTTGCATCGACCAAACGGTTGATCATGCCCTGTTCAATAATCGAATAAGAACGTGGCCCTAAACCTGTGCCCAAGAAAATATCGGTAATGTCCCGACGACGGCACTTGGTACCATTTAAAAAGTATTCAGACTTGCCATCGCGGTTGACCTGACGTTTGACCGCCAGTTCTGTATAGGCATTATAGCTACCGCCTAACTTGCCATAAGTGTTGTCAAAACGCAGTTCTACACTGGCGACACTGACGGGTTTGCGCTTTGCCGTGCCTGTAAAAATGACATCCTGCATGCTACCGCCACGCAACTGACGCGCACTGGATTCGCCCATGACCCAGCGAATAGCATCGATCACATTGGATTTACCACAACCGTTCGGCCCAACCACTGCCGTTCGGTTATCTTTAAAGTGTAATGTGGTACTGTCGGCAAAAGATTTGAAGCCGGAAAGTTTTAAACTGCTTAAACGCATAATGTCCTGACTAACGTCGTGAGCGTCTCGCCCACGCAAGTTCAATTTGTTTCATTCGGGTCAGAGATTCCAACACCAAGTTACGTAAGTGTCGACAAAAATCTTCCATAAATAAAGTAGCTTGTTGTGATTTTCTGATTAAAACAGCATCAGTCACCAGTTTAAATAAATCATAAGATTCTTGTAACTCTCTACGCGAAGTATTTAAGGTTAAAAAATAGCTCCGACGTATCGAGGGTAACAGTTCTTGGTAAAACTTCATCAAATAGGCATTGCCCACCATTTCATGCTGCCGCGCCAATCCTTCAAAAATCAAATCATAAAATTTTTCGATACTGCCCTGTTTCAGTTGATTCCCCAATTCATCCAATAACAGCTGTAAACGTTCCGCTTCATAGCTGCGCCACGTCTCCGCTATGCGTTGCACAATTTGCCCCAACAGCAGACTACTGGTGTCAAACAAGGCGCGCACTTGCTGAGCCGACATTTCAGAAACGATGGCACCACGGCGGGGGTAGATTTCAATCAGATGTGTGCGTTCAAGCAGTAACAAGGCCTCACGCACCGAGCCGCGACTCACATCCAGTTCAGCGGCAATACGTAATTCTTGTATGCGCTCACCTTCGACCAACTCACCGCGAATGATTTGTTCACTGATGTGCTTGGCAATTTGTTCGGACAAACTCTCTGTATCATGTGCTTGCATACTGTTCCTAACTTGTTTTTATAAGATGCAATCCATGGTCTTTAGTGACCTATTTTTAGGTTTTACCCGATCTTAAACGCTAAACACTATGTCATTGTCTAACAATTTTACCGTCTATAATGCCAATCAACAGCAACGCACACAACATTGTCAAAGAAATTAAGAACTAAAACCTTGATAAATAAAATATAAACCGACCACCACCAACAACCCCGCAAAACACTTTTTCAACATCGCAGGCGATAAACGATGCGCCACTTTTGCCCCAAACTTGGCAGTGATAAAACTCATGACCGCAATCCCGAAAAATGCATAGACATGAATATAACCAATGGTATTCGGTACATTCACTTCAGCCCGATGCCCGAACCACATAAAACCTAAAGCTCCAGCCACTGCAATTGGTAAGCCACAAGCCGCAGACGTCGCCACCGCTTTTTGCATAACCACACCATGACGGTTTAAGTACGGCACCGTCAAACTTCCCCCACCAATGCCAAAGATCGCAGAAGCCACACCAATGCCTGCACCGACGAATAACTGTTTACCCGTAGAGGGTAACTGACGCGAAGGATCGACCTCAACATGTGCGCCACTAAACATTTTGTACGCCACCCATACCGCAAAAAAACCGATCAGCAGTTGTAAGCCATGTCCCGACATATAGTCTGCAATGCCCGCACCTAAAAAAGCACCCATGACTAAACCTGGAGCCAAATTGCGAAACACAGACCATAACACTGCCCCGCGTTTATGATGCGCACTCACTGAACTCATTGACGTGACAATAATCGTAGCTAGTGATGTGCCAACCGCCATATGCATAATGACACTCGGGTCATAGTTCAGATGAGTAAACACCACATATAAAATCGGGATGATAATGAGTCCACCACCGACCCCAAATAGCCCCGCAGCAAAACCAGCGATTGCGCCAATCAGTAAATATATGATTAACTCCATGATCATTTTTCACTTTTCTCAGATTCATATGGATTTAGAGACACGCCAATTACAACAGCTTCTCGCTGAAGCACAGCAACTTCCTGAAGTTTTATTGCTTAAGCCAGTTACCACATCCACCAATGATGATGTGCGTGAAATTGCGCAAAAAGGGATTCAGAGCGTTTTGGTCTGCAGTACACGACAAACTCAAGGTCGTGGACAGCGTCAACGACAATGGGTTTCTCCTGAAGGAAACATCTATTTAAGCACATTGCTACAGACCAAAACACCTATAGATGGGCGCTTGGCTTTAGAAATTGCGTTAAATATCTTGCAAATGCCGAGTTTTCAAGGCCTTGCTCTGCAAGTGAAATGGCCAAATGACCTTTACAGTGCTCAAGGTAAATGGGGCGGAATTTTAGTTGAACCACTGTCGAGCCACCAAGCGATTATTGGGGTAGGCATCAATATCAACCAAGTCGAAGATACTCAGCTTGATCAAGCCACCAGCTCACTTGAACAGCTGGGTTTAGCCCAAGCAGATCGCATTCGCTTAATGGCGGAACTATATCTAGCGATTCAACAGGCAGGCCTATGGTTCACCCATAACAGTGCAAATTTGGCGTCTCGTTTCAATCATTACGCAGCATTTATGCAGCAACAAGTTGAATTTGAACATATGAAAGGTCTGTCTCAAGGCCAATTCTTAGGCATTCAAGATGATGGTGCGGTACAAATTCAGACCGCTCATGGTGTTGAAAACTTTTATCAAGGCCGTTTACGCCCAATGATTCCTGTTTAAATGATTGAGCATCATCATGAAAAATTTATGGTTAGATATTGGTAATACTCGTCTGAAGTATTGGATTACGCAGGAAGATCAAATTTTGGAACAAGGGGCTGAGTTACATTTACAGTCCCCTGCCGATTTGCTTTTAGGTCTGATTCAGCATTTTAAAAACTTAAACATCCAACAGATTGGTGTTTCTTCGGTTCAGGACAAAAAAAATAATGACCGAATCCGTAGACTTTTAAAAAGTTTAAATGTGCCGATCACCTTTGCTCAAGTCCAAGCCAACTATGCTGGCTTACAGTGTGGTTATGAACATCCAGAACAACTCGGAATTGACCGTTGGTTGCAAGTGTTGGCCGTCGCACGTGATCCTGAGCAGAACTATTGTGTCATTAGTTGTGGCACGGCGCTAACCATCGACTTGGCGGATGGTTTACAGCATTTGGGCGGCTATATTTTACCCAACCTCTACTTACAAAGAGACTCGCTGATCCAAAACACCAAAGGCATTAAAATTCCAGATGCGGCTTTTGATGAACTAGGTCCCGGTCGTAATACCATCGACGCAGTGCATCATGGGATTTTACTCGGCTTGGTCAGTACCATTGAAAAAGTCTTGCAACAGTCTCCACGCCAACTGATTTTAACTGGCGGTGATGCACCTGTATTTGCGCGCTATTTGGCAGAGTATGCACCATGCATTGAAAATGATTTATTACTTAAAGGGCTGCAATATTATATTCAGCATCAACTCTGAGCCACCGCCTGCTGTTGTAAAAGGGGTTTTAAAGTATTCAGCAGTAGCTCAAATTCAGCATAGCCATTTTCACGCATAAAATGCCCTGCACGTTTCACCTCCAGTACTTCTGCACTCAAGAAGTGCCCAAAGGTAAGTGCCAAAGGAGGTGGAACATAAGGGTCATTATTGGAAAACATCACCACACGTGAAGCGATGTGAGAGTGGAGTATACCGCTGTCCAACTTCGCTTGCGCAATAAAGCCACTTAACTCAGGTAAGGTTGTTAAAGCCGCTTTAAAGCCCGCAATACAGAAGATCGCTTTGATTCGACGTTCACGCAATTTACTACTCAGATAATGTAAAGTCGCTAGACACCCCAAACTATGCGCAATGATGATGGTATTTTCATCCAAAGTGGTCATTTGCAGGGCTAAAGCCTGTTGCCATTCTTCGAAATGTGGTGCATCACTATGCGGGAGCACTAAACGTTTTACTTCAGCATGCAGATCCATCTGGCTGAGTTTTTGACTTAGCCACGGAAACCAATGGTCATTGGGCGATGCTTGATAGCCATGCACAATATAGATATGTTGTTTTGATCCATTCATTTTCAACTTCTTATTATAATGTTTGAAAAGAATAAATTTTACGCAACTTTCAAGCCATAAACAGTGCGTTTTTGTTATTGATTGAGGGTATTGAAAATACACATAATATTTTCCATGACTCACAAAACAACATAAAAAAAGGCGCTCAACGCGCCTTTTTCTGAAATGGTAAGAAGCAGATTACTTCTTATCGTTCCCACCAAATAATGGTCCCATTCCGCCGCCACCACCAAACTGTTTTTGCATACCGCTTAATGATTTCATCATTTTTGCCATACCCGATGGATTGGCAAATTTCTTCATCATTTTCGCCATTTGCGCATGTTGTTTAATCAATTTATTGACTTCAACGACATCCATACCACAGCCTGCTGCAATACGCTTTTTACGGCTTGGGTTCATCAGGTCTGGGTTACGACGCTCTTTGATGGTCATCGATTGGATAATCGCTTCCATCTTTTTCACTTGCTTTTCAGGGTTCGCTTGCGCCAACGCATCTTGAATCCCTGCATTGCTCATGCCAGGCAACTTATCCAAGAAGCCCATCATGCCGCCCATTTTATTCATTTGCTCAAACTGCATTAGCATATCTTCAAAGTTGAAGCTGCCGCCTTTTTGCAGTTTTTTCGCCATTTTTTCGGCTTTTTCTTTGTCGACTTTACGCTCAAGCTCTTCGACCAAAGAAAGTACGTCACCCATACCCAAGATACGCTGTGCAACACGTTCAGGATGGAATGGCTCTAAGGCATCGAGCTTTTCACCCATGCCTAAGAATTTGATTGGCTTACCTGTGATTGCACGTACTGAAAGCGCCGCACCACCGCGCGCATCACCATCAGTTTTGGTCAGAATCACACCTGTTAATGGCAGTGCATCATTGAAGGCTTTGGCTGTATTTGCCGCATCCTGACCGGTCATTGCATCGACCACGAACAAAGTTTCAGTTGGCTTAATCGCCGCGTGAAGTTCTTTGATCTCGTCCATCATTTCATCGTCTACGTGTAGACGACCTGCTGTATCGACAATCAAGACATCCGCAAACTGAATTTTGGCTTGTTCAATTGCACGCGTTGCAATGGTAATCGGTTTTTCATCAGCACTCGATTCAAAGAAAATCGCGCCTACTTCACCTGCAACGGTTTGTAGCTGTTTAATTGCTGCTGGACGGTAAACATCGGCAGATACCATCGCTACTTTTTTCTTTTGGCGTTCTTGTAAGAAGCGAGCAAGTTTTGCAGCCGTTGTTGTTTTACCTGCACCTTGTAAGCCTGCAAGTAGGACCACAACAGGAGGTTTTGCTGCAAGATCAAGGCTTTCATTTGCCTCGCCCATCATTTTTGTTAATTCGTCATGCACGATTTTAACAAATGCTTGGCCCGGCGATAATTGAGTCATGACTTCTTGACCCAACGCCTCTTCCTTAACTTTCGCGATAAATTCACGAGTTACAGGAAGTGCAACATCGGCTTCAAGAAGTGCCATACGTACTTCACGTAGGGTATCTTTAATATTGTCTTCGGTTAGCTGCCCAGAGCCAGTAACATTTCTTAAACTCTGCGTGAGTCGTTCCGTTAAGGTATCAAACATTGCAAAATCCGCTTAAAATTGCTAGTTGCAAAAAAATCTTTCTTAAAATAGAAAATTTATGCATAGAATGCTATAGGATACTGTAGTTCGCACCGAATTTATATAAATGAATATTCATCATCCTGAAAAAGGTTTGACATGATTAGCCTGCCCTTGGTTTACACCATCTTAGCATTAGTCGCTTATACCACCTCTTTTTGGTATTTGTTTCTCAAATTAATGGCTAAACGTGATCCAAACCATTGGTTTATTGGCATTATTTTAGGCTTAGGCTTATTGCTACATGCCACTGTTTTGTACCATGACATGCTCACACCGATGGGAGTGAATTATGACGTTTTTGTCTTAATGTCATTTACATCTGGGCTCATGCTATTACTTAGTCTGCTCTATAGCACTTATCGTCCAATTCTAGCTTTGAATCTGATTGGCATTCCTGTGGCTGCTACAGGACTTATTTTAGGTTTTGCCTTTAGCCAGTCTACCCAATTTATTGAACAACGCTCATTGGGCCTAGATATTCATATTATTTTGTCGCTGTCGGCCTATGCAGTGCTACTCATGGCGACCATACAAGCCGTGATTTTATGGTTCCAAGATCGAGAGTTAAAGAACAAACAGAAGAAACGCTTTTGGGTCAACTTACTGCCCTCTTTTCAAGCGATGGAATCTTTACTATTTGACTTGATTAAAACGGGTTTTCTTTTACTGACCGTGGCGTTGGTGTTTGGTTTCTTTACTATCGATAACTTTTTTGCCCAACATCTGGCACATAAAACCGCTTTTAGTATTATTTCTTGGTTTGTGTATGGGGCTTTGCTCATCGGACATTACCGTTTTGGTTGGCGCGGTCAAAAAGCGATTCGTTTTACCTTAATTGGATTCTTCTTGTTGGCTGTCGGTTTTATCGGATCTAAGTTTGTGTTGGAAATGATTTTAGGTCGATAAAGTCTTTTATGTTAACTTTAGGAAAATTAAACTTATAATGAAATTTTTCTTTGTAGCATTTGCATTCACTTTAATCACATGGGTTTGTAGCGATTTTTTTCATAAAAAACAATTAGATTCTGCAATAAACTCAACAAATAAAATTAAAAATTGTGGCTACTTGTTGGGCATTAAGTCAACAAAAGCTAGATTTAGTCAGGAGTATTTTGTAATACAGAATAATCAAAAGGAAATAGATAAATTTAATTTTGATCCTGAATTTGATGTGCATCAGAACATAAAATACTCTGGAGAAATAAAGCAAGGGGAAAAAATTTGTTATGAATATACTTACATTCATGCCTATATGGATACTATAAAAATTCTAACAAATATGAAAAAAGTTAATAATTTTCCATAAAGTTTACAGAATAGAGCTTATGTAAAATAACACTAAAAACTCCCCCAACTACCCTACAATATTTTAGTTCTCTATTGCTTCTCATCCCTACTAAAAACATATAGCAGCACTGTAAAACTCATCCACGCACTCACAAAAGCCTCACTTAACCAATCGTGCGGGTTGTATTCACATCTACAGGAAGCTTCGACTAGTGTATGAAATATTCCCTAACCAATAGCACTGATCGATAAACCTTAAATACAGAAGAAAGATAATAAAATGGATGATTTTTTATCCACCTGCTATACTGGCTAAATATCCCCCATTCTTCTATTTTAGAGTAACGCCAATGAAGTAAGTCTTATTTTCCGTCAAATCTAATTTATGTGTTTTCTGACGTGCAAAATAAACTTATTTACTGCTCTATATCTCTATAAAAATTTATTTTGTATGTCCTGTATAAAGGAGTCTTCAATGACCCAACAGGCCTGTACTGTAAAAAATCTCAGCGTTCAATTTGCTCATGAACCACTTTTTCAGCATTTAAACTTTGAATTGCCCGCTGCCCAATGTTCAGCTCTGATCGGACGCAATGGTCAAGGCAAATCAATATTAATGTCGCTACTCACTCAAGCGCACATGCCCAATTATGCGAGTGGCGAAGTGATTTGGCGTATGCCATTTTCCTACTTAAGTCAGCTCGAGCGTTTAAGCAACTGTACACTTGCCGAAGCCCTTAACATTGCTGACTTACATGCAAGTTTTCAACGTATTGAACAATCGACTGCGAGCTTTGAAGACTATGACCGCGTCGAACATGCATGGCATCAACCCACTGAATGGTTGAAATTGCTAGAAAGTGCAAACTTACCTACAAATCTATCTAGCCCAGTTTCTCAACTGAGTGAAGGTCAGAAAACCAAACTGGCACTGTGTCGCCTTTTTTTACAAACTGAGCATTATTTACTTCTTGATGAGCCCAGTAATCACTTAGACCATGCAAGTCGTGCATGGTTAAGTCAAAAAATCTTTCAGCATCCTGCGGGCTGTTTAGTCATTAGCCACGACCGCACATTGTTAAATCAAATCTCCAACACTTATGTTTTAAATGATTTTGGTTTACAACACTTCCGTTGCAACTATGCCGAGTATCAGTCACAAGCAGAGCAACAACAGCAGGCACTACAACACAATATCTCGCAAGAGAAACGCGAACTAAAACAATTACAAGTCCAACAGCATGAGCAGCGCATGAAAGCTCAGAAAAGGCAAAAGTCTGGGAAGAAATTACGAAGCTCTGGTTCTCAAGCCAAAATCCTACTCGACTTTAAAAAAGAACGTGCGAGTCAAACCTTATCGGGAGTCGCGCAGCAACAACTTCGCCAAAAGGAACAAGCGCAAGATGAGCTCAAAAACAAACAGCAGCAACTAGAACAGATTAAGTCACAAAAGTTTGATTTCCATTTTCAACCTAAACAAACAGGTGAAATTCTTCGTTTGAAAGAAGTGGGTTTAGCAGCACTTTCTATCTCGCCTATTTCTTTCGCCTTACACAACGGAGAAAAAATCCAACTGCGCGGCCAAAATGGTTCAGGTAAGTCGACCCTACTTCGTGCCATTCAAAATCATAGTCATGTTCAATCGGGAGACATTTTCAAGCGAGGAGCATCGTTATATTTAGATCAAAACTTTAGCCTACTGAATCCAGAACTGAATGCGGTACACAATTTACAATTATTGAATCCGTCTTTGTCCGATGAGGAGTGTCGGAATCAATTGGGGCAACTTCGAATTCGACGAGATAAGGCTCTGCTTCCCATCTCACTACTCAGTGGCGGTGAACAACTCAAAGTCGCTTTACTGTGTATCAGTCTCGCAGCACAGCCTGTGGACTTACTGTTACTGGACGAACCCGAAAATCATCTCGACATCAACTCAAGACAACTGTTGGCACAGGCTATACGCGATTTTACAGGGGCGGTTATTTTAGTTTCGCATGATGATGCCTTTATCGAGGAGACACAGATTGAAAACTATTTCGATTTAACCCAAACACCTTAGACTAGACAGCGTGATCGGATTTGCGTATAACACCGTTTCTCAAATTTAACTGGTGACACCGCTGTGAAACTCATTCTTG
This sequence comes from Acinetobacter sp. BWR-L5, assembly GCF_039655985.1. Taxonomy (NCBI): domain Bacteria; kingdom Pseudomonadati; phylum Pseudomonadota; class Gammaproteobacteria; order Moraxellales; family Moraxellaceae; genus Acinetobacter; species Acinetobacter sp. BWR-L5. The sequence continues at coordinate 76,004 of NZ_JAGFEV010000002.1, read as the reverse complement.
CACCAATGGAAGGCTTAACCGACCCAATCATGCGTGATGTGCTCACGTCTGTAGGTAGCTTCGACTGGTGTGTGACCGAGTTTATCCGTGTGACCAATTCGGTGTTACCCGATCATATTTACCACCAGTATTGCCCTGAATTACTCAATGGCGGAAAAACGGCTGCAGGAACACCCGTGCATGTGCAGTTTTTGGGCAATGACCCTGAAATGTTGGCTGCCAATGCCATCCGTGCAGTGAAACTCGGTGCGCCTGCCATTGATATGAACTTTGGCTGTCCAGCCAAAACCGTGAACCGTCACCGTGGTGGCTCGGTGCTTTTAGATGAGCCAGAAGTGGTGCATGAACTGGTCAAAGCAGTACGTGATGCGGTTCCTGCACATATTCCTGTTTCTGCAAAAATGCGCTTAGGCTATATGGACAGACATTATATGCTGGACAATGCTCATGCCATTGAAGATGCAGGTGCAGCATGGGTTACCGTGCATGCGCGTACCAAAGCCGATGGCTATACCCCACCCGCTTTTTGGGATCAGCTCCGCCCGATTCGTGAAGCATTGAAAATCAATGTGATTGCCAATGGAGAAATTTGGAACAATGCAGATGCGAAACAGTGTCGCTTAGAGTCTGGCTGTGAAGATTTGATGATTGGACGTGGTGCCGTGACCACACCCGATTTGACCCAATGTATTCGTCAAAATATCGACACACCTTTGCTGACATGGAATGAGCTACTGACCTTACAAATCCGTTTTTTAAACGGCGGCTATAAAAAAGAAATGAATATGGTCGGACGTTATAAGCAATGGCTTGGCATGATGTCTAAACACTATCCTGAAGCCAAAGCCCTCTGGGATGAAGTCAAACGTATCAAGCCGCTAGATGACATTATTCTTAAACTAAACGCAAGCGCGACTTAATCCGTTCGCGCAACGATCGCCACATAAGTGGGTAAGTTCCATGCACCACCTGCAAAGCCTTTGCACTGCTGCGATTGTGCCTGATAACTGAGGACAAAAGCCTTTCCATTCCAAGCCCACTCTGAACGAATACCACAGTCAGCAATACCCCGACCTTTTTGCTCTGAGAAAATCTGCGCCTCACTAAAACTTGAGCCTGATGTCGTGACTTGCTGCTGAATCTTTTGTAATGCTTTGTCCATAACCCAGTAGCCTAGACCTTCATTGTACGCCCCACGCCAGCATGGCACTTGAACCACCACTTGTTCCGCATTCAGCGGATAGACTGAAACCCGATCTTCCTCAAAAAAACGTGCCTCATAGAGATTTGGACAGTCTTGTTCATCTGTTGTTGCTTTTAACTTTTTAAAGAGTTGATGGGCATTTTTACTGTCCACGGCAAAATGGCTGGCAACCGCAGGTCGATATCCCGTAATACCAATGTTAGGGATGGCTTTGGGCTGTAGAACATTTTGCTCAGACTGATTGCCTTTTTGATATACCGCGTTCGGTGTATTTACACGCTTTTGTATATCATCCATTTTGAGCAAAACCGCATTTGCCCCAGCAGTTGAAATTTGCCATTGCTGTGCTTGGGTCGTGAGACGAATATCTTCCGCACCCACCAAAGCCTTTAGCAACTGCGCACTTTGAGCACTGGACAGTTTCGCAGTACTTTTCTTGGCATCGAAGGTCAGGCTCCCCAGAGATGTTCCTCCTACGTTTAAATTGGCTTCAGTATCCTGCGTAAACTCCTCAGCCACTTGAATTTGGCTGAGTACCGCACTGCCTGCACCTGCGGGACGAGAAATCAGTAATGAAACTGGATGACCAAACTGAGCATCACTTTGATAACCCACCGCGCGGCACATACCCGTATTATCACAGGCAAGCTCCCAGTCTTTATGCATAAAATAGTTACCCGTTTCAGCATGAGTCAACTGGCTCAAGACACTCATCAGCAACACACCAATAATGGGACTATTTCGTTTTATGATCTTATTATTCAACATATGCACTCACTCCACTTCAGAGGAATTTTAATTTTGCACTCAAAAACTTCGGCTTTGCACGATACCTAAATAATTTAAACAATCTTCAACACGTATCCGTTGTACCTTCGACAGCTGATCTAAATCAAACCAAGCATAGGCCGTATGTTCATCACTGAGCCTGATCTCAGCAGATGCAGCCAAATGGCATCTAAAAATAAAGGCATGCGAGGTCACTGCCGAATGAAAATACACCCCCGATAAATAATCGATCTGAACCTGACAACCGAGTTCTTCTTGGCACTCACGCTGCAAAGCCTGATGAATCGTTTCTCCCATATCCAAGGCTCCACCGGGCAGCCCCCAAGCCTGATCGGCATAATTGGCTTTCAGTAATAAAACCTGTCCTGCATCATTGGTCAGCACCGCATGAGAACTCAGTCGGTAAAAGTCTTGAAATGCCATAGATACCTTCTTCTTAAGTTGTTCATGTTGCTATTCAAACATAGCTCAGCAAAACGGAGGTGGCTCAATCTGTGCCAATCTAAAGCTTTAGTCGAACTCAGTCTGGAAAATAAATCGGCTTTGACATTTTAGTTTCAAAGTCCACAGGCACCGAAATATGCTGATGGGCAACCAACCACTCACCTGCCGTTTTTTGAAAACATAGCGTGGTTCTGCACCAAGGAATCTCTGGGGTTGCAACGCCACTGGCATGATCCAATTTAGAATAACAATGTAAAAAAGCTAAACCGTCACGACTAAAAATATTGATGTTACGCCTGAACACTTTGATTTCCCCCTGAAAAAATGGGGCATATCGTCTCCACAATTCTTGATAGGCTTGCACACCTTGCAGCTCAAACCCAATATCAAACAAGCTGACATCACTCTGACAAAGACGAATGATATTTTGTACATCCATTTTACAAATGGCATCATCCCATTGTTTGAGTTTGAAGATAATTTCATGCCCTGCATGCTCATCTCCAACTAATCGAAAATCCACATCGCACTCCCACACTACAAATCAAACTGCATAAAAAAACGCGTGCGCCATCCATAGCAAACACGCGGTTTTCTTCAATTCTTAAAACAAGCAAAATATGTAATCTGATCTTAAGTCGTCAAATCCTTAATCGTGGTACTTGAACCATTGTTTTTGACCGATTCAATGCCTTTATCTCGGGATTGCTCACTGGCATAAAACTGACTGGTACCAATAATCTGATGATTGGCAGCCTTTAAGTTAAAATAAGGTTTGCCATTCTTGGCTTCTAAGCGTTCATAACGCGTATCATCGGGGCTATTTTTTTGCACCGACTCAATTCCATTATGTGCTGATGCTTTTGCTTTATACAGTTCACTGGTCAAAATGACCTCGCCATTTCCCGCTTTTAAAACAAAGCGATATTGGCCATCATTTGCCTGACTTACTTCGTACCATCCTGACATAAGCTCACCTATTGTTATTTTAAAGTGATTGTAGATCCACCAAAACCGAATAAAAAATCATCCAATTTCATAAAATATAAATGACTTCTTTTATAAAAAAAAGTGCATTTACTACCAGCCCAAATTTTATTTTTTTAAGATAACAGCGCTATATGAATAACGCATGACAGCCACAAACCGTTTAAATGACACGCGATATCGGCCCAATAAACGGTTTGGCACTCTTCCTAATTTTATGCTTTTAATACCAATTTGCTATAACTGCTTTTTGGCATTTCAATAATTTCTACACAAATTTGTACCGTTAAATCCTGAGGAGCGGTAAAGTTTTGCTGCAAGGTTTTAAGTAATTGGCTCGAAATGGCACACTTGGTGGCTTCATCTCGTCCGCTTAATAAAGATACTTTGGCATGCAAATAAGCCTGCGCATCGCCTTCTACCCCAATCACAAAATCGGACTGTCGAATGGCACGACTTTTGATGTCATTGCCCGATTGTACAAACTGACCATCCAGCAAAGCTTGATTTAACGCCAATAACATCGGCTTAACTTCAAGGGTGTCGATATTGTCTGAATATTCAAGGTGGATATGTGGCATAACGTATACTTCAACAGGTTTTTATCTTTATAGCATGCTGTGCTAGTGTTTCAACGCTTAAATGTCTTTTCAATATGGCTAAAAAACAAAAACGGAGTCCAATTGACTCCGTTTTAATCTCAAGCTGCAAACTCAGCGCATTAGGCTTTTTTCACATACTCAGATTTCAGTTTCATCGCACCGACACCGTCAATCTTACAGTCAATATCATGACCATCTGCGGCATCTGGCAGTAAACGAATATTTTTCACTTTGGTTCCGACTTTCACCACCGATGACGAACCTTTAATTTTTAAATCTTTAATCACCGTTACCGTGTCGCCGTCAGCAAGTAAGTTGCCGTTGGCATCTTTGATTGCTACCACTTCTTCTGTTGCTTCTCCCTCTTTCCATTCGTTTGAACATTCAGGACAGATCAGCAAGTCACCATCTTCATAGGTATATTCGGACTGGCATTTTGGGCAGTTGGGTAAAGACATAAAAACCTCAAAAATAAAAAAATAAGCAATTCACATTGCTCAAAACGCCAATATAGCATTTTTTAGACGAAAACGATGCGAAACACATATTTCTTTTAAGGCTTTAACTTTGTCACAGGATGGATCAAATAAAGCCTAGGGAAATATAAATTTTCCCTGTAGTAGCATCAGCTCAACACTTACTTTTGTTCCAAACACTGCTTCAAAATCACCACGTGGTTATGCTGTTCTTCTTTGGCTCCGGTGAGTAACGTGATCTGCTCACGCACTGCCAGTTGGCGCAAATCATTTAACTCGGCGGGATGTGCTTCCAGTTCTTTCATATAACGGACTTTAAACTCATCCCAGTGTGCCACCATATCTTGGTGATACCATTTCCGTAGTTCATTGGATGGCGTGAGAATTTTTGGCCATTCATCTATTTTGGCCTCAAGTTTTGATACCCCTCGTGGCCACAACCGATCGACCAAAACCCGTTTACCATCCTCGGCCTCAATAGGCGCATAAATCCGCTTCATGCGTATTGGCATGCAAAACTCCTTTTATTCTTTTATGCAACTTATTCTATTGTTCAACGATGACAATGCACTATTCATCGGGAATGTCTGGATTCACTAAAAAAGCCAAGAGTTGCAATGACTCTTGCCAGCCCAGATAACAGCCATCGACAGGAATCACATCGGGTAAACCAGACTGCGTAATATGAACCTCTGTACCGACAGATACTTCTTTAAACTCAACACGCACTTCAATTTTTCCTGCTAGTTCAGGTACATCGAACTCATCGGTATAGCGTAATAAACTGTTTTCAACGATTTCATGATAAGTGCCATGAAATGAATGCTGCATGCCTGTACTGAAGTTGGTAAAAAACATGCGATATTGACCACCTTCTCGCAAATCAAACTGATCTACATGTGCGGTAAAGCCGTGTGGTGCCATCCATTTCACTAATGCATCTGCAGTGGTAAAAGCACGATAGACGCGCTCGACGGGTGCACTAAATACGCGGTGTAATTGGACGCTATTTGACATGATTTTTCTCGTTCTTTTCAAATATTCAGATTTATTTTAAAACGCTCAAACCCACATACTGTATTTTTTTTGTGCATCTTTTTTTTAAATAGCCAAACGTGGCCTGCTGTCTTTTTCTACCCACCAACAAAAAAAGCATGTTTTTCAACATGCTTTAACTTTGACCATTTCTTAGGCTTGACCTTGCTCATAGTCCTCATCATCTTCGTCGTCATAGACATAGGCCATACAGCCCCAGCCGTCATATTCACCACCAAACTGTTCTGCAATTTTAGTAAACCATTGTTCTAAGTCAACAATGTCTGAATACTCAGGTTCCATATACACATAAATGGTAATAATCCACTCAGATACATCACTTTCTTCATCGACAAACAAAGTGATTTTTTGCTCTTCTTGTAATAAATACAACGCACACTTTTCTGCTTGTGACTGCTCTTGAAAGGCAATCGAATATTCTATTTCATGCGGTTCAGATAGGTCGTCGCCATCCTCAGCCATTTGCCAAAGTACATTTCCGTTATCATCATCTGGATATAATTCATAATCACGTGTCATGCGTATGTCCTTGTTATCTTTTTAGCCAATATATCGTTGGCAAGTGACAAAATAGTGACTTCAACATAGCATATTTTGCTCATTTTTATAGCAGTTACATCTGATTTTTCGAAGGTTGTTTAGACTTTACTTCACGCAGACTTTACCGCGTTATTGTAAAACCCGATCTTCAACTAAAATGTCCGCTTGAAACTGTAAATCACTGCTTTTTAAGTTTTCTAATAAGGCTGCAAATTTAAGTTCTTCTAAGCGTAAAGCCAGATAACTCTCTTGTATCTGAGTATGACCGAAAGCTACACCATAGTGATTGATCAGGATAAAATCATCCTGCAAAGCTTGAATCAAAAGGCCAAGATTGTCTTTGCTCACACGTTGTAAATATAAGTCTGCTTTCGTATTAAACAACTGTGAAACCAAAACCATCATCGATAATCGCCGATTCTCATCCATAAAGGCGCAGTTCACAACGTCGTTTTGCTCAACCGCACAAATCACTTGTTGCCGGATTTTTTGTAAATGACAGGCCGCATCTGTTTTCCCATAGCCTTCGATGAGTTCATCTAATAACTGCTCCGAAGGCAGTTGATAACTCTGGCTGTAGGTTTCAATCTTATGATGTAAGGCCTTTGATATTTCAGCCAGATGTTGTCGTTCTTCAGCCATATGAAAAAAAGCACCCAGTTTTTCTCTGGCGCGCAGCATGCTCATTTCTTTGGCCTTACGCTCATACTCTGTTAAGAAGTGATGTACTTTTTCGATGCGCTGCCGACATTGTTTAAGCATCTGTTCAGCATCAAATTTGACCGTTTCAGCAAACAATTCCACTTGGTTGTGCCGTTCAATAACATAGTGCTCAACATCAATAATTTCTTGGTAAGGACTCAATGTTTCGTTACGTTGTCTGAGTGTTCCAAGCTCAATTCTTAAACTGGTCAGCCGATGTTGTAATTCACTTTGCTGCTGTTCATAAACTTCTAAACTGTTTCGACTGCGCTCTAAATTGATTTCTAAGGATTCAATCTTCTTTTTTTGGGCAAGGCTGTGTATTTTTTGCCAGCATATAACCGCACACAGCAGCACAAGAATGACAGCGAATACATAAAGCATGGCCTATCTCCCTAAGGGAACGTCATTTTTCTTTTAAAGACTCCGCTGTAAGAACACATGAAACTCGAACAGTAAGCCTTGGAACAGACAAACATATTTTCATTCAATTTCAATCAGTCGTGATCATGGCTAAAAAGCCAAACTCAAATGTTAATTTCAACAAAGATAAGCACACTGGATAAAACTGCACTTACACAACTTACGCTAACGGTTTTTTAAACTGCCCGATATCCCAAATTTTAAGTATTTCTCAGAATATAAATAAAGTGTGACACAGTTAAAATGGCACACTCCCATGAATCGCGACCGATTGTCCACTTAAAGGCTGCTGAAAGGCTAGAAAACTGGCATGTAAAGCCATACGTTTTAATGGACTTCGTGTCGGCTCAGGGTGATATAACTTATCCCCTGTAATTGGATGTCCAATATATTGCATATGCACACGAAGCTGATGTGAACGCCCCGTAATCGGGGTCAGTAAAACTCGCGTAATATCGGTCTCAGTATCATAGCTAAGTGCTTGATACAGTGTTTTTGCAGGTTTGCCCAACTCAAAGTGTACGATCTGCCGTGGTCGATTTTCCCAGTCAGTAATCAGTGGTACTTCAACACTGCCTTCGGCATCCAACTGGCCTTGAACTAAAGCAATATAGTGTTTGTCCACCGTGCGGGCTTGGAACATTTTGCTGACGGCCACTTCGGCATCGCGGTGCTTGGCAAACATTAAAATCCCCGAGGTCGCCATATCTAAACGATGGGTAATTTTGGCATGTGGATACTGGGCTAAAACCCGTAAATAGGCACTGTCTTGGTGTTCTGGTAAACGCCCCGGTACAGACAACAAGCCCGCAGGCTTTTCAATTACCACCAAATCATCGTCTTCATAAACGATCACCAAGTCTTCTTGGGGCGGTGAATATATAAAGTTGTCATTTAGAGCCATAGGAATAACAGCATACAAAAGCGAGCGCGAAAAATAGCAAGCTGTGTTTCTGCTGTCAATCATTCACCAAATATGGAAAACAGCCTTAATCTTAGGCGTCCATCACTCCATATAAAACCAGCTTTTTAGCAGCGCTGATTAGATTGAAAACTTAAAATTAAATGATGTAAGTGAAACTACAACAGCAGGATTTTTCGATTTTCGTGGGAAATATTAAAATTTATTTTTTTGATTTATATTTTATTCGAGTTCAAATTTTTTAGGGTGTCTGGGAAAACATGTTGTTTACTTCAACTATCATAACTTTGTAAGTGATGATCTTATAGCCTATAAACTTTTGATTTATAGCGTCCTAAGCCGAATCAAGACCTTTTGGGTAAGTACTACTCACGCGTTTTGCGCCACTGGTAGCATGCTACTCTTTTCGATCCCGTCACACCCTTGAGATATAATTTAACAATCCAAGGGCGGGATTGTTTCCCGAAGATAAAGTCTTTTTGGCTATTTTTGGAAAAAAATCTTGGCTTTCAGGTTATCTAAAAAATATTTTCCCAAATGCAGCGTATTTGTGATTTTTTTCTCACATAAAAGCGCTTTTCTCAGGATTTTATTTCTTTACTGCATCACAGATGAGAAAATCAACTTCCTGCACAGACCTGCATCAACTGAATGAGATTCCCACAGGTATCATCAAAGACTGCAACTTTGACTTTTCCGGCCCGCATCGGTTCACTGGTAAAGCGCACCCCTAAGTTTTTGAGTCGCTCATATTCCGCATCAAGGTCATCCACTTGAAAAGAAGTATAGGGAATCAGGTCTGCTTTAATTGCAGCTTTAAACGGCTGTGCCGCGGGATGTGCATCAGGCTCCAATAGCAGTTCAACACCCTCTGGACTTTCGGGTGAAACCAAGGTTAGCCAACGATAATCACCCACAGGTACATCATGTTTGATTTTAAAACCGAGTTTTTCTGTATAAAACTGACAGGCTTTTTCTTGGCTATCGACCATGATGCTGGTGACATATATTTTCATTGTTGTTCCATATTTTTTATCAGACTTTTAATGGTTATAGCAGAACTCTAAGCGTTCCAATGTTATCAAATCGCAATTTTTTTAAAGCCGTTTTCGCAAACCAAAGCGCCAATTTGTTTGGTCACAGTTAGAGCAAATATTTGGATAAATTCGGGGCAATATAGATGCTTAAAATGGAAGAAAATATTTGAATGGACGTGTCTTTTATCGTGTTGTTTTTATCATGTTGTTTCTAGGGATCAGGAGATAACTTCAACGATTAAAACTGGGTAAGTTCTAAACTTTTGCCTATAAATGGATAATCTATAGCGTCCTAAGCCGAATCGAGACCTTGTGGGTAAGTACGACGCTGATCTGATAGATAACGAGTCGCAAACTACTCTTTTCGATTCCTGTGCCCTTAAACGCTATATTAAGCAAATTGGTGCGGGATGAATTTCCGAAGATTGGCTGATTTCAAGCAATGATGAAAAATATTTCCCTAAATACAACTAGATTTGATAAAAACATTCATAATGACACTTGAATCATCTATTTCATCGCATAAAAATGAACTTCTATCATTTTTTACACCATCATTTCAGAACGCTTAAGTCCCCATATAACCTTGCAACCACGTTGCAATAAACCACCATAAACTGATCGCGGACATACCACAGAGTAAATTGGCAAGCACCTTTTGCATATTGCTGAGCTGAGACAGATAAATTTTTCGGTTAATCACATACGCAACCACAGCTAAGGCTCCACCGATTGCACCACCAATCATCACTAAAAACAAAGGCCAGCCTGCCATCAAATGAGCAGCTGTACTCAGCTTAGGTTTCTCTTCAACACTCAAAGCCAGTTCTTTACTTTCCATCGCTTTCCCCTATACATGATCAAGCAGTCATGTGACTGATGCCCTAGGCTCACGTCACTCATAAAAGTGCATTTTGAAATATAAGTTAGCAAAAACTAAGCCAACACTATTCAAAACTCAGAGCATCGATGTCCTGAATTTTGCTCAAATACATTGGAGCAACATTCACTTTGCTCCATGTTTCTTTAAATTTAGGGTCGCTATCAAGGTCTTTGTTGAGATTTTCTCTGACTAGCTTCTTTGCGGTGAGAAAATTGACACTGGTTTCGCTGTTCACATAAGGGCCGAAATTATCGGAGCTGTCATAGCCAATCAGACGCATATCACGCCCCTCTAAACGGAACTGATAGGCCCAATATCCATAACGACCATGGGCATAATGTAGTTTTAACAGGCCTTTTTCGATAGAGGGCATCAACTCAGGCGCAAAGTACACACCGCCATCTTCATTTTCTGAAGAAAACAGTGACAGGTTCTGAACGACTTTTTGGTAGCGCCCTTTTGTATTCAACAGCACGATCACACCACGGCGGTTGCGGTCTAGTTTCCCACGGTATTCATCGGTGACCCACTGTTTCGGATCTGTACCTTTGATGATTAAAACCACATCTTTTAAGCCATCTTTGTTTAAATCCCCTTGCACGACCTCAAACACCGTATATTTTGCAGGAAGATAAGCTTTGTATTGGCTGCTGGCTTTTTGTCGCTGAATATCCTCTGTGCTTAAATTTTCAGCATATATATTTGCGGATATACCCAACATTGCAGCGAACATTAGAGAAGTTAGAATGAACTGTTTTTTCATAGTTTTGTTAATTTTTTAAATAATAAAGTAGGTAAAAGAGCGCTCTAATGAATGCTTAATTTTGGCATCTGTGCTTCAGCTTAGCATTTATCAGAAGCCTATTTGTAGAATGCTCTACAATTAAAAACAGATGACTGTGTCAGTGTCATTTTTTGATTGCTGCCGTTCAAAACTTTCGGCTAAAGTGACGAAAGACCATTCAAATACGCTTCATCATGAAAACCAAAACTGCCCTGCTGATGCTGTGTCTTGCGCTTTCCCTCAGTGCATGCAAAATGTTAAAAACACATATTGTCAAAGTCACCAGCTCAACCGAAGCACAGCCAAATGAAGTGCTGTTAAAAACCACCAAAGGTTATGTGTACTTATCGACACAGAACATGACGGATAAACAGAAGCACATCCTAAAAAATCTGCGTCCCTTTCAGTGCTTAGAAATTAAAACACCTGAACAGTTTGCTATGCAAAACCGAGTAGTGCGATTTTCTGACTTTAAAATTCGCTCACTACTCGAAGCTGACCGAGAGTGTCGAAAAATTAAGGTCACGACCCGAGTTGAAATCCATTAATGTTGTAATACTTAAAAAATAGAACATCCATATCTAACAATGGAAAGCTCTGCATAATTCGCAGAGCTTTTTTGCTTTTGGCTATTTGAAACAACACTTGTCACAACCTTCGACTTTTTCTCTGGGCCAGTTCATTCTTGCCCGTTTATAAGCCAGCTCATAATTGGCAAAATAACCAATCAGAATTTGATCCTCCGAGCTGGGTAAATCTGTACAGCCTAAGGATGCATTATGAATATGATGAATGCCTTTTTCACTAGGCTGTTCATTTACAATAAATTTTATCATTTACAGTTCCCCGAATAATTTTTATAAAGTTCAACCACAAACAAAACCATACAAAAAGTATGTGTTTATAAAATTAAACGGATGCCGTATGAAAATCAATCATTATTTTAAAAGTGAAACTGACCTCTAAGTCATATCAAGTTAAAAGAATTGATGTCCACATGAGCGAAAAAGTAGCCACTCTATCTTTTAATTTAGAGATCCAACAACACCATAAGAAAACTACTGAAACTATAAAGGTGTGCTGATACTTTCTTGTTTTTTACGTTTAAACCAACGTACGGCCCAGATCGCCAAAATAATGCCCACGATCACCACCAAGACAGGAACCAGTAGTGAAAGCGCGGACAGTAAAACGGCTCCGACCCACTCCACTGTAGACACCAGTGGGTTGGCAACCCCGCCTGTCGTTGCGGTTGAAACCCCACGGACAGCAACGGTACTCATTTGCACGGCGCCTGCTGTACCGCCACCCACAATAAATGCCGCAGCCCAACTGGCAAACTGCGACATTTCCCCGCTGCTGACCGCCATAGTGGTGAGTGTTCCTGCGACCATTGCGGCTGGCGTTGCAATGGTGTCTAAAGCGTTGTCGACCCATGGTATGTAATAAGCTGCTATTTCACAGACGGTTGCAATGGCTAAGGCGATACACACCGATGGCATGGTTAACCATTCAAAACCTTGCATGGGTTCGAACCATCCTATAATAGATGCAAGGCTCATGACCAAGAGTGGGACAAAGACACGAAAGCCACAGGCAGCACTTAAGCCAATACCAATACAAAGTCCTAATATGGTTTCCATGCGCTTTTCCTGTGTGGCCTAAGTTGGGATGTTTTTATCTTTTTTATAACTTAGCAAAAAGCCCTATCGGGTGATAGGGCTTTTCTTTTAAACAGTGGGTAACTGTTAAATCTTTGGCTTAGGCATTCTTATTGTTAAATTGATTGCCTTGGCATTTGGTACACGGGGGTAAACGATCTGTACCAATTTCTAAGTAGACGCGGTGTCCGCATTGAACACAAAAATAGAAGCCTGTTCCAGGTTTTTCGCCAGCAGTAACCATTTTTGTTCTCCATATGTTTAGAAAATGGTCTTACTAGTATATGCATTTTATGATGGATGTCTATTGATCATTTCGACAAATGATGATGGCATTTGGGCAAGAAATGATTTCCATAGAAAATCTAAACATCTTACAAGGTGTTAGACACCCAATTTTCGATCTGCAATCCATCGACACGCAAAAATTCTTTTTCATTATTGGCCACCATCACCCAATTATTCGCACGTGCATGCGCGGCAAGCCACAAATTATTCGCACCAATAATCTGCCCCTTGGATGAAAGATCGTGACGTATTTGTGCATAGTGGTCAGCGACATATTCATCTAACTCAACCACTTGAATCATTGAGGTTAATTCATCTATCACTTTGAGGGCTTTTTCTTTTTGCTGACTTTTCTCTGCACCAAAACGCAACTCCCCCAAAGTAATGACTGAAATTAAAATATTTCGATGTGGGAGATGTTTTTCAAAATGCTGACGGACAATTTCAGGTTGATGTTTGATGATGTAGATACAAATATTCGTATCCAATAAATATTGTGTCTGCATTAGAACTCTTCTCGTTCCTGTGGTGGTTCATCCACTCTTTCTTCTGCATAAAAGTCATTCGGCATTTGCGCTAATACTTTAAATAACCGATCTACGGTAACTGGTTTTTCACGCAGAATCACTTCATCGCCACGACGGAAAATTTCGACTTCTGTACCTTCAAAGCGAAATTCTTTGGGTAAGCGAACAGCTTGACTTCGACCAGTCATAAAAACTTTTGCGGTAGTCATTTGATGTTTTCCAAACATACATTAAAGTTAAAAAGTTACACTAAATTAGTTTTTAAGTTCGATTCCCTCATAAAATATTTTGAGTACATATTCATCAAAAATATCTAAACTTTCTACTTCTTCAATTAACTGATCAATTCCTATATTTAGAAACTCACCCACTACATCATTAATCTCTAAATCATTATTTTCTAAATTAATTAACCCTGACAAACATATTTTCTTAGATAAAAAACGTGGTAATCCATATTCCTCCAAGAAAAAAACATTTTTGGGTAAAAATGCATGGGAAATTTTTTCAATAAAATTATTTATATTTAATTCTCTTTCATTTTTTTTATTATAAAGAGTCTGTAAGGACTTTAAAAAACTCGACAAATTGTAAGTTATTATTTTTTCAATCTTAAAAAACTCATCTATTCCTAAATCATAATTTTCTAATTCAGTTAATAATTCAGGGATATTCTTTTTCCAATTATCTTTTAAAACTAAAATGCATTTGATAATATCATAATAATTACCTCCTAAATTTGAAGGATGTACAGTATTCAGAATATGTAATAACGAAGTCTCCCAATACTCATCATCTGCATTTAATAAATTCATTTTCCGATAGTTCAAGTTTTTTGCTAATACAGCATGAGCAATTTTTTGTAGCAAAGACTTATTAGAGGCATCTAAATCCTGAAATGAAATTAACTCCGAATATTTCACACCTAGCAAATTTGCCATCTCTTTTTTGAAACTTATAATTTTTCTTAGTTCCTCAGGAGTCAACTCATCATTTAAATAGTCCTCATCAACCAACAATGATGCTTCATCTTGAAGTGCTAAATCTAGCTCTAAACTAACTTCTTTAGGAGGTTTCTCTAATAAAAATGCATTACCTATAAAGTATTTGAACATACGACCACTTCTACCCATAATATTTTTATAAGTAAAAAACTTTAAAGAAGAAGAACCAATTTTATTACTCCATAAAACTATATTTTTTGTACTCGTATTTACACCTTCAATAATAGATGATGTCGAAACCATTAGATCGAGTGGGACAGTTTCATATAAATGAAGCTGAATCTGTGACAATGATCTATGTAAATTACTATTATGAGTGCAAACACCTTTTTGTAGTAAAAATCTAAGTTTCCATGTGGGCGAATAATTCTTTTTTATCCAACTGGAAAACTGATTAAGCACTTGATTTTCTTTTATTTCGATATTTTCAGAAAGTAATGTTAAAACGTCGTCCAGTGCTGTGTGTGACTTTACATAAATTAAAGTCTTACCATCCACTTTATCTAAGATATCAAACAATGCTTTATTTTTATCATAATTGTCATTAATTTTTTCGTAAGTATGCTCAATATCTAATGCGACAGTATTACAATCGATACTGACAAACTCAACTCCTTTCGTAAAAATGCTATCAGTAAGGCTTTGTATATTCGGTGCTAGATAATATCTTTGTTTAGCTATACGTTGAAATTCAAGCATTGCTCTTTGTAAAGTGATACTTCTAGAATCTTTTTCTTTCTCACTTGCTTTATAAAATTCATCTACGACAAGTAAATCAATTTCTTCAATTACACCGATATAACTTAAAGCCCTCTCCTGAGGTAGTATCAATATATTTTTTTCAGCTAACTCTATATCAGATGTAGTTATAATCTTATATTGTCGTCCAAACTTTGGTTGTAATCTCCTTCTAATTTCATCAGCTAATGCAATCGTAGGGACAATCATCATAACGGTCTTAGGTTTTCTTAATTGTAGAAATGCATCAACCGTAAAACTTTTTCCAAAACTCGTTGGAGCACTCACCGCTAAATTTTTCCCATCTAACAGTCCAGATAAAAGTTTAGATTGCTCTCTATGTAAAACTACTTCTTTTCCCCCAATGTCAACTGAAAAAGCATTTAGTAGAATCTGCTCTTGCCATGTAGCATAGTCTTTATCTATATAAGGATAGAGTCCTACCTGCCTTAATAAGTCATTTAAAGGTGGAATTATTATTTTTTTATCTTCTGAATCCAAATAATCTAAATTACCAACTAGTCTAATAATTTTTTCCCTAGCATCTTCTTCATTACCAAGGATTAGAAATTCATTGATCACATGCATTTCTTCGAAAGCATTCATTAGTCTTCAGCCTCCGCCTTATAGTGCTCAACATTTTTTATAAATCTGTCAACTATTTTATCTTTATTGGGCACTGGGAATAGTATTAAATGAAATTTAATTAAATCATAAAACGGCACTTCTTTTAATTTATTATATTGACTTAAAAAATACTTATTAGCCTTTTCAAAATAATGTGTTTTCATTTTAGAAATATAATCTTCATCAAATAATGATGTTTCTTCAGTTATCTCACACCCATGTATAATCATAATAGGTACATTAATTAATTTTTTAATGTTATCGATTGAATTTTTTGGGGATAAATCTTTAATTATTTTATCTAACAACTCATTTTCAATACCTAAGCCATTTAGATCACTTAAGCCTGTAATAATCGAATTTTCTTTCTTTAATTTTTCTGTTTTAAGAGCCTCAGAAAGTGAATTTGTAATTTGATAAAAATTTTGGTCACTCAAGTTAGAAAAAAATTTTGCCTCGCCAAACCATAAACTATAGTTATCTCCATCAACTATAATATGAACACTATCTGCACCTTTTGCGTTGTCTTGACTATTTTGTTTGTAATATATTTTAGGTACAACAGGCAGAGCACCGTAATGATGCTTCATAATTGCATAAAGCATTATTTCTGCTATTTCACTACCCCGACCAATCGTGTCAGTCGGCTCTGATAATCTTAGTTTTTTTGCAGATTCTATTAATTTTTCCCGACTTTTATCAAATAAAGCTTCTCTTTCTTTGTGATTCAGAGCTGTTTCAGCAATGTTATTCCATATAAAGTTAAAAAACTTACTAGACCGCCATTTTCTATCTTCAAAATCATTGATAAATGTAACGATTTTTTTATTATCTTTGATTTTTATTTTATTATTTGTACATATATTCAAAAAATCATCGGATACTAAGACGTTAAAATCCATATTCATTCCAAAAAAATGCCCCAACATCAAGTTAGAGCATTTTTCAAACAATATCAATAACTTTAGACTACACTCTTATGACGCACTCGCTTCTAAAAAGTCCTGCGCAAAACGTTGTAATACACCACCCGCTTCATATACAGACACTTCTTCTTCAGTATCTAGACGACAAGTTACAGGTACTTCAACGGTTTCACTCTTACCATCTTCCGTCGCACGCTCAATGACTAAAGTTAAAGTCGAACGCGGCGCGATATTACCAATCACGCTATATAGCTCAGTACCATCTAAACCTAAAGTTTTACGGTCAGTTCCTGCTTTAAACTCAAGCGGTAACACGCCCATACCCACCAAGTTAGTACGGTGAATACGCTCAAAACCTTCCGCTACAATCGCTTCAACACCTGCGAGACGCACGCCTTTGGCAGCCCAGTCACGGCTAGAACCCTGACCATAGTCTTTACCTGCAACAATGATCAACGGTTGCTTACGGTTCATATAAGTTTCAATCGCTTCCCACATACGCATCACTTCGCCTTCAGGCTCAACACGTGCTTTCGAACCTTGCTTAATCGTACCGTCCGCACGAACCACCATTTCATTAAACAATTTCGGGTTCGCAAACGTTGCACGCTGTGCGGTTAAGTGGTCACCACGGTGCGTTGCATAGGAGTTAAAGTCTTCCTCAGGCACACCCATTTTATGCAGATATTCACCCGCTGCCGAATCCATCATAATGGCATTCGATGGTGATAAATGATCGGTAGTGATGTTGTCAGGCAAGATGGCAAGCGGACGCATATTTGCCAATGTACGTGGTGCAGCCAAAGCCCCTTCCCAATACGGTGGACGACGGATATAGGTACTTTGTGGACGCCAGTCATACAGTGGGCTTTCCGATTTTTCCGCCACACCCAAATCAAACATTGGAATGTAGACTTTACGGAACTGTTCAGGTTTCACCGCTTCTTTAACCAGAGCATCAATTTCTTCATCTGAAGGCCAAATGTCTTTCAGGTAAATTGGATTACCGTCTTTGTCGTTTCCTAATACATCTTTTTCAATATCAAAGCGGATCGTTCCTGCAATCGCATACGCTACAACCAGCGGAGGAGAAGCCAAGAACGCTTGTTTTGCATAAGGATGGATACGACCATCGAAGTTACGGTTACCCGAAAGTACCGCAGTTGCATACAAGTCACGGTCAATAATTTCTTGTTGTAGTTTAGGATCTAAAGCACCTGACATACCGTTACACGTGGTACATGCATACGCCACGATACCAAAACCGAGTTTTTCTAAGTCATTCAATACACCTGCTTCTTCTAGATATAAAGCAGCAGCTTTAGAACCAGGTGCAAAAGAAGATTTCACCCAAGGTTTACGTGTTAAGCCCAATTCATTGGCTTTACGTGCCAATAGACCTGCGGCAACCGTATTACGTGGGTTTGATGTATTGGTACAAGAAGTAATGGCAGCAATAATCACAGCACCGTCAGGCATTAAGCCATCGGTACGGTTTTCAACCACACCAGCAATGCCTTTTTCTTTTAAATCCGCAGTAGAAACACGGGCATGTGGGTTTGATGGGCCTGCAATATTACGTGTTACCGTTGAAAGATCGAAGCGAAGTACACGTGGATATTCCGCTTGTTTCATATCCGATGCCCAAAGACCAATTTCTTTGGCATAGTTTTCAACCAGTGCAACTTGCTCAGCTTCACGACCTGTCAGGGTTAAATAATCAATGGTGTTTTGGTCAATATAGAACATGGCTGCTGTTGCGCCATATTCAGGAGTCATATTGGAAATCGTGGCACGATCCCCCACAGACATACTGTCCGCACCTTCACCAAAGAACTCAAGGTACGCACCGACTACACGCTCTTTACGCAAAAACTCAGTCAATGCTAAAACGATATCGGTTGCAGTGATCCCCGCTTGACGTTGTCCAACAAATTCAACCCCGATAATGTCTGGAAGACGCATCCAAGACGCACGACCGAGCATTACATTTTCAGCTTCTAAACCACCGACACCAATTGAGATCACACCGAGCGCATCGGTATGTGGCGTATGTGAGTCTGTACCGACGCAAGTATCTGGGAATGCAACGCCTTCACGACTTTGTACCACTGGAGACATTTTCTCCAAGTTGATTTGGTGCATGATGCCATTCCCCGCAGGAATCACATCAACATTTTCAAAAGCTGTCTTAGTCCATTCGATGAAATGGAAACGGTCTTCATTACGACGATCTTCGATAGCACGGTTTTTCTCAAAGGCATCTGGATCAAAACCACCGAATTCCACAGCTAATGAGTGATCGACGATCAACTGAGTCGGCACAACAGGATTCACTTTCGATGGGTCACCGCCTTGATCGGCAATCGCATCACGCAAGCCTGCAAGGTCAACCAATGCGGTTTGTCCCAAAATATCATGGCACACCACACGCGCAGGATACCAAGGGAAATCGTGATCTTGTTTTGAGAAAATTAATTCTTTTAGTGACTGCTCCAAAATGGCAGGATCACAACGACGCACTAACTGTTCAGCCAATACTTTTGAAGTGTATGGAAGTTTTGCATAAGCGCCTGGCTGAATCTGTTCAACGGCTTCTCGCACATCAAAGTATTCTAGCTGGGTGCCTTGCAGTGGTTTGCGGTGATTATTGTTCATAGCGTTCCTGCCTTTGGTGTTTCATTTTTCTTCACTGTCTTTACTAGACAATTCATCTTTGTCTGCTAGGCATACTACACTGTCGAAAACCCATTTCCCAAATCTTTTATATTTCATAAACTTAGATATAAAAACAGGGGTTTTTGAAATATTTAGTTACATTAACTTTTAAATATTTACTCTAAATATGATTTTTTCTGAAAAATAGCGGAAAATAGCCCTAATTCTTTAGTATTAGATTTTAAGGTAGGCGAGCAATTCATGAGCGATCTAGCTTTCTCCTCTTTCACTTTAATTGGTGTAGATGCACTCAAATTTTTACAAGGCCAAGTGACGGTCAACGTTGAAGCTTTAGCTGAAAATATAACGCAATACACCGCCATTTGTGACTTGAAAGGCCGTATCCACTTTGGTTTGTGGCTGACAAAACGCAACCCTGAGCATTTTGAAATTGTCACCACTCAAGACCAGTCGGAAGAGTTTGCCAAGCACATTAAAAAGTTTGGTGCTTTCTCTAAAATGAAACTTGAACCTGTGGGTTCAGTTTTTCCAACATTCACGCAAGACCGTACCACTTTCTCTGCTGAGCCTACCGATATTGCTGCATGGCAAGTACAAGCCATTACTCATGGTGAAGCGTTTATCGACCAAGCGATTGAGCATGTGTTTCAACCTCAAGAGCTACGTTTACACCAACGTGCTGGCGTGCACTATGACAAAGGGTGTTACTTGGGTCAGGAAGTGATTGCGCGTTTATGGTTTAAAGCAAAACCAAAAGCGTGGTTGCATTTAATTCAGGGTACAGGCAGTGCACCTGCTCAAGCTGAACAGTTGAATAAAGGTATTCAAGTGGTGAATAGCACTGCGATTGATGGCGGTTATGTCGCGTTGGTGGTGGCACGTCCTGAGTCTTTAACTGAACTGGATGTGACGGTTTTAAACTTACCAGAACGCTTAAATGGTGATGTGGCAAGACCGCAGTAATTGTTTTAATTGTTTACTGATAAATTAGCCTCTAAAACTTATTTTTGGTTTTGGGGGCTTTTTAACTTAGAGCGATGAGGGATTTTTCTTCCTCACATAATAAACCACACCACCCTTATCATCTGAAAAATAAAAGGAATTTGCATCTATACGGTAAATATCCGCAGGTCGACCATTCACCTTATTCCCCACTAAAAAACCATCCATAAAGGTTTCAAGTTTTTTCCCTTTACGCATAATCACAATTTTATAGCCATGACCAATTGTGGCATCCGTAGAACCATGCAGAGCCACTAAAAAAGAGTTTTTAATGAGGTCATCCGTATTTGGATCATCAAAATAGTCAAAGCCTAGTGCTGATGAATGCGATGGGAAATAGGCATAAGGAGATGGTACATTTTTACATCCTGTTGGACGTTTAAATTTTGGGTCTGCTAAAATTTTACCATTAGACGAATAACAAGATGGCCAACCATAATCTGCATCACGCTTGAGTGCATAAAAAGTTTCATCAGGCTTATTTTTACCCAAATCGTCTGCACCTTGATTGGTGACAAATAAAAATTTACCCACCCATTTCAAACCGACGGCATTGCGTAAACCTGTGGCATAAATCTTTTGTTCAGAACCATCGGGGTTCATTTCTAAAACTGTCGCTCTAACTTTCTCTTTCTCGGTACAAGCATTACAACTTGAGCCGACTGAAACATAAATTTTCCCGTTCCCACCCACTGCAATGGTTCGTGTTAAATGCCAGCCACCATATTTATAACTTAAACCATAATCAGGAAAAGTCGCTAAAACTTCAGCTTTAGCCGTGGGTTTTATTTCACCTTGGGTGAATTTTCGTCGGGTGAGCTGATGAGTTTCAGCCAAATATAACCAGTCTTGCCCTGAAGAATCGGTATAAAATTGGACTGAATTTGGATTTTTCAAACCTGTCATATAAGGAATAATTTTGCCGAATTTTCCTGTTTCAGCATTCCATTCATCCAAAATATAAACGATGCCTTTTTTATTGTCGGTCAAATCGTGCATATCCGTTACAAACATTCTACCGTCAGGTGCTTTGCTAAAAAAACGAACACGTTTTAAGCCCTCAGCCGCAGGAACGATGTCGTAATTTGCTGGAAGGTTTAGAGAAAAGCGCTTCCCATTTTTCAAGTTGATTTGATGAGGCACAAGATTTGGCTGCCTAGCTAAAACTGCCATTGAGCCAACTAAACATATGAATAAGATTGAGAATATTTTTATCATTTTAGATACGTCTCGATTCATCTTATGAAAAGTAACCTTCTTTTTTATAGGATATAACTTGAATGATGACCACATAGTCAAACGCTTTTGCTACAAAAACGTATAGGCTCTTCATATACAAACTATTATTTTATATTATCTTTTAGCCTGACCACTGCAAGCGTCTTTGCAGTGGGTTAAGGCCTTCATTCTTGTTCTACGGATATAATAGAACATAAAAAATATTGCTTTAGAAATCTATAGCAACCATCAGTACTTTGATAAAAAGTTCATCCAATGACTTAAACCCTTTTTAGAGCCCTATTTAATAGTTCACTCATTTTCAATGAATATTAAAATATCAAAAATCATGAAACAGCTTATTCATGTCTTTGCAGAGATAGTCTTTAAATGAAAAGTCTCGTGCATGTTTAGCATCAAATTTTGCGGTCACACCGTCTTTTTCAAAGATATACACGCGGTCATCTTTGCTCACTAAAAATTCACCACCCAATTTCATCAATAAGGCATCAATTTTTTCACCATCTGGAATCGACTCATCGGCCAAAACTTTTAAATAATTTCGCTTAATTGACTTAATAAACATGCTGAACTCACTACTCATTTTCAGCGCTATTTAAACAGAATCTAAGCCAGAATCCTAATAAATCCCGAAGCTCATCAGCTACAAATACCAATAACACGTTTCAGACGTTTCCACTACACAGCACGCGGTTTGTATTGGAAAAATATATACCGATCAACACAATCAACGGAAATTTGTAAGACCAAGACACAATTCAGATATTTACATTCACACAATTCAACTTATGATGTGAAATGACTCAAAACAAATACACACATAGATGGACTTATGTGTAAGAAAAAGGTTTATAAAACATGAAGAAAATCGTACTTGCAAGCTTAATTGCACTCACTAGCCAGCTTGCACTTGCAGCCACCACTCAAGATACCATTAACCCCGAATTTGCCAAGATAGAGGAAATGGTCAAAGCCAACAATATGACGGGGGCATATCAGGCTTTAGAAAAACTGGCAAAGTCTGGCAACTCACAAGCCATGTATAACTTGGCTTATTTGACTCAGACTGGCCAAGGCACAGCGAAGAATGAGAAGAAAGCCATTCAGCTCTATCAAGATGCTGCAAACAAAGGCTACCCTGTTGCGCATTATGTGCTTGCGAAAAACTATGTCACGGGTACTTTAGGCTTGCCTCAAGACATTAACAAAGCCAAACAACACTTTGAAGCCGCATCTAAATTAGGCTTTGATGATGCAACCGTTGAATATGCCGTGCTGTTATTTTCTGAAAATAAGCCAGAGTCTGAAAAGTTAGCCCTTAAGAAACTTGAGCCTTTGGTGAAAAAAGGTAACTATCAAGCCATTCATGCACAAGCCCTGTACGACATCAGCACAGGCTTTAAAAATAAACAAGAAGCACCCATTCAAAAAGGCCTCAACAGCATTCAAGACTTAGCCAAAAAAGGTTACATTCCTGCCCTGATGGCCGTAGGCAATATGTTTGCCAATGGCAATATCATTCCGCAGAACTTACCTGAAGCGAAGAAAATTTTTACCGCTTTAGCTAAAGAAAATGTGCCACAAGCGAAAGAATCATTAGCGCAGGTTGAAACCATGATGGCGAATCAAGCTAAGTCCCCTGCAACAGCAGCAGTCAAAAAATAAATCGCTTCTTCAAAAAATACTCTCCTCGGAGAGTATTTTTTTACCACCAAAGACCAATCAAGACACTGACCACCACAAAACTCAATAGCGTGCTGATCATCAGTGGAGTGAGTGCTTTTTCATTCAAACCATACACTTGCCCAAAAATTCCAAACAAAGACGGCATCGGCAAAGCCGCAATCAAGGTCCCTGCATAAATCATCTTTGGGTCCAATGCAGTCAAATAGATCAGTCCTAAATAAACCAATAGCGGCATACAAATATTTTTAGATACCACCAGATAAACCGTTTGCAGGTTAAAAGACTGAATAGTGAGACCCACCATTCCCCCACCAATAATAAAGAGCGCTAAAGGTGCAGCAGTCTGGCCTAACATCGCAAACACTTGGTCAATTAAATGTGGAATTTGAATTTCGAAAATCGCACAACTCATACCAAGCATCACCGACAAGAACAGTGGATTTTTAAGTAGCGTAAGAAATGTAGTTTTTAAAATGGAGGCTAAATTGGCTTGTCTTTGTCGCCCTATTTCTGCCAGAGTGAGCATCAGCGGTACAAGAAATACACTTTCAATGATCACCACCAATGAAATATAAATCATCGCTTCACTTCCCATCAGCAGCGTCAAAATTGCTGCTCCCAATAACCCCGTATTGGACATGGATGCACCCAGTGAAAAAACTGCAGCATGGGTAAAGTGATTCTTAAATAGCTTTTGACCTAAAATAAAAGCCGTAATAAATAAGCCAAAGGTCACAGCTGCATAAACATAAAAATATGACGGATACCAAATTTCATGCAAATCTTTTGAAGCTAAGGCGTGCAACAATAAAGCAGGTAACGCAATTTTGATGACAAAAGCACTGATTGCAGTCATTTGCTCTTTAGCGAGCAACTGAATTTTGACAGAGGCAAAACCAAGGAAGAGTATGAAAAAAACTGGAAAAATTACCGAAAAAATCATTCAAGCTGTTCCTTTTCCAGATGATGTAAGTAAAGACCTATCCTAGGATACACCTTTACTCAGTTGAAATATTTTTAAAGCCCAATAGCGAAGCAAAATGCTTATGCGATTAGAATGCAGAAAACAAATCTTTGATCCCATGTGGCTGACACCGTAAATACTGCGGTGCGATAGAGACTTTCCCACCCAGTTCTGCGGCTGCATGCCACGGCCATCGTGGGTCATACAACATGGCGCGTGCCAGACCAATTGCATCGGCTTCTTGCGCCTCCAAAATATGTTCAGCCTGCTTGGCTTCTGTAATCAAGCCCACCGCAATGACTGGAATTTTCACCGCTTGTTTCACTGCGTGGGCAAAAGGCACTTGATATTTGGCCTTAATCTGAATGTCTTGTTCCACATGCAAGCCACCACTTGAAACATGAATATAAGCGGCACCGAGTTGCTCTAACGCTTTCGACAGCCCCACTGTTGAATCAATATCCCAACTTTCTGTTGCAGTCGACTCCATCCAATCGGTCGCAGATAAACGTATACCCACGGGATAATTTTCAGGAACAGCTTGTTTAATGGCTTGAAACACTTCTAAGGTAAATCGAATACGGTTTTCAAAACTTCCACCATATTCATCGGTACGTCGGTTCGACAGGGGTGACATAAACTGATGCAACAAATAGCCATGGGCTGCATGTAATTCGATCAGCTCAAAACCTGCATCTACTGCGCGCACTGCTGCGCTAGCAAAATCATCGATGATGTCTTGCATCTCCGTCACACTCAAAGCATGTGGTGCATGTTCTTCAGGCTTAAAGGGGACATCACTGGCAGACACCGTTTGCCAACCATGCGGTTCATTCGGTTTGATCTGACCTTTTCCCGACCAAGGTCGGTCGGTCGATGCTTTACGTCCCGCATGTGCTAGTTGGATGGCAAAAGGCATCGGAGAGAGTGTTTTAACTTTTCTGAGCAAGGCTTTCATTTGTGCACGTTGCAAATCATTCCACAGTCCTAAATCCGCAAAACTGATCCGTCCTACCGCTTGTACGGCTGTCGCTTCAACAATACATAAGCCCGCACCTGACAAAGCATAATTGGCCCATTGTTGCTCATGCCAATAGCTCAGCTCACCCGCATCATTGGCTGAATATTGGCACATCGGCGCAATCACGATTTTATTTGTTAAGTTTAGATCCCCAAATTGAATGGGTTGAAATAATAATGGCATCACAGCTCTCCCTGTACTCACTATGATCTATAACAAATAAAGTGCCTTGCATTCAACGCTAAAAGTGCAAATCTGCTGTCAAACCTTTGCACTTTTATGGCTATCCATTTAGAAAATAATACGGCTTCCGAGCCCCAAGACCAGTGCATTATCCACCACATGGCTTGAACCTGAGTTGACCACATACTGAATGTTGGGACGTAACATTAACCACGGCGTAGCGTTATAGCTATAGTTCAGTTCAATATTGTATTCCGCGCTCGCATCATACTGTGCTTTCCCCGCAGTGAATCGCTCATTCAGATGTACACGATTCACCCCCAAACCTAAAATATCCGTCGGATGCTGCTCAAATACCCCAATATATTTCAGCCCCACTTGTTGTGAGTTATCTACTTTATTGGTGATGCGATCATGCCATGTAAAATTGGCAAAACTATGCAAACCTTGGCGCCCTGCACCCGTTGAAGTCAGTTGCTGTTCTATGGCAATCCAACCTGCAAACGTCCGGTCTTCGCCAACCACACCTTTGCCATAAGCCACGTCATATTGGTTATTCGGATCATCTGCGGTGTTATAAATCCCACCAACCCGATAACTCCCCGCCAAACCATTAAACAGTGCTTTTGGTGTCCAAATCACTTCTACTGGAATAGTCACACCGTCGGCATGCTCTGTGTCTAGGCTCCAACCTTGTCCTTCGGCTTTTCCATTGCCATTATCTGGATTGAATTCATAAACACCCACTTGAGTTGTCACTTCAGGGGTCAGTTGATACTTAATGCGGCCACCCCATTGTGAAACCGGCGTATTCATCCAGATATTACCCTGCCATTTCCCCATTTGCGCGGCACAAAAGGCATTACTGACAAAATCACACGCCATCACATCAAAATCAGAACCCAAACCCAGTCGCCCAACTTTGACACTGAGCCCTTGTTCTTTAAAACGTTTTTCAATTGAAAGCTCTGACAAACGGCTGTCTTGGTTTCCACGACCATAAGTGGCTTGTACATTGGCTAATTGCGGTGCAGAAGGATCTTGCAAATCGCGAATTGAGGTACTTTGTCCTTGACGCGCAGTCGCAACAAAACGAACAGTGACCCCTTCCCAGCCCGCTAGCTTCTCTAAATCAAATTGTGTACCTAGCCAAAACTGTGAAGCGGTATTTGGGCTTGCACCTGCATTATGCCCGCCATCCGCCAAATAGTTGGTATCTGTTAAAGCATTAGCTTCAAACTTAATGCCTTTTTGCGCCAATTCAGTTCGTTTTCCCTGCCAGTCACCAAACAAATACTGACCATGTACATCCAACATCTGCTCCGCATGACTCACTGTCGCCCAGGCACACATTGCAGTTGCAAATAAAGAGAAAGAAAACTGTCGCATAAACCTAAGCCCCAAACTAAAATGAAGAACAATTCATTTTATTTAAATGAAAAATTTAATGAAAAGTACATAATTTTCAAACAAAGATCTCAGCAAAATTTTTATCATTAAGTCAAAAAAAAGTTATCAATATCGCCCACAGCTATAAATAGAAGATTGGATTTGGGTGATTCATAGCAGTTTTCACTCAATTCAAGAATGCTATTTAAAGAGGATGATTCCTGATCACAACAGACAACCCCGCAGTTTAGCTTTGTACAAATGCGCTAAAAGCAAGTCCCTGACTGAAATCACTTGCAATCTTGCGTGTACACCGCAATATTAGCCTCAAGTTTTATCGTCTCATGTTGCCATGCCAGAATTACCTGAAGTTGAAACCACCAAAGCCAGTTTAGCGCCGTTATTAGATCAACAAGTGCTCAGTGTTGAAGTTCGCCAGTCGAGCCTACGTTGGCCAATTCCCGCCGATCTCAACAAACTGGTGGGACAGCGTTTAATTCAACTCAAACGCCGCTCTAAATACATTTTGGCCATTTTTGAACAAGACACGATGCTTTGGCATTTGGGCATGTCAGGGAGTTTCCGTATTTGTGAAGTGGGTGAAACGCTGCGTAAACACGATCATTTGATTATTCGTTTTGAAGATGTCGAGCTACGCTACCATGATCCGCGCCGCTTCGGCTGTATTTTATGGTTGGATAAATATTCGCAAACCAAGTTAATCGATACGCTTGGGCCTGAACCACTGAGTGCTGATTTTAACGCTGAATATTTAAGTCAAAAGTTAAAAAACAAACAGGTCGGCACAAAAGTTGCAATCATGGATAATCACGTGGTGGTTGGTGTCGGAAATATCTATGCCACAGAGAGTTTGTTTAATTTGGGCATACACCCTGCGCAAGTGGCGTCTAGTTTAACACCCAGCCAAATTGAAAAATTGGTGGTCGAGATTAAACGTATTTTGCAGCAGGCCATCGATTTAGGTGGTTCTACCCTGCGGGACTATTCCAACGCAATGGGTGAAAATGGTTACTTTCAACAAACCTTATTGGCTTATGGTCGAGCAGGTGAAATGTGTGTGAACTGCGAAACCACACTTGAAAACATCAAACTAGGACAGCGTGCTTCTGTATTTTGTCCCGAATGCCAACCGCTGAAAAAAGTGCAACCTAAGCCCAAAACCACAGCTCGAGGAAAAACCAAATGAAAACTGCCATTGTTCGTCATATTTTGGTCAAAGACAAAGACCTCGCTGAACAACTGAAAAAGAAAATCCACGATGGCGCCGATTTCGCCAAAATTGCCAAGCAATATTCCACCTGTAATTCAGCTAAGCGCGGTGGTGAACTGGGTGAAGTCAAAAAAGGCCAACTGGTGCCTGTGATTGATAAATTGGTCTTTAGTGCTGCTGAAAAAGTACTACATGGCCCCATCAAGAGCCAATTTGGTTTTCATTTACTAGAAATTAAATTCCGTATGGATTTTTAAAAGGCTACGCGGTGTGTGATGTGTTTAAGTCTAAGCACATCACGGACGCTGTATTTGATTAAGCCTCTTTCATCTCATATGTCCAAGCATCAATACGTTCGCCAGATTCCAGCATCCCTTGCACCCTCACCCTTCGATATTGTATCCCTTCAAATTCATCCAACGCATCCCAATGTTCGGTTAATTTTTCACTACTAAAAAAATATCCTTCAACTGCTGCTGCTTGTGGGTCTAAGACGATGGCGAATAAGCCTTTGTCGGGTCCCCAATCCAAAATATGCACCATGCCATGCACATAGCCTTTTTGCCATGTTCCACCTATGCGCTCTAAAAGATGGGCATTTTCATGATTTGGACGAAGTGTCCCATAGACAAATAATTGGTTCATTTGGCATCACCACCGCTATTCAATCATCGCGCATCATAAAGTCAAAATTGTACAAAAACCAGTCTTTCGATAAGTCTCAGACATAAAAAAACGGCACTTGATGTGCCGTTTTATTTTAACCGTTCGATTACTGACGTTTTTTCAATTCATCACGAATTTCACGTAGCAACGCGATATCTTCTGGCGTTGCTGCTGGTGCTGGCGCTGCTTCTTCTTGTTTACGGCGCATACGATTGATCATTTTCACCATTAAGAACACCACCCATGCCAAAATGATGAAATTAATTAAAATCGTAAGGAAGTTACCATAAGTCAGGACGTTCACCCCAGCTTTGGTCAACTCATCTAAAGACTGTAAATTATTTGGGTTATCCCCCAAAACAAAGAATTTCTGTGTGAAGTCTACACCACCACCAGTCACCACCGTGATCAACGGCATAATGATGTCTTTCACCAAGGAATCGACAATTTTACCAAATGCACCACCGATGATCACACCGACAGCCAAATCAACCATGTTACCTTTTACCGCAAATTCGCGAAACTCTTGAACAATACTCATCTAAATCTCCAGTTATTTTTTGACTTTAATTTATGTGACGAAGTATACATTAATTTTATAGCTTCATTTCCATGTAATTTACTCGGAAATCATCTGCTTTTATATATTGGTTTGCTAATTTTAAACAAAAAATGCCATCAATTAATTGATGGCATTTTTAAATGTCGCTGCCCCGCATGAGGCAACATCATTTTAAAACTTATTTACCAGAACGGTTACGTTTACGTTCATTTTCAGTCAACCAGCGTTTACGGATACGGATTGACTTAGGTGTCACTTCAACTAATTCATCATCTTCAATGAATTCAAGCGCTTGTTCAAGCGTATATTCAACAGCAGGAACAAGAGTCAACGCATCATCAGTACCAGAAGCACGTACGTTTGTTAACTGTTTTGCTTTAGTTGGGTTAACTGTCATGTCATCTGAACGAGAGTTAATACCAATGATCATACCTTCGTAAACTTCTAACTGAGGTTTAGCAAATAGACGACCACGGTCTTGCAATGTGAACAATGCATAGCCAAGGCAAGTACCTTGAACCATAGAAATCAACACACCGTTTTGACGTTTCGCAACAGTACCTTGTTTCATTGGACCGTAGTGTGAGAAACTTGAAGTCATGATTCCTGTACCAGAAGTCATGGTCAAGAATTCAGAACGGAAACCAATTAAGCCACGTGAAGGAACAGTTGCTTCAATACGGATACGGCCTTTACCGTCAACTTCCATATTCGTCATTTCGCCTTTACGATGACCCATTTGTTCCATTACAGAACCTTGGTGCTGTTCTTCAACGTCAAATGTTACGTTTTCGTATGGCTCTTGCTTTTCGCCATCAACTTCTTTCAAGATTACTTGTGGGCGAGATACGCCCATCTCGAAGCCTTCACGACGCATGTTTTCAATAAGAACTGAAAGGTGAAGTTCACCACGACCTGATACTTTAAAGCTATCAGGACTATCAGTATCTTCAACACGAAGCGCAACGTTGTGAATTAATTCGCGGTCTAAACGTTCACGGATATTACGTGAAGTAACAAATTTACCTTCTTTACCAGCAAACGGAGAGTTGTTTACTTGGAAAGTCATGGTTACTGTAGGTTCATCTACAGACAATGCTGGTAAAGCTTCAACATTTTTCGGATCACAAATGGTGTCAGAAATATGAAGTTCATCAATACCTGTGATACACACGATATCGCCTGCTTGAGCAGATTCAACATCAACACGCTCTAAACCATGGTAACCCATGATTTTTAAGATACGACCGTTACGTGTCTTACCGTCTTTATCAATCACAGTTACTGGTGTGTTTAATTTTACAGAACCACGTTGAATACGACCAACACCGATAACACCTACGAAGCTGTTATAGTCAAGTGAAGAAATCTGCATTTGGAATGGACCATCAACATCAACTGCTGGTGGCTCAACAATGTCTACGATGGTTTGGAACAATGGAGTCATATCTTCAGCAAGTTCTTCTGGAGATGGACCAGCAACACCACGAAGACCTGAAGCGTAAACAACTGGGAAGTCTAACTGCTCGTCAGAACCACCTAAGTTATCAAACAAATCAAACACTTGATCAATAACCCAATCTGGACGCGCGCTTGGCTTGTCGACTTTGTTGATAATTACGATTGGCTTCAAACCACGTGCGAACGCTTTTTGCGTTACGAAACGAGTTTGTGGCATTGGGCCTTCTTGAGAGTCAACAAGTAGAAGTACACAGTCAACCATCGACATTACACGTTCAACTTCACCACCGAAGTCCGCGTGTCCTGGGGTGTCGACGATGTTAATACGGTATTCTGTATTGGTACGTGCATCTAACCATTTGATTGCAGTGTTTTTTGCAAGAATGGTAATACCACGTTCACTTTCAATCGCGCCTGAATCCATGACACGCTCAATCTCGCCTGCACGATCGCCAAGTGCACCTGATTGCTGTAAAAGTTTGTCTACTAGAGTGGTTTTACCGTGGTCAACGTGCGCAATGATGGCAATGTTGCGGAGAGTTTTGATATCTGACATGTAAATTCGATACGCCTAAAGTTTGAGGGCAAATTATACAGAAAAATAATAGAATTTAGTAGTGACAGTTTATTGACAGACTCATTTTTTTTGATAAGTGGTGTGTAATTAATTTTGTAAAGCTGTGTAAAGCGATTAGAATAGCGCCACCTTGCTAACACCCTTTGACATATGTCTGATCAAAATCTCTCTCCCAATCAAACAGATCAACTCGATTTGGTCTATGGTTTAAACGACCGCCCTCGCCCAATCATTGCTTTTCTTGCTGCCTTTCAACATCTCCTTGCAATTATTGTCCCAATTGTTACTCCGGGCTTACTCATCTGTCTAGCGCTTGGTGTGTCGAAAGAGGACACCAACATGATTTTATCCATGTCTTTGGTCATTTCAGGGATTGCAACCTTCTTACAATGTAAAAAAGTTGGACCTTTTGGTGCAGGCTTATTAATTGTTCAGGGCACCAGTTTTAACTTTATCGGCCCGATTATTGGAATCGGCTCTGCCATGGTTGCTGCAGGTACTCCAGTAGAATCCGTCATGGCTGCAATTTTTGGTGTGGTAATCGCAGGTTCATTTATTGAAATGGGCGTGTCACGTATTCTGCCTTGGGTGAAAATGTTAATTACCCCATTGGTAACAGGCATTGTGGTGTTATTGATTGGTTTGACCCTCATTAAAGAAGGTCTGATCAGCATGGGTGGTGGCTATCAAGCCATGTCAAACAATACCTTTGCCAATGCAGACAACCTAATCATGTCGTGTACGGTTTTAGGCTTAATTATCTTGCTGAATCGCATCCGTATTACATGGGTAAAAAGTTCTGCTATCTTAATTGCCTTAATTGCAGGGTACACTCTTGCAGGCTTTATGGGGCATCTGGATTTTTCAGGTTTAAAAGATGCGCCTTTAGTACAAGTTCCGACGCCAATGCATTTTGGACTAAGCTTCTCTTGGAGCTTGTTTATTCCAATGGCCTTCATCTATTTAGTGACGTCTTTAGAAGCAATTGGTGATATTACAGCAACCTCTAAACTCTCTAACCAACCTGTCGATGGTGCAACATGGATGGAGCGTATTAAAGGCGGTGTCTTGGTGAATGGTGCAAACTCTTTCCTTGCTGGTATTTTCAATACCTTTCCTAGTTCGGTCTTTGCACAAAATAATGGCGTGATTCAGCTTACTGGCGTTGCGAGCCGTTATGTCGGCATCTGGATTGCTGCGTTATTGGTGATTTTGGGTTTACTCCCTGCTGTTGCAGGTGTGATTCAGGCAGTGCCTCAAGCTGTTTTAGGCGGCGCTGTGATGGTGATGTTTGGAGCTGTAGCAGCCTCTGGAATTAACATTCTGTCAGGTATTCATCTTGACCGCCGCGCACTACTGATTATTGCCATTTCATTGGCACTCGGTTTAGGTGTTGCACAAGTTCCACAAATTTTGGAACATTTACCCGAATTATTCCGTAACATCTTCAGTTCAGGTGTTGCGACAGGTGGTATTGCAGCCTTGTTATTAAATATTATTCTTCCTGAAACGAAGAAATAATTGTTCATTTCAGTATGCACTTTGCCCAGCACTGTCTGGGCATCGTTTTTACAATGGAGTATATAAAATGGATCCACGAAGTGAAGTTGTTCTTCGCCAGCAAGAATTTCTCTCTGGTTCAGTTTTACTGGTCAATGCACCGTGTGACGAATTAAACACACAGTTAATTGGTACTGTAGAACCACATTTTTGGACATGGAATTTTAACGAATTACAATATTTCCAAAACCAACAAAGTGATGTGCATTTTGGTACAGATTTGCCTGATGTCGCTTTTGATCAAGCCATCGTGTTTGTTCCAAAGTCAAAAGAACTACTCAATTATGTGCTACACCAACTGGTGAGTCGTTTGGCCGTAGGCGCATCGATCTTTTTAGTTGGTGAAAAGAAAGGAGGTGTAGAACGCGCCTCTAAACAGCTGCAACCTTTTGGTAAAACCCTCAAATTAGACAGCGCTCGACATTGTCAAATGTGGCAGTTAATCACCGAAAAAACCGTAACCGCAAAACCTTTGGCCGATTGGGCTCAACTATATACAGTGCCAACCCCGAAAGGTGAATTACAGATTTGTGCATTACCGGGTGTATTTAGTCAAAATCGTCTAGACGTGGGCACAGCAGTGTTATTGCCTCACCTTTCACAGGTCACTTCTGGAAAAATTGCAGACTTTGGCTGTGGTGCAGGCGTGATCAGTGCTTATTTGGCCAAGTTAAATCCGAAAAATCGCATTTTTGCACTGGATGTCGATGCCTTTGCACTCGCTTCAACAAAAATGACTTTTGAGAAAAATAACCTTTTACCAGAACAACTTGAGATTAAAGCGGTACACGGAATTGAGGATGCTCCTCTGTTTTTACACGCAATCGTCAGCAATCCCCCATTCCATCAAGGCATTCATACAGATTACAATGCCAGCGAAAATTTATGCAAAACATCCCGTCGCCATCTTAAATCGGATGGCGAGTTGTGGATTGTTGCCAACCGCTTTCTGAATTATCCATTACTCATTGAGCAAAGTTTTGGCCAATGTACAACCAAAGCCGATCAACAAGGCTTTAAAGTGCTGTTTGCCAGCACACAAAAGAAATCTTAAGGAACAATGATGAGCGAAATGACTCAACCAGCTCAACTCAAGCGGAAGCTTGGAGCTCGCCATCTGAATATGATCGCCATTGGTGGTTCAATTGGTACAGGTTTATTCCTTGCCTCAGGTGCAACCATTGCAAATGCTGGCCCTGGCGGGGCGTTATTGGCCTACTGCTTAATTGGTGTGATGATTTACTTTCTCATGACCAGTCTGGGTGAGTTGGCAACACACAACCCAACATCCGGTGCATTTTTCACCTATGGCACCAAGTATGTTGAAGGTGGTTTTGGTTTCGCCCTTGGCTGGAACTATTGGTATAACTGGGCCATTACGGTTGCATTTGAATTGGTTGCAGTCCAATTCATTATGAAATTCTGGTTTCCCGATCTGCCCGGTTTCTACTGGAGTGCTCTCTTCTTAGCTGTTGTCTTTGGGATCAATGCACTGACAGTCAAAGGCTTTGGTGAAAGTGAGTTCTTCTTCTCCTTGGTTAAAGTCCTTGCCATCATTGTATTTATCATCATTGGTATTTTCATGATAGCTAAAATCATGATGACGCCAGGTGTCGCAACTTTTGCCAACTGGACCAAAGGTGAAGCACCCTTCGTTGGTGGCTTATCTGCACTGATTGGTGTCGCGATGATTGCAGGGTTCTCGTTCCAAGGTACCGAAATGGTCGGTGTTGCTGCAGGTGAATCGAAGGATCCACAAAAGACGATCCCGATTGCCATCAAACAGATTTTTTGGCGCATCCTACTGTTTTATGTGGTGTGTATTTTCATTATCGGTACACTCATTTCATATGATGATCCACTTTTGTTACAAGCGGCTTCATCAGAGAATATTGCACTCTCTCCATTTACCTTACTCTATGAAAAAGCTGGTTTTGCCTTTGCTGCCAGTGTTATGAATGCCGTGATTTTAACCGCGATTCTATCGGCAGGTAATTCAGGGATGTATTCATCGACGCGTATGCTGTTCAATATGGCCCAAAATGGCAGTGCACCTAAACTGTTTGCCAAATTAGACCCACGCGGCGTACCCATGAATGCACTTTATGCGACAACTGCAATTGCTGCACTTTGCTTCTTAACTACTTTCATTGGCGAAGAACAGGTCTTTAATTGGCTGCTCAACATGTCGGGTATGTGTGGCTTTATTGTTTGGTTAGGGATTGCTGTTTCACACTATCGTTTCCGTAAAGGATATGTTGCCCAAGGGCATAAGGTTGAAGACTTAGCTTATCGTGCAAAATTCTTCCCCTTTGCCCCTTGGTTTGCCTTTATCCTGTGCGCCATTGTTGTTTTAGGTCAAAACTACCAAGCGGTACTTGATGGCGAATGGCTCTCTGTTTTATCGACCTATATTGGTATTTTCTTATTCTTGGCGATTTGGCTAGGCTATAAATGGAAATACAAAACCAAACTGGTTTCTTACCAAGAAATGGATGTCAGTCCAATGAATCCTGATCGCGAATAAAATTCTTTCATAATAAAAAACAGCCTTCGGGCTGTTTTTTATTATCTTCCATTTCATTATTTATTTTTTTACCCAAATATAACGAATTAATAACTAATGTAAATCTTAATAAGACAGCTTATTGAGTCCCGACCTCTATCAACTTATAGACACTAAATATCAAACTATAAATAATATTTCTTTGGCAAAAAAGCCTTACAGAGCTAGACAACTAGAAATACCCATTCGTTCGAAAGCTAAAGCTAAAGCTATTATCGATGTTGTGAAGCATGAGTAAATGGAAATCCCCTGTTCATTCTTCTTAGATTTATCTTCTAAAATTAAATACTTCTAACAGTGTCTTATATCCTATGCATAAATGACCACGAACACCGTAAGTCTCAACGGCTTTTGCACTGGTTCAACCTTATTTTCATCAACACGAGTTAACATAAATTTCATTATCTAACGGCATAAAAAAACGACTCCGAAGAGTCGTTTTTTTAGTTAAAACTCAGATTATTGAGCTTGAACTGTACGGCTGCCAGAAATTGTCGCGAATACACGACGGTTCATAGCACGGCCTTCTTTAGTGTTGTTGTCAGCAATCGGTTGGTCCCAAGCGAAACCTTGAGTAGACAAACGAGCTGGATCAACGTTGTACTCGTTTACTAGAGACGATTTAACAGAGTTAGCACGAGCTAAAGATAAACGTTCGTTCAATGCACGTGGACCAGTGTTGTCTGTGTGACCTTCGATGCGAGCAGTAGCGTTTGGATATTCAACTAACTTCTCAGCAACTTTAGCGATTTCTGGCTTGTATTGGTCTTTGATGTTTGATTTGTTTGTATCAAAGAACACACGAAGTTCCATATTAAGGTCTTCAGTTAACTCTTGTGGTTCAACTGGAGCAACTGGCTCAACTGGAGCAACTTCTACTACTGGAGCAGCAGGTTTCAAGTGACCACCAAGAACTACGTTAAGACCAGCAAGCGCTGTGTAGTTCCAGAAATCTTCATCGATGTTGTAAGTAGCACGAGCTTCAGTACGTAGAGATAAAGCATCATTCAAGCGCCAGAAAGCACCGAAACCAGCATTACCTAGAGTGCCTTCGTCATCTTTAAGACCAATATCACCTAAGTCATATTTGTAATGACCAGCACCTAATAGTACGTATGGCTTAATTTTGCTGTCGTAGTTTTTAGTAATCAAATCAGAAGTAGCGTAGAAGTTACCGTTGATTTGAGTTTGTTTGTATTCTGAGTTAGCAACAGCCGAATCAATATCACCCTTAACTTGGTTATATTCAGCTTCAAAACCTAACCAAGGAGTCAATTCAACGCCAAGTGCTGCACCAACGAATAAATCGTCTTGTAGCTCAGGACCATTTGTTAAATGATCACCACCATTGTTGTGTTTACTGTCTTGGAAAGTGTAACCAAGCATTAATGGAGTAACAGTTACGCCCGCGTTTGCAGCAGCTAAAGGAGCAGCTACGAGCATTGCTAATGCAATACGACTCATTTTCATGGATTTATCCTCCAGAGATAACAATTGTTTTTCAAGCTTAAGCTTATTTAACCATTCTGAGATAGGCTTTTTTATACCCCAGTTTTATTTTTAAGCTATTCGCAATGAATCATACAAACACTTTATTTTTTTTCCAAGTGCTTGATAACTTTAATCAAGTAAATTATTGACAAAATTACTTACAATTTCCGTTGTAATTCGGTAATTTTTTACTCAATTTTTACTTGCGAATAGCTTATTTTCACTTGTCTTACATTTTAACAGCTTTTTAAACAAGTTGAGTACTACTAATTATGTATAAAATTTGTTTGATAAACAAAGCTTTAATAAATAAAAAAATAGCGCCATAACAATAAAACTGGATAACCATATGTTTTTTATCAATAAAAAAGGGTTCACTTTATTTGAACTTATGATCACTATTAGCATTATTCTGATCATTTGTACAGTAGCTCTTCCTCATTTTCATCAGTATATGGCAGCACAAGAGCGAACCAAGACACTGAATACACTAAGAAATAATATTCATGCAGCCAAAAACATGGCCAACTTACAACGACAAAATATCACGATTTGCCCAAGTCAAGACCTCGTTCAATGCCAAAATCATCAGTGGAACATGGGCTTTATTGTATTTATCGATAATAATAAAAACCGACGAGTAGATACCAGTGAAACGATTATTCGGACAGAACAACAGCAGCTCAAGTATGGCAATCTTGATTGGCGTGGCACACTCAGTCTTCCATCTTTAAGCTTTAAAGCTGAAAATGGCCTCCCCCTTGGCTCAAATGGAACTTTCTATTATTGCTCTATGCAAAGTCAGGATCACTTTAAATTAGTCATGAGCAAAATGGGGCAGACCCGGACTGAACCCCTCGATGCCTGTAACTAGACCCATGAGTCCATAATCACGTTTTCAGCTTTTCTCTCGAGTAAATTTGCATATACTGCTTAAGTTTCCAACAAAACGTATAAGTGATTCGGAGAAAAAAATGACAGACATCGTAATTGTGAATGGTGCTCGTACGGCAATGGGCGGTTTTCAAGGCAGTTTAGCCAGTGTAACCGCTCCAGAACTCGGTGCAGTGACAATTAAAGAAGCGATTGCTCGTGCTGGCCTACACGCAAACGATGTAGAAGAAGTAATCATGGGCTGTGTTCTACCTGCGGGTTTAAAGCAAGGCCCAGCACGTCAAGCTATGCGCCAAGCAGGCTTACCTGATTCAACAGGGGCCGTGACCATCAATAAATTATGTGGTTCTGGCATGAAAGCAGTAATGCAAGCTGCGGATATGATCAAAGCAGGTTCGGCAAATATCGTGGTTGCAGGTGGCATGGAGTCGATGACCAATGCTCCTTATATTTTAACCAAAGCGCGTGCAGGCTACCGTATGGGGCATGGTGATGTTAAAGACCACATGTTCCTTGACGGTTTAGAAGATGCTGAAACAGGTCGATTGATGGGTTCTTTCGCACAAGATATGGCCAATACTCGTGGCTATACGCGTGAGCAAATGGATGCCTTCGCGATTCGCTCTTTAGAGCGTGCACAAACAGCGGTCAACGAAGGTTACTTTGCCGATGAAATCGTGCCTGTGACAGTTTCATCTCGCAAAGGTGATGTTGTCGTTGATAAAGATGAACAACCGTTCAATGCCAATATTGCAAAAATTCCAAGCCTTCGCCCTGCCTTTGCTAAAGATGGCACCATCACTGCAGCAAATGCAAGCTCAATCTCGGATGGTGCATCCGCACTAGTTTTAACGTCAGCAGAAAATGCATCAAACAAAGGTTTAGCACCATTAGCGAAAATTGTGGCTTATGCATCGAATTCACAGCATCCATCAGAGTTCACCATTGCACCAGTCGGTGCAATTGAAAAAGTGCTTAAGAAAACAGGTTGGAATGCACAAGACGTAGATCTTTGGGAAATCAATGAAGCTTTTGCGATGGTGACCATGTGTCCAATCGATGACTTCAAACTTGATCCTGCAAAAGTAAACATCAATGGTGGAGCTTGCGCATTGGGTCACCCTGTCGGTTCAACCGGTTCACGTATTATCCTGACTTTGATTCATGCGCTTAAACGCACAGGTGGTAAAAAAGGGATTGCAGCACTCTGCATCGGTGGTGGTGAAGCAACTGCTGTAGCGATTGAATTACTTTAAGATTCAAGCAACTTTCTTTTATTGACATATTTTATACAATGAAAGACTGGCTGATTAGCTGATATAAAAGCGACATTTATGAAAATCCCTCGACTGCGAGGGATTTTTTATTACAAGATTGTATTAGGGTCGATCTTAACGACTTGTTAAAATAACGACGAAAAAAACAACAAGGATAAGACAATGCAACTGAATCACTACCTCAACTTTGATGGTCAAACTGAAGCCGCTTTTAATTTTTACAAGTCTGTCTTTGGTGGAGAGTTTGCAACGTTCATGCGTTATGGAGACTTACCTTCAGATGAAAGTTCAGTTACCCTTTCCGACGCTGACCAACAAAAAATCATGCATGTTTCGCTTCCCATCAATGCCAGCACGATTCTGATGGCTTCGGATACCAATGATCAGTTTTGTGCCCAAACCAATACTGTTTTTACTGTAGGCAACAACCACTATATTTCCATTAACTTAGATGCCCATGAACAAGCCGATGCAAAACGCTTATTTGATGCACTTTCAGCCAATGGAAAAATAGAGATGCCTCTAGAGAAAACATTTTGGGGCGCACTCTATGGTGCATTTACCGATCAATTTGGAGTGAAGTGGATGGTGAATTGCCAATTAGAAGAAGGATAAAATGCATCTTCTTTTTAAACATCAATATTTGAGAATTGCGCAATAATAGTGAGCCCCAAGGTAATAAAACCGATACCGAGCCATCCAGCCAAATCGATGTTCTGCCCTAAAAATGCTTTAGCAAGAAGTGCTGTGGCAATGACACCAATGCCAGACCACAGCACATATAAAATTCCCGCTTGCATAAATTTTAAGGCATAGGCGGCACACGCAAAAGAAATCATGTAA
The DNA here is from genome assembly GCF_039655985.1 of Acinetobacter sp. BWR-L5. Lineage (NCBI taxonomy): Bacteria > Pseudomonadati > Pseudomonadota > Gammaproteobacteria > Moraxellales > Moraxellaceae > Acinetobacter > Acinetobacter sp. BWR-L5. The sequence continues at coordinate 36,093 of NZ_JAGFEV010000002.1, read as the reverse complement.
AGCACCAGTGCAATACCTTGATCCAATTTATTGACCAAGCCATTACCTTTTGCGGAATAAAAAGTCGAAAGCACATCTGTAGCAATAGCAATAAGTAGCCAAATGACACCGGGATTAATTTTTGTAACTAAGGACATCACAAATTATTACTCTTTGCTATTTCTAATAAGTTTTCCAATGTAGGAGATACTCTAAAACCTATATGAGGCTGCTGAAGGATAGCTGTGAATAGCATTTTAGACAATTCACTTTCAGGTAGCTGTCTAATTCTATTGTATAGCTTTAAATCCCGTTGTTCCGCAATAGCATGCTCACCTTGGTTTCGGCATGAAGTAACAACCATATTCATAGCATGTTTCTTTGCATATTCTCCTGATTGATAAGCCCTTGTACTATTTGCTACCGCTCTAAAAATTATATTAAAAACTTGCCCCACTGAAAAATTTTCAAGTAGCTTACTAAAGGTTGTCTTTGTTACCTCACCAATACTTGGCTCATACCCCACATCATTCATTTGATGCAAAAAATAACTTAATACTTCGTAGAAAGCTAAGTCTTTCCAAATATCCAATAATGTCTCATAGCTTTCATGTACATCTATTTCTAAATATAATAAACGCTCTATAAGTAAACTAAATTTGTCATTCGCATTAATATTGAGCACATATTTAACATCATAAGTATAGTAACGGTTTGGCTTATTATTTTCATCGAATACAAAAGCATCGATATCTGAATCAGTTGATGGGACTAAAATTTTATTGTTTATTAAATGCTTAATAATTTTAGTTGTTAATTCTTGATGTGGAGTAACAGGTTCTAGGCTGGAACCAATTGGGTTTATATATTGGCCATCTTCAGATAAACAGCACCTTAAAATCGTACATAGAAAAATTTTTTCTTTGATACTTAGACTATCCTCTTCAATTTTTTCATACCTTTCAAAACCATACTCTTTTTCAATGGCTTCCTTTTTTAGTTTTATATCATTTTTCATTTTAATTTCAGTTTGGACTTCTTCTTTTCTTCTAATTGCAATACACGCAGAACACGGACAATTATAGATATAAGGTTTATGTCCACAATTCCAGCACTCTGCTTTGTGATTATTCAAAAGTAGCTTTGATGATTTATTAGCTATCGAACATGCCAAATCAGCAGGGCAATTTGGACATTTACTTACTCGAACTAAAGGAAATGATCGAACAAGCATTGTTGGTCTAATATTAATAGAAAATTCGTCTAATAATTTTTCTAATCTATCCCCTCTTTTATACTTATTTATGAGATCTACTAACTGATCTTCTGATAGGTGTTCCAACTCCTGGCCTACAGTTTCAATAATCAAATTATCAGCACTCAAATGATTCATATGAAAAACTTATAAAATAATAATAAAGTTTCTTTTAGCATAAAACTTATTGTGTTTCATCAAAAAAGCCAAACTTTCGTTTGGCTTTTTTGATGAACATTCACTTGAAAATTTAAGCGCCCGTTTGATAACTGGCTTGTGCAACGGCTGTTGATGCTTGATATGGATTTCTAAAATCATTTAGACCCGCAGCAGCTTCAAGAATGTCTTTACCTTCTTTAATAACAAAGGTATCAAAGCCTGAACGTTTCATGTAGTTCAAGACATCTTTAAACACATCACCTGTTGCACGCAGTTCACCTTGGAAACCTTGACGGCGTAATAGCGCTGCAAATGAATAGCCACGACCATCGTTAAAACCCGCAAAATCAATAAAGATGGCATCTAGCTGATCTAAAGGGAACTCATGCGTTTCAGGAGAAGCATCGACTGTAACAAGGAGTGCTTTTTTACCTGAAACTTGAGCCAATTGATCTAACTGCTCAACCGTTAAAACCACATCACCTTGCGGTAAAACACCCTCTTCACCAATCACTTGATAAGTATTGTCTGCAATCGAGCCATCTTTAGAGAGGACTTGTAGTGCGAGATTAAGCATATGCACGCTCCTTAAAGGGTTGAATGCCTACACGGCGATAAGTGTCGATGAATTCTTCACCCTCAGCACGAAGGTCAAGATAAGTATTTAAAATTTCTTCAACAATGTCTGGCACAACTTCAGCTGCAAATGAAGGACCTAAAATGTCACCAATTGAAGCATCATGATCGGCATTACCACCCAAAGTGATTTGGTAGAATTCAGCGCCTTTTTTGTCTACACCTAAAATACCAATGTTGCCCACATGGTGATGACCACATGCATTCATACAACCTGAAATATTCAGATCCAGTTTGCCAAGGTTATAAATGGTATCTAAGTCATCAAAACGACGTGAAATCGCTTCTGAAATAGGAATTGATTTCGCATTTGCCAGTGAACAGAAGTCACCGCCTGGGCAGCAAATAATGTCGGTTAAGAAACCAATGTGCGCACGTGCTAAATTGTTTTTTTCAAGAATAGCCCACAGTTCAAATAAATCTTTCTGCGGAACATCCACCAAAGAAATATTTTGCTCATGCGTGGTCCGCAGTTCACCAAAGGTGTATTTGTCTGCAAGGTCTGCAATCAAATTCATCTCTTCCGTGGTCACGTCACCCGGTGCAATACCCGTGCGCTTCAACGAAATCGTGACAATACGATAGCCCTTCACTTTATGCGCATTGGTATTGATATTGAACCACTGTTTGAATTTGGGATGCGCAGCAAACTGTTCAGAAAAATCTTCATCTGCATAATCTTGATAATCAAACGGTATAAATTCTTCGTCTAATTTCTGCAAAATTTCAGGCTGAATTTTTAAAGTTTTAATGGTGTGCGCAAACTCAGCTTCGACTTTTTCAGCAAAAACTTGAGGCGTCAACGCTTTCACCAAAATCTTAATACGTGCTTTGTATTTGTTATCACGGCGACCGTGTAAGTTATAAACACGCAGTACGGCTTCTAAGTAAGCAATCAGGTCTTCACGTGGCAAGAAGTCACGAATGAAACTACCAATCACAGGAGTACGACCTAAGCCGCCACCGACTTTAATTTTATAGCCAATTTCGCCCGCTGCATTTTTAACGATATACACCCCAATATCATGGAATGAGGTCGCTGCACGATCGGTTTCTTCAAGTGCTGATACAGCAATCTTGAACTTACGTGGCAAGAAAGCAAACTCTGGGTGGAAGGTTGACCATTGACGGATCAATTCACACGTTGGACGTGGGTCAGCCACTTCACCTGCAACAACACCTGCATATTGGTCTGTGGTCGTGTTACGAATACAGTTACCTGAAGTTTGGATCGCATGCATTTGTACAGAAGCTAGCTCTTGAAGCATGTCTGGAACATTTTCTAGCGCAGGCCAGTTAAACTGAATATTCTGACGCGTTGAAACGTGTGCATAACCACGGTCAAACTCAGTTGCAAGTTCTGCAACTTTGCGCAATTGCGTTGAGTTCATTAAGCCATAAGGCACAGCAATACGTAACATTGGCGCATAGCGTTGTACATAGAGACCGTTTTGAAGACGTAATGGGCGGTACTCATCTTCAGTGAGTTTTCCAGCTAAATAACGTTCCGTTTGGTCACGGAACTGTGCAACACGTTCATTGATCAGTTGCTGATCGAAATCAGTATATAAATACATGGCGTACAGCTAGTAGTTTCATTATAACGGCTGACAGCATAACGAGATTTAAACTATCAACAAAATGCGTTTTTTACATATTTCATAGCTGTTTTATTGATAAGGATAAGTAGATGTACTGTTTGTCCCTAATCCTAAAGGTTTTTTCTGATTAAAGTATTTTTTATTAGATACTTATACATTATTCAGCTAACTCCGTTCAGCCGATCACATACACACAAACCCATCCATTGCTACCGCATAAATTTTAAACCCAGCTTTCTGGGCAGATCTCAATTTTTCTATTCTTTTCTCGTCGTTACTTTGCCCTTTTAAGCCAATTGGACATAAAAATAGCCTGACGAATCAGGCTATTTGAAAGTTTAAATGACTACAAAAGATTATTTTGCATCGGGTAAGGCATATGCCACCAAAGCATCTCCCATCTTGGTACCAAATGAACCATGACCACCCGCCATAATGACCACATACTGTTTGCCATTGGCTTCATAGGTCATTGGTGTTGCTTGACCGCCCGCTGGTAGACGACCTTTCCAAAGTTCATCACCATTGGTCACGTTGATGGCACGGATATAATTATCCTGCGTACCACCGACAAACATCACATTACCCGCAGTTGAGATTGAACCACCAAGCATAGGCACCCCCATTTTAAATGGTGGTAATTGAATTCCCGGTAAGCTGTCACGGATCGTACCAATACGACGTTTCCATGCAACTTCATGAGTATTTAAATCCACACCCGCCACAAAGCCCCAAGCAGGTTGTTTACATGGCAAACCAAATGGAGACAAGAACGCACTGATCTCTACACCGTAAGGCACGCCATACATCGGTTGTACACCCGCTTCGGTGCCTGCACCTTTGGCTGTTTTCGGACGGTTTGGATCGGCTGGAATAAGCTTAGACACAAACGGTAAACCGATTGGGTTCATCACCGCAATTTGACGATCAGGGTTAACGGACATACCGCCCCATTCAAATACACCCAAGTTGCCTGGGAAAACCAAAGTTCCATTTTCTGAAGGTGGGGTATAAATACCGTCATAATTCAGTTTGTGGAAAGACACACGGCACATCAACTGGTCAAACATGGTTGCGCCCCACATTTGCTTATCCGTCAATTTCTCTTTTGGCGCAAGGTCAAAGTCTGAGAAAGGTTGTGTCGCAGAGTAACGCTCACCTTTGGTTTGCGGCCCACGTTTCACTGTTTGTGGTACAGGTTTTTCCGTAATTGGAACAATGGCTGCACCAGTACGACGGTCTAGAACAAAGGCATTACCTGTTTTCGTTAATACGTAAATGGCAGGAACCATTTTGCCTGACTTATCTTTAATATCCGTCAATGTCGGCTGTGATGGTACATCCATATCCCACAAATCATGATGCGTGGTTTGGAAGTTCCACACCAACTTACCTGTTGAAGCATTCAGTGCCAGCATTGAGTTAGCATAACGCTCATGCAACTCAGTACGGTTACCGCCCCAAATATCTGGCGTACCCACACCCGTTGGAATGTAAACCATATCCAAAGCTGCATCATAGGCTAATGGTGCCCAAGCATTCGGTGAGTTTTGAACATACTTTTGACCTGGAGCCGGAATCGCGTTCGGATCTTCTGCACCTGTGTCAAAGACCCACAACAATGCACCAGTATTCACATCATAACCACGGATCACACCTGAAGGTTCTTCAGTTGAATAGTTATCTGTGGTTGAACCCGCAATAATAATCGTCGTTCCTGTGACCACAGGTGGCGACGTTGGGATATAACCGCCTGGATAAGGGAACGGCATATCTTTTTGTAAATCGACTTCACCATTTTTACCAAAGTCAGTACAACGCTCACCAGTATCAGCGTTGATGGCAACTAAACGGCCATCATTCACAGGTAGGATTACTTTACGTGGACATAGCTCAGACGATGATTTTTTATGCTGCAAGCTGGCTTCAAAACCAGCCGTATTGTTCGCATCATAATAAGACACGCCACGACAGGTTAAGTGCTGAAAAGTATTGTCCGCTTTAAGTTTCGGATCAAAAGTCCATTTCGCCTTACCTGTAGCAGGGTCAAGTGCAACAAGTTTTTGGTGCGTGGTACAGATATACATATTGTCCCCAACTTTAATTGGGGTGACCTGATTGGTGGTTTCACCAGAGTCATTTTCTGTTTTAAAGTCGCCTGTGTTATAGGTCCAAGCGACTTTTAAATCCTTAACATTCTCAGAATTAATTTGCGTTAAAGGAGAATAGCGCAAGCCAGATTGAGTACGGCCATATGCAGGCCAGTCGCCATCAGCAACACCCGGAATGGACTGCGCGGTTGCAGGCTGCTTGCTGCTCAGCTCACCTCGAATTTCTTGAGGGTCATTAAATACAGCATAGATCATCACGGCAATAGTCACCGCCAGTGAACCCGTTAAAACCAGTTTTGCACTTTTTACGTTGTCAAAACCACGTGTGACCGCTGGAATGAGTAGCCATAAGCCAAATAAACCAAGGATATCTAAACGTGGCGCCAAGGCAAAGAAGTCTGAACCCACTTCCCATAAGCCCCAAACCACTGTACCCAAGACCAACAACGCATAAACGATTAATGCCGTACTTTTTAATTTTTGCAGTAGAACTGCAGTCGCGATGAAGAGTAAACCTGCAATGATGTAGTACCAAGACCCACCAAGTACTGCAAGATAAATCCCTCCTATCAGCAGGACTAAACCAAAGATCACAGCAATCACAGCTGTAAAAGTTTTAAGTCCTGAACCTGAAGACGGAGTACTCATATTGACCACCTTTTTCTTAGATTCTGTTAAAAGCTCATATCGTTTCAATATCGATATGAGCACCTAGACAGTTTTTAGATTTTAAGTATCTGTCCAAACGACTTATTTCGAACAGTTTTATGCTTTGAACAACCGTAAAAAGTATTTATCAACTTTGTTGGAGAAATACTTATCGATCTAGAAACTAAAATGCGGTCTGGAATTTAATTCCGCCGACCCATGCATTTTCACCATTTTTATACGCGCCTACATGGCGGATATATTGGATATTGGGACGAATGGTTAACCAGTTGGCTGCATGAATACCGTAGTAAATCTCGGCATCATATTCTTCACTTTGTAAGCCGCGGGCATCAACGCTGTTATTAGCAATATTTACGTCATTAACATCATCATTGATATTTATACGGGCTAGGCCAATCGCGATTTCGTCTTGAGGGCGAGCATCAAAAGCACCTTTATAGACCAAACCAATGTTCTGCATGTCGCGAACCGTATTGGTATCTGAATCATGTAGGGTGAGATTCACAAAACCTGTTAAACCACGTGCAGCATCACCGTGATGTGCTGTGAGTTGCTGCTTGGCAACAACCCAGCCGCCTTGTTTATGTGAGGTTTGCTGTGGGTTTTGAATGTCTGTGGCATCTGCCGAACTGTAGTAATAACCCGCACGATATTCGCCGGGTAATTTTTCAGCCCCGAACTGAGGAGACCACACCACTTCAGCAGGAATAATGGCCCCCTGCGAACCGTCAGTACTTAAGTTCCAGCCTTTGCCACGTTCTAAGTTTTCAGGGTTATATTCATACACCCCGACTTGTGCATACAGGTCTGGCCGAAGGTTATATTTGACTCGCGCAGCCCATTGGCTGACAGGCCAGTTGTACCACTGGTCACCGACCCAGTTACCAACTTGAGAGCCACAGAGCGCAAGGTTTTGGAAATCACAATCGAAACTGTTGAAATCTTCCCCTTCACCAAAACGACCGACTTTGATGTCTAACTTTTGATCCATGAACTTTTTCTTAATCCACAAATCAGTTAAACGCCACGTTTGACCACGTCCCCACACTTCTTGAGTGGAACTTAAATGCCCATCTAAAGCATCGGATGTTTGAGAAAGTGAACGCCCATTGCGCTGGGTAATGGTGATTTGGGCCTCAGTATCTTGCCAGCCCAAAATCTTGTCTAAATCGAAGTGCGTACCAAATGCAAACTGGTCTGCATATTCGGTACCATGACTTGAAGAATGTGAGGCATCGAGCAACGTTGCCATTTCACCCGTATAGCCAAAGCTAAAGTCGTAGCCTTTTTGTTGCAATGCACTGCGCTGACCATTCCAGTCACCCAGCATCCAAGGGCTTTCTGCCTCAAAGGCATTTGCAGCATACACACTTTGAAAGCAGCAACTGAGCGCTAAGAAACTGAGGTTAAAACACCAACTTCTTTTACATTTATTCATAATTGGTGACCTTTCTTACAAAATTACAACTAATCGATATGATACGCTTTATTTGTATAAAAACCCATTTTATGACGTTTTGTTGTTTTAAATCTATTCAAATTATCGCTATATGATATTCATAAAGAATCAAAACCAAGTGGTTTGCCTATAAATTCATATCTTATTTTTGAACGTGAAAACTTAATTGGACAAGCTAATTGTTGTTCGCTTTTTGTACTACCCTCTTGTAAAGGTACAGAAACCACCCACGCACGATCTTTAGCCAACTGCGAATCGAGTGCTTCATCCAACTTTAATACAGGCTCAACGCAGACATCTTGCTGCTGAAAAATTGCGTTCCACGTGGCAAAATCTTGGGTTTTAATTTTGTCTTTTATTGCTTGTTTCACCACCTGACGGTCTTCGGTTACCAATGAGGCTCCTTTTTCAGCCACAATCGGCAATTCTAAAATTTGTGCCAACCCATATAAAAACTGTGGCTCTAAACTCCCAATCGATAAATAACGTCCATCTTGCGTTTCATAATAGTCATAAAAAGTCGCACCATTGAGATAGCTTTGCTCGGGCCCTTGTTTTTCCTGCCCTGCTAAGCTCGCAGCTGCGGCCATGCTGCTGAGCCCTACCACACAGTCGGTCATGGAAATATCAATATACTGTCCCAAACCACTACGCTGTCTTTCAATTACTGCGGCTAAAATTCCAACCACACTATGCAAAGAGCCGCCTGAAATATCCGCAATTTGAATCCCCATTGGTGGTGGTCCACTGTGCTGTCGGCCACTATGTCCCGCGATACCTGACAAAGCCACATAGTTGATATCGTGTCCTGCTTTATTTTGATACCTCCCTGTTTGCCCATAACCCGTAATGGAACAATAGATCAAGCGCGGATTAATTTCAGATAAGGTCTGATAATCTAGTCCCAATCTTTGCATTACGCCGGGACGGAATTGTTCAATCACAATGTCATAGTCTGAAATTTTCGATTTGATCAGTTCAATATTGGCAGGATCTTTCAAATCCAGAGCGACAGCATGCTTATTTCGGTTGAGATAACTATGTGCAGTAGCCTGTCCATTGGCATAAGGTGGCATTAAACGGATCAGATCGGGGCGGGTTGGAGACTCGATGTGGATCACTTCTGCACCTAGGTCTGCTAAGTACATTGTTGCAAAAGGTCCGGGTAAAAGTGTAGAAAAATCGAGAACTTTCAATCCTTTCAATGCCATATCCATGTTTATTTTCTCTTTTTATGTTGATTTTTTAGCTATTTTAGAAATATAAAAGCAACAAAACAATGTCATGTTCAGCCATTTACCTTGATCATTTCGGCAATTTAACATGTAAAAAGGCAAAAAACTTTAGTGTAAATTGCCTAAAATACTTTTTTTAGCGTCATTTAGGTCAAACGCAAGTGAATATAAAAGAGACTGAAGGATTAAATATGAGCCGTGATACCATTAGTATCCATTTCGTCAATGCGGCTTTAACTGGCGTAAAACGTCTCGGCATGGATGTCGAAACATTACTTTCTCACGTAGGGATTGAGGCAGAACTGCTGCGTCAACCTAAAGCCCGTATTTCTCCAGAACAATATACTCGCTTCGTTAAAATGTTATGGATGGTGACCCAAGACGAACATGTTGGTTTCGATAAGCAACCACGCCGTTTAGGTACGTTTGCCATCATGTGTCAGCTGATTATTCATGCCAAAACCTTAGGTGATGCTTTAGAACTGTCTTCACAGTTTTATAAATTGTTTGGTGATGAGTGGTCGGTGACATTAGAGCGCGACAAGCATGAAGCTCGTCTTGTTCCTCAGATTCCAAAATCGATGGATCCAGATCACTTCATTACCGAAAGTATGCTAATGATTTGGCATGGTCTCGCATCTTGGTTGATTGAGCGTCGTTTACCGCTGGAACGTGTGCACTTTGGTTATGAACGTCCAACCCATGCAGATGAGTACGATGCCCTGTTCTTCGCACCTGTGATGCAGTTCGACATGCCGCGTACCGAAATCACTTTTGCAGCAGATTATTTGGACTTACCGATTCGTCAGAATGAAGAAACGTTAGAAGAGTTTTTAAAAGCCGCGCCTGCACAGTTGTTGGTGAAATTTAAAAACACCAACTCACTCACTTCACGTATTCGTGATGTATTGAAGAGTCAAATTGGTGAGGAAATGCCAACTCTGAATGATGTGGCTTCTATGCTGTATTTATCTCCACAAACGCTGCGTCGCCGCTTAGCTGCTGAAGGTAAAAGTTACCAAGGTGTGAAAGATGCATTACGTCGTGATGCCGCAATCCACCTACTGTTAAATCCGGGTTTAACTTTAGAAGATGTAGCACAGCAAGTAGGCTTTAGTGAAACCAGTACCTTCCACCGTGCTTTTAAAAAATGGACTGGGGTTACACCCGGTTTATATCGCCAATTACACGGCTATCACTAATTTTTTAGTTAGACGACGGTTCGGCACATTGCTAAACCCAAGATTTCGATCTTGGGTTTTTTTATGCCCAAATCTTCAGTCTATTGGCAAAAAGACTCATCTGACCTGACCCGTTCTAGTCATTGCATCACGGCCATTAATTTGTACACTCAAATGCATAACAACTTAAAAGTCATAAAAAGGAACAGCTATGAGCGAGGCTTATATCATTGACGCCATTCGCACACCACGCGGAAAAGGAAAGAAAGATGGTTCATTGCATGAAGTAAAGCCGATTACTTTACTTACAACATTATTGAATGAACTCAAAGATCGTCATCACTTAGATACCTCTAAAGTAGACGATATTGTCTTGGGGTGTGTTACTCCAATTGCAGACCAAGGTGGTGATATTGCTAAAACTGCGGCAATTGCAGCAGGTTGGGACAATGATGTTGCTGGTGTGCAAATCAACCGTTTCTGTGCTTCAGGTCTTGAAGCTGTCAATATGGCTGCACAAAAAGTACGTTCAGGTTGGGAAGATGTGGTTGTTGCAGGTGGTGTTGAGTCAATGTCACGTATTGCAATGGGTTCAGATGGTGGGCCATGGGCATTAGACCCTGAAACAAATTTAAAATCACACTTTGTTCCACAAGGGATTGGTGCAGATTTAATTGCAACATTGGATGGTTATACACGTTCAGATGTCGACGCATTTGCAGCCAATTCACAGCGCAAAGCAGCTGCTGCGCAAGCTGCGGGTTATTTCAATCAATCAATGGTTGCGATCAAAGACAAAGCCGGTGTGACCATTTTAGATCAAGATGAATTTATCAAACCAACTACTACAGCTGAAGGTTTGGCAAAACTCAATCCAAGTTTTGAAATGATGGGTGCAATGGGTTTTGATGCGATTGCATTACAACAATATCCAGAAGCGCAAAAAATTAACCATGTGCATCATGCAGGAAACTCATCGGGTATTGTCGATGGTGCAGCACTTGTATTACTTGCTTCCGAGAAAGCTGTCAAAGAACAAGGTTTAAAACCACGTGCCAAAGTATTGGCGACTGCATTGGTGGGTTCAGATCCAACCATTATGCTAACAGGGCCTGCACCTGCTGCTCGTAAAGCATTGGCAAAAGCTGGTTTAACGATTGATGATATTGATCTATTTGAAGTCAATGAAGCATTTGCATCAGTGGTGATGCGTTTTATGACGGAGTTAAAAGTTCCTGCTGAGAAAGTTAATGTGAATGGTGGTGCAATTGCGATGGGACATCCACTGGGTGCGACAGGTGCGATGATTCTCGGAACTTTACTGGATGAGTTAGAGCGTCAAGGTAAAAAGCGTGGCTTGGCAACATTATGTGTAGGTGGTGGCATGGGTATTGCGACCATTATTGAGTTGGTATAAGGAGAATAATAATGAGCGCAATTCAATATTTAAAAAATGACGATGGCATTATTATTCTGACTTTAGATTCTCCGAATCAATCAGCAAATACTATGAATGCAGATTTTCGTGTAGCTTTGGAAAATATTGTTTCTAAACTGAAATCTGAAACTTCTATTACAGGGATTATTTTTCGTTCAGCGAAAAAAACTTTCTTTGCAGGCGGCGATTTAGATGAGTTAATTCAAGCACGTTTGGAAGATGCCACGCCATTTTTTGAAATGATTCAGAAAATGAAAGCAGAGTTTCGCTATATCGAAACTCTAGGTGTTCCTGTCGTTGCAGCATTGAATGGTACGGCTTTAGGTGGTGGTTGGGAAATCGCTTTAGGTTGTCATGCACGTATTGCATTGAATGATCCTAAAACGAAGTTTGGTTTGCCTGAAGTAACTTTAGGTCTACTGCCGGGTGGTGGTGGTATTGTGCGTATGGTACGCCTTTTAGGCTTACAAAATACTTTTCCATTCTTAATGGAAGGTAAGCAGTTTGGTGTGGATAAAGCAAAATCTCTAGGTTTAATTCAAGACATTGCGGAAACACCTGAAGAGTTGATGGATAAAGCCATCGCTTGGGTAAAAGAACATCCAAAGTCGCAACAACCGTTTGACGTAAAAGGTTATAAAATTCCGGGTGGTGATCCTAAAACACCTGCGGTTGCGCAAATGCTGGCGATTGCTCCAGCGATGCTCCGTGATAAAACTAAAGGTTGCTATCCTGCACCTGAAGCAATCATGGCGGCTGCGGTTGAAGGTGCGCAAGTGGATGTAGATACAGCACTGACTATTGAATCACGTTATTTTACTTATCTTGCCACAGGTCAAGTTTCAAAAAACATGATCGGTACTTTTTGGCATGGAATGAATGCAATTAAGGCAGGTGCGAGTCGTCCTAAAGACGTTGCAAAATGGCAAGCAAGCAAAGTCGGTGTACTTGGTGCAGGTATGATGGGAGCAGGTATTGCTTACTCTACAGCAATCAAAGGAGTTCCCGTTGTACTGAAAGATGTTTCTGTAGAAAATGCAGAAAAAGGTAAAGCCTATAGCCAAAAATTACTGGATAAAAAGGTCTCCCAAGGTCGTATGACGGCTGAAAAGCGTGATCAGGTTTTAAGTTTAATTACAGCTACAGCATCTGCGGAAGATTTAAAAGGCTGTGATTTAATTATCGAAGCTGTATTTGAAAATCAAGAACTCAAAGCGAAAGTCACCCAAGAAGCCGAAGCATTCCTTGTAGAAGGTGGTGTGATGGCTTCAAATACTTCGACATTACCAATTACTGGTTTGGCAAATGCATCGAAAGATCAAGCAAACTTCATTGGTCTGCATTTTTTTAGTCCCGTCGATAAAATGCAATTGGTTGAAATCATTAAAGGTAAAAACACTTCTGCTGAAACTTTGGCAAAAGCGTATGACTATGTACAGCAAATTGGCAAAATTCCGATTGTTGTCAATGATAGTCGCGGCTTCTTTACCAGTCGTGTTTTTGGTACTTTTGTTCAGGAAGGTCTACGTTTATTGCATGAAGGTGTACATCCAGCTCGTATTGAAATGGCAGCACTCAAAGCAGGTATGCCCGTTGGCCCATTAGCCATTCAAGATGAAGTTGCATTAACACTTTCTGAACATGTTGCCAATGAAGCGCGTAAGGCGCTTCAGGCTGAAGGTAAAGATTTACCGCGTTCAGGTGCAGATGATGTGATTCAAACCATGATTCATATTTTTGACCGTAAAGGTAAAGCTGCTGGTGCGGGTTTCTATGATTATCCCGAAGGTGGTAAAAAACATCTTTGGGAGGGTTTGAGCCATTGGAAGCAAGATGTCGATATCTCTGAACAAGAAATGATAGACCGCTTCCTGTTTGTACAATCGCTAGATACCTTACGTTGTTATGAAGAAAATGTTCTTGAATCTGTGATTGACGCCAATATCGGTTCGATCTTTGGGATTGGTTTTGCGCCGTGGACAGGCGGTGCAATTCAGTTTTTAAATCAATATGGTTTAGATCAAGCTGTACAACGTGCCAGTGAACTTGAAGCGAAATACGGTGAGCGTTTCAAAGCACCGCAACGTCTGATTGAATCGGTGTCATCGGGTCAGATTCGCTAAAACTTCCACCTTAAAAAAGGGATCGGCAGATCCCTTTTTTGCGCTCTCAGCACACAACAAAATTAACCTGCTGATTCAGCATCTAATTTTGACTTATTTTAGTGCATTCTTTTCAAGCCCGACTCAGTTTTTTGTGTTATAAAGTTACATAGTTTTAGATTTATTTTTATTCAATTGGGCTGTTGCACATGACTGACAATACTTCTCCTGAAAAATCACCATGGGGTTGGAAAGCACTGATTATTGCTTTCATTTTAAGTGGAATTTTCTTAGGTATCTTCTACCTTGCGATCACCAATGAGCCTGACTATATGCCAAGTCAGCAAACGCAGCAAAACTCTCAGCAACATGCCTTTAAAAATGCGCCTGCAATGTCTGAAGAAGCCATGGCCAAAGCACAAGCGGATAAAGAAGCGCGTGAAGCAAGAGCTCAAGCAGCTTCTGAAGACACCACAGAACATGCAACCGCTGATGGGCGGCACGACATGAGTGCCGATGAACACGCGAAAATGTCATCTGAACATGGTCACTAATATGCTGTGACTAATAAAAAAGCCCTGAAAAATCAGGGCTTTTTTATGGATGATAAACGCATATGGATATGCGGAATACCACAATCCAAATACTCCTCACCCTCTTGCATAAAGCCCAAAGCCTGATAAAACGCTTGCGCATGCACTTGAGAAGACAAGACTAAAAATGGACGCTGTTGCTGTTGCGCATATGCAATCACCGCTTGCATCAGAACTTTGCCTACACCCAAACCACGATGTGACTTTAAAACTGCAACACGACCAATACTATGATTTTGCAAAAGTCGTGCGGTGGCAATGGCTTGATCTTGTTCATAGACCACAAAATGAACTGCGATTTCATCTTGCTCATCCCATTCATCTTCAACAGCAATGTTTTGCTCTTGAATAAAGACCTGCTCACGAATCATTTTCGCAGCCTGTTGCAACTCTTCCCATGTTCCATGCGTAATCTTCAAGCTTGGCATTTTCATTTCCCTATAAATCATCTCTATATTGGTCATTGCACTAAAAAGTGATGTTCAGATCAGCATTTACAGCCTACATCTTGCTGATCCCATTGATTATTCAACAGCAACTCCAGTGAATGCTTTTGAATACCATACATCTCTTTCAAGGCTTGAATTTGTGCCAAGACAGCAACATCGGGCGCTTGATAATCCTTACGCTTGGTTGCCAAAATCATTTTATTTTTGCTGGTATGCTCAAGTGCTACAAACTCAAACACTTTGGTTTCATAGCCATAGGCTTTGAGTAATAAGGCACGAATAGTATCGGTCAGCATTTCAGCTTGCTGTCCTGCATGAATGCCAAACTGCAACATGGGTTGTAACACAAGCGGAGCTTTCAGTTGTGGTCGTAATTCTTTATGACAACACGGCGCACACATGATCATTTCGGCATTTAAACGAATGCCGGTATGAATCGCAAAGTCAGTCGCGACATCACATGCATGCAGCGCAATCATCACATCGAGACGTTCAGGCTGGTACGTCCGAACATCACCCTGAAAAAAATCAAGTTGCTGAAAATCCGACTTGTTCGCAACCTCCTGACAGAATTGCACCATCTTGCTGTTTAGCTCAACCCCAGTCACAAAAGGATTCAGTCCTTGCTTCAGCAAATAATCATACAAAGCAAAGGTTAAGTAGCCCTTTCCTGAGCCAAAATCGACCACGCGCAGTTGTTCAGGCAGTTGAATATGATTCAGAGCCCCTGAGAAAATTTCGACAAACTTATTAATCTGCTTCCACTTACGCGCCATACTAGGAATGATTTGCGCTTTTGCATCGGTAATACCAAGCGGCTGTAAGAAATAACTGTCTTGATCAACAAAACGCTGTTTGACACGGTCATGACCTTGCTGCTCAACAGCTTTGGTTACCGTTTTATTTTTACTTTGCGTCAGCATGGCTTTCTTCTTGTTCTTCTTCAGTTGCAACTCTTGTTCAGTTGTCAGCAGATTGGCTTGTTTACACTGCGCCAAAAGTGCAGTTACCGTATCAAGTGCTGTGTCTAATGAATAATTTTTGGTGACATCTTGGGTTTTATGGCGATATAAACAACTCAATACAGGCTGTCCTTGCAACATGACGACTCGAAAAGTCATCTTCTCGAGTTGCTCAAGTTCACCCTGATATTGACTCAGAATCATCCGATCAAAACTTTGAGATTCAAGCGCTTGCTGGAAGGCTTGAAGGAATTGCTGCTCTTGTGCAGAGGACGATACCGAAACGGTCATAATAGAAACCAAAAAAAGAATTGCGATTAAATTTTAAAGCGTCTTACGCTAAATGCAAATTTGAATTACGATACAGTTGTATATTTTATAAAAATGCACATGACTTATGAGCGCTCACCCTGTTGTAAACTACGATCCAGTTGAAGAAAGAATCAATTTTATTAGCCATGCTATTGGAGCAGGTCTTGCACTCATAGCGGGTATTTTATTGATTATCAAAGGGTCTTACTTAGAAACAGCGCAGTGGATCGGGCTATGGGTCTATGCTTTGAGCCTATTTTTATTATTTGCCGCATCAAGCTTGTATCATTTTGCGGAATCTCCAGAGCGTCGCGGCTGGTATAAAAAATTAGATCACACTGCCATTTATTATCTGATTGCAGGAACCTACACTCCATTTTTGTCTATTGCACTGCCCACACAAAAAGCTCATTACCTACTCATTGCACTTTGGGTGATTGCACTCATTGGTACACTATTCAAGTTAGTTTTCATTCATCGCTTTGAAAAAATTTCACTGATTGCTTATCTGCTTATGGGTTGGCTGGCTGTACTGGTAATGGATGATATGCAACGCTTTTTATCTAAACCAGCTTTGACTTTTTTAATCATTGGTGGACTTTCCTATACCATCGGTGCATTGTTTTATGCGCTAAAAAAGGTAAGATATACGCACGCTATCTGGCATATTTTTGTATTGATTGGTGCAGGATCACATTTCCTGTCCATCTATCTTTACGTGATATAACCCGCGCGCACTACATTTTTTAGCAACCCTAATTCCGTAGTCTGCCCGAGGAACATTCGTATTTTTTTAAAAAATTACGCCTTTTTTAAAAAGATGACGCTTTTAAAACTCAGTTCGACTATTTTTTAAGTGTAAGGTCTACCATGGCGTCATTAAATACTGCTGTTGCTGAACAGCAGCCTGTAAACTCAAAATTCCGCGTACTTACAGCCAGTCTGGTAGGTACAACTATCGAATTCTTCGATTTTTATATTTATGCCACTGCGGCTGTCATTATTTTTCCGTACCTGTTCTTTCCAGCAAGTACCGATCCAATGACTGCGACCATTCAGTCTTTGGCAACCTTCGCGATTGCCTTTATTGCACGCCCGATTGGCGCTGCACTCTTTGGACATTTAGGTGATCGTATCGGCCGAAAGGCGACCTTGGTTGCAGCTTTGCTGACCATGGGACTTTCAACCGTGTGTATCGGCTTATTGCCCACCTATGCACAAATTGGAATTGCCGCACCATTACTGCTTGCGCTGTGTCGTTTAGGTCAAGGTCTCGGCTTAGGTGGTGAATGGTCGGGTGCGGTATTGCTTGCCACAGAAAATGCACCCGAAGGTAAACGTGCTTGGTATGGTATGTTCCCCCAACTGGGCGCGCCGATTGGCTTTATCTTGGCAACTGGTTCATTCTTAACGCTGGGTCATTTTATGACTGAAGAAGCGTTTATGACATGGGGCTGGCGTATTCCCTTTATCTCAAGTGCGTTATTGGTAATTGTAGGCCTGTGGATTCGTTTACAACTTCATGAAACTCCGGCGTTCCAGAAAGTTTTAGACAAGCAAAAAGAAGTTAACATACCGTTTAAAGAAGTGATCACCAAACACTGGGGCATGTTGATTTTAGGTACCATTGCAGCCATTTGTACCTTTGTGGTGTTCTACCTCACGACGGTATTTGCTTTGCAATGGGGTACCAAACAGCTGGGTTACACCCGCGAACAGTTCTTACAACTTCAACTGGTCGCAACCCTCTGCTTTGCTGCATTCATCCCCTTGTCAGCAGTTTTAGCGGAAAAATTTGGTCGTAAAACCACGTCTATTGCAGTCTGTGTTGCTGCAGCGTTATTTGGTTTAGTGTTCTCAAGCATGTTGGAATCAGGCAGTACTCTTATTGTGTTCTTGTTCCTGTGTATTGGTTTATCCATCATGGGTTTAACCTATGGACCAATTGGTACTGTGCTCTCTGAAATTTTTCCAATATCCGTTCGTTATACAGGTTCAGCGCTGACCTTTAACCTTGCGGGGATCTTTGGGGCATCATTTGCACCTCTCATTGCCACCAAGCTTGCAACCACCTACGGTTTACACGCAGTGGGTTACTACCTCACGGCGGCATCGCTTCTGTCATTATGTGCATTTTTAATGATCCGTGAAACCAAAAATGATGATGTAAATAATCAAATTTAACCCTGAATTTGATGTCTAAAAACCAGCACAATGATGCTGGTTTTTTTATACTGATCCTTTAACAAACGCTACAAAAACCATATTTAAAATCTGTCGTTTTACTTCAAAAATAGAGAGAAATACAAGGTGAATAGGGCTTAAAAATGGATGAAAAAATACAACAACTCACCAATGAACAACTCCTTGATGTCATCGTATTAGTTGAAGAAAATAAAATTATTCAAGCCATTCAATACATCGCCACACATACCGCTTTTCAATACGATGATGCACAAGAGATCGTGACTGAACTCACGAAGCGGCATGATGCTGCACTAAAAAGCATGTATCGCCATAAACGGCATCAACAACCACGCATATCAACCGCTGAATTAAGACACCACAGCTCCCTTGTGTCTGAAGGACGAAGCTTTACACAACAACAGCCGCAAAGCCCGCATAGCACAGCAGTGAATAACCTCGATGCAATACAAGACCTACACGCGCTCCATACAAAAAACCACAACCTTTGGATCGTCTTGGCTGTGGTCATTTTGGTTTTAAGCTTTATTTTTTATTGGTTCTAAACCCATCTTAAATCAGTTCAATAATATCGATCGTCGGTGGTACGCGAAAACGAAACGGCACACCCACCATACCTGTTCCAACAGTGACAAACACATCCGCATGTTCATGTCGGTACAAGCCTTTTTTGTGTCCTAATATAGATACTTTTTTCATTACATAGTCTGTGAGCCATGGCAGCTCAACTTGACCACCATGTGTATGACCCGAAAGCATTAAAGGACGGCTGGGTAAAGCGGGTATCATATCGACCGTGTCTGGATTGTGCGATAGGATGACCCAAGGTTTGTCCTGCGGTAAATGCGGCATAAAACGCATATCAGCCTTGCCTGCCCACAAATCCCCGACCCCAATCAAACGAAACTCTTCAAACTCAACAATCTGACCTTCAATATCAATAACATTATTCACCGTCAAAGCATGTCTTAACAAATTTTGAATCGGCGGACCTGGATATTGCTCATCATGATTACCATTGACCGAATAGACGGGTGCATTAATTTCTTGCAATACCTTTAACTCTTCTGCCAGTGTACTTTCAGGTTCATATGTCCAGTCGCCTGCAACCACCACCAAATCAGGTTTTTGTTCATTCAGCCGCTTGACGATAGTTTTCAGTTGTCGCTCATGCCCAGAAAAGAGACCAATATGTAAATCGGCAATTAAGGCAACACGAACAGGTTTGAGTAATTTATAATCTTCTTGGATTTGATATTGAGTGGTTTTGACATGCACAAAATGCGGTTCAACGAAACGTGCATAACACAGCACACCACTGACCAAAAACACAAAAATAGCTTCATGCCATGAATAATAGCCCTGAAAACCAGCATATATGCTAAAGAAAAACAAAGGAATGAGTAAATACGAGAGATAAAAAGCCAACAAATGCACAAAGGCCTTAAATGGATGAATGGTCTCCGTATTGGTTTGGCTGATCCATGCCTGATACACCGCCCACCCCGCTAGCAAGGCCATCGCAATATAAAAATAGAACACGACGGAGTGTGTATTGATCATAGACTTTTACTCACAAATTGTTCATCAAGAACTCATAATCTTATGTTTATCTTTTCATAGCTCAGAATTATACTCAAACCAAATATATAGATTTTATGACGATGGAAAAAACTCACGGCTTAGCAAAACAAACTTCATTCCGCTCATCTTCTACTCAGCAAGGTGCCAAACTTTTGTTGCTGAGCTGTATGGTTTTGACTGTCCCAGCGTGTAATACCTTACCTAAACAGATCCCACAGACACCCGTCTATGCCTTTGATCTACCAACCGATCAAACCAGCTTAGGCAAAATTGTACTGCCTTTACGTGAACAAAATCCGGGACTTACAGGCTTTCATATCCTCTACAATCCACTCGAAGCTTTAGCCGCGCGTATTCATCTCATTGATAAAGCAGAAAAGACCTTAGACCTACAATACTATATTTGGGACAATGATCGTATTGGTTCTTTAGCCCTTTATTCTATTTTGAAAGCCGCCGATCGCGGGGTGAAAGTTCGTTTACTAATCGATGATAACAATGCCAAGAAAATGGAAGGCATTTATTTGGCGCTCGATCAACACTCCAATATCGACATCAAACTGTATAACCCCTACCGCTTCCGTCACTATCGCGCGATGGATATGGTCTTAAATCTAAAACGCATCAACCGTCGTATGCACAACAAAAGCTTCATTGCCGATAATCAAATTTCGTTGATTGGTGGGCGCAACATGAGCAATCAATATTATAACGTCAGCGACAGTTATCAGTTTTCCGATGTTGATGTAATGTTGGTCGGCTCTGCCTCTGATGAAATTGTGCATTCCTTCGATGAATACTGGAATGACGACTATGCCTTTCCAGTACGTCAAATTGTCAACGCTAACCATTACAGCTTGCGTTATGAGAGTTTAAAAACCCAGTTAGAACAGCACTATCAGGAAGTGACCGTACAAAATTATCTCGATCTGGCCAATCGTTCACAGGCCTTTGAACACTGGTTAAATGATAGTATCCAATTCGATTGGGTCAAAGCCGAGGTCGTGAAAGACTCACCAAG
This sequence comes from Acinetobacter sp. BWR-L5, assembly GCF_039655985.1. Taxonomy (NCBI): domain Bacteria; kingdom Pseudomonadati; phylum Pseudomonadota; class Gammaproteobacteria; order Moraxellales; family Moraxellaceae; genus Acinetobacter; species Acinetobacter sp. BWR-L5. The sequence goes on along the minus strand of NZ_JAGFEV010000002.1, from coordinate 15,139 downwards.
CAAAACCAAGTCTCGTGCGAAAAAAGAAGAACATTTAAACTTCCAACTGCAAACCTACTTAGAAAAGCCAATGGAAAGCATTGATATTATTTCGGCCTATTTTGTCCCGGAACGTAAAGGTAAAAAGCATTTGGCAAATCTAGCTCAAAGTGACATTCAAGTTCGCGTACTGACCAACTCATTTAAAGCCAATGATGTGCCGTTGGTGCATGCGTTCTATGGAAAATATCGCGAGGACTTGCTGGAAAGTGGTGTCCAACTCTATGAGTTTTTAGCCACACCTGCGGCCGAAGCATTAAATGAAAACAATGAAGAAATTTCGAAAAAAGCCAAAGTCAGCATCAAAGGATTAAGCCGCTCGAGTCTGCATGCCAAACTCATGGCCATTGATGAGAAACAGGTTTTTATTGGTTCATTTAATTTTGATCCCCGCTCCGCCAACTTAAATACAGAAATTGGGGTTTTACTGAACAGCCCACCACTGGCCAAAGCGGTACACTACACCATGGACCAAAACCTCAGTAAATATGCCTATAAACTGGTCCTAGATGCAAACAAAAACATTAACTGGCAAATCAAACAAGCTGATGGTTCTACCAAAACCTATACCACTGAACCCAAAATGAATTGGTTCAAACGTGCTGGTCTCAAAGTCGTCTCTTGGCTACCAATTGAAGGCTTTATGTAAGCCTTCAAGCTTGTTGCATGTTGGGTTGGGACTTCAAAACTTTCTGATGTAAATCAGCCAAACCTTGCACCATTTTTTGTTGGACCAGTGCCGTTAAACTCTCAACCGTATGTCCTGCGGTACAAATGGCTGGGAGCGCAACTAAATGTGTCGTGACTTGTGGCATTTCTAGTACTTTTTTAACATGCTCGGCAAAACTAATGTTACCGATAAACGGAGAGACTTGGTCAAGTCCGCCCTGTTGATTCACATAGCAAATCAAACAAATTTGCACATCACGCTGGGCCTCAATTGCTGCGCCTAATATACGTCCATGCACCTTTTTCACTTTAGAACCATCGGTCGTGGTCGCTTCCGGGAAAAACAACACAGGAATATCTTGTTTTAAAAACGCTGTAATTTGCTCTCGAATTTTGATGGAATCGCCTGAACCACGTTGAATAAACAAAGTTCCACCACTTTTTGCCAGCTTGCCAAACACAGGCCATTTTTCAATTTCAGCCTTGGCCAAAAAGAAAACTCGTGCGCCTGAGCCTAAAACCGCGACATCTAACCATGAAATATGATTGCTGACCCAAAGTGCAGGCTTACGTGGAATATCCCCGTGGACATGCACATCAATGTTAAAAACCTTGCACAGTCGACGACAGAAATACTGCACGTAACGGGTATTTTGTGGATTGTTAATGTCTTTATACAAGCCATGTCGATAGACCAAATAAAACCCTTCGGACACGGCGCCAAGCCCTGAAGCCAGCTTTTTACCATACAGAAAAAGCTTAGAGACACCTTTTATTGATGTTGTTTTTATTTCAGTATTCGATTGCATAGACGGTTCACTTGGCACAGCTTCATTCAACATTTAATCATTGATTTCGGCTCATTCTATACTGATCTTAAATAACTTGCATTGATCATAAAAACCGAAGAACCAGATGATTATTTTCAATTTTAATCGTTTAAACAAATTAATTAAAATAAATCAATCGAAATACCAAAACATGGTGTGTACATGAACGATCAAATGAATCCTCCAGCTCCGCCGTTAAATCCTGTTCAGGCACTGAAATTTATTATAGGGCTCAGTATTTTATACTTTGGCACCTTGCTGCTTTTGGTTCACTTATTTCGCTCAATGTAAGGCAACGGCATAACTATTTCGCTCAATCTCAGCAAATTCATCTACACTAGAGTTTTCAATGTGAGATCGAATTTAGTGGAATATTTTGAGCAGAAGCAAGGTGGCGAAAAAACCATTTTAGTCAGTGTTGCCATCCATATTCTCGAAGACCTTGATGCAGAAGAATTTCGTTTGCTTGCTAAGTCGGCAGGTGCAGAAATTCTGGAGCATGTTCACGCTCAAAGATTCAAACCCGATGCTAAATATTTCATTGGTTCAGGCAAAGCAGAGGAAATTGCTGCTCGCGTTGAGGAGCTTGAAGCCACGCTGGTGATTATTGACCATGCCCTAACACCCAGTCAGGAACGTAACCTGAGTCGTATTATTAAGTGCCGCGTCATTGACCGTACACGCCTTATTTTGGATATCTTTGCACAACGTGCCCGTACCCATGAAGGTAAACTTCAAGTCGAATTGGCTCAATTGGATCACTTGTCTTCTCGACTGGTCGGTACAGGCATTAGCCTCGATAGCCAAAAAGGCGGGATTGGACTCCGTGGTCCAGGTGAAACGCAACTCGAAACTGACCGTCGTTTACTCCGTGTCCGTGTTGGACAACTTAAAGATAAATTAGAAAAAGTCCGTCAGACCCGTATCCAAGGCCGTGCTGCACGTCAAAAAGCCGCGATTCCAACCGTTTCTTTGGTTGGTTATACCAATGCGGGCAAATCAACCCTGTTTAACACCCTAGCCAAATCTGATGTTTATGCCGCAGATCAATTATTTGCAACCTTAGATCCAACCTTAAGACGTTTGGAATGGGATGGTATTGGCCCACTGGTCCTAGCTGACACGGTTGGTTTTGTACGTAATCTTGCGCATGCTTTAGTAGAATCGTTTAAAGCGACGCTAGAGGAAACATTAGAAGCCAGTTTGCTGTTGCATGTGATTGACTCGAGTAGTCCAGACCATATGGAACAAATTGAAGCTGTTGAAAAAGTGCTCAAAGAAATTGGCGCAGATATTCCAATTCTACGGGTGTATAACAAGATCGATCAAAGTGGCGAACAAGCCAAAATCATTTACGCTGAACCCAATGTACCTGAGCGTGTCTATGTCTCAGCACATACAGGCGAAGGATTTGATCTACTACGCCAAGCGGTACAAGAGTGCTTGATGGGTCAAATTCAAAACTTTGACGTCCTACTCAAACCAGCCTATGGCAAATTGCGTAATCAACTGTACGGCCTAAATGTGATTCAATCTGAAAATTATGATGATGAGGGCAACCTACACCTACAAGTGTATATTGCACCGCATAAACTTGAACAACTGATTAAACAAGCACATTTACCAATTGATGAAATTTTAGGTTTGAAAGCAAAACAATTTCATCGTGAACTCGAAGAATTTGAAATCAAAAACCAAATCGGTTAAAACGTGATAAGTAAAATGTTAATGACAGAACAAAATGGAATGGATAAAAACTGTTGATTGGAAAGCATGGATCGGCACGGTTGCCCTGATCATCATCTTTCGTGAGGCGGCTGTGTGGATCACTGGACGTTTTGGACATCCTGAACTGGGCAATTTAATTGGACTGATTAGTTTATTAATCGTCCTTTTAGGTTGGAGAAAATTTCATAAAATTCCAGCACGTTTGGTCGATACCAACAATAAAATCATGAAAGAAAGTGCCTTTGCTTTTCTACCTATCAGTGCAGGTTCCTTACTAATGATGACGCATTTAGGAAGTGAAATCCCAATGTTTTTGGTGGTGCTATTTGTCAGCACACTAATTCCACTGTGGGTTTACGCAAAAATGTCTAAGAAATGGCTTTAGGAGTGTGCACATGATTCCCATTATTTTCGGTTTTTTCCTAACCCTCGTTGCCTATTTACTGGCAAAGCCACTCAACAAAAAACTGCCACAAATTCCCGTGATTGTTTTTGGCATGTGCTTTGTGATTGCCCTGCTGTTGTTGTTAAACATTCCGTATGAGCAATATATGGCACAGGTAAATCCAGTGTTTAACCATCTGCTCGGTTATGTCACGGTTGCATTAGCTATTCCATTGGCTGCTATGCGCTATGACGACCTCCCCCTCAAAGCCGTGGTGGGTATCTTGGTCTTTGCCAGTATCAGTGCGGTCGGACTGCCGATGGGACTGGCTTATCTACTACATTTGTCCGATCCTACCATTATGGCATTTGCCACGCGCGCAGTCACAACGCCTATCGCAATTAACATTGCAACACTGCTGCAAGCCCCTGTGAGTCTGGCCATTTTAATCGTGATTTTATCCGGTGTGATTGGTGCTGCATTTTCGCCACTGATTCTCAAACACATTAATGACGAGCGGGCATCGGGCCTAGCGCTAGGTCTTGCAGCCCATGCCATCGGTACAGCTCAAGCATGGCAACGGGGAAGTATTGCTGGACGTTACGCAGCCTTTGGAATGGCTGTCAATGCGGTATTTACAGCAATCTGGTTACCATTGTTTATTCTATACTTGCAAAAAATGTGATATGTTCCTCATATAAACAATTGTATTGTTTAAAAAATCAACTTAAGATGAGTTTGTCGTTGATTAAATGATAAAAGGATTTTGTTCATGAGCAAATTGACACTTGCAATCGCATTCGCTACAACCGTTATGGGTAGTACAGCTTTCGCTGAAGATATTAGCGGCACTTGGAAAAATATTGATGACAAAACTGGGTCGTCAAAAGCCATCCTTGATATTCGCAAAGAATCAAACGGGACATATACCGCTAAGATCGTTAAAGTAACGCCTCGTCCGGGTTATACACCAAAAGAAACTTGTATTAATTGCCCTGCGCCGTATACCAATAAGCCTATTTTAGGCATGGATGTGATGAAAGGTTTGAAACACAGCGGTGATACCAATTACACGGGTGGAAAAATCATTGATCCACTTTCTGGTAATATTTATAGCTGTAAAGCAAAACTCAGTTCGAATGGCAAACGCTTAACCTTGCGAGGATACGTGGGCATATCGGCTCTAGGTCGCAGCCAAACTTGGATTCGAGAATAATCTAGGTTCTTATTACTGAACAGGCCCGGTCTACGCAATCACTTGATCAATTCATTTTAGATTTTGTAGACCACTACTGAGTCACTTATACATTACTCCAAACTTAGTCTGATGGTTTCAAATTCAATGAATAAAAGAGTTTCAGCTAAGCGTGTATGATTTTTCAATTTTTAAAGGCAACTGCCTAACTCATATCTAAACACAAAACAGTTTGCCTGGTGCAAACTGTTTATTTTTCTGTGTCTTGGATATCTTTTTGTGAAACTATAGAGAACCTTATATGAAAAGTAAGTTTTTTATCGCGGGATTAACATTGTCCATGCTTTGCGGGGGAGCATTTGCACAGGACTTAACAGGGACATGGCAACAAATTGATGATAAATCAGGCTCACCAAAAGCCATTATCGAAATTCGTAAAGAATCGAATAATACCTATACTGGAAAAATTGTAAAAATTACACCACGCCCAGGTTATACACCAAAAGAAACTTGCGTGAATTGCCCTACGCCATATACCAACAAACCAATTTTGGGTATGGACATTATTAAAGGCTTAAAGCATGTCGACGGCACCAATAACTATGAAAAAGGTCGTGTGATTGATCCTTTGTCTGGCAAACTTTATGATGCGAAAATGAAACTGAATGCCACAGGAAAGCGTCTTTCGCTACGTGCATACATCGGTGTTTCTGCTTTAGGTCGTAACCAAACCTGGTTAAGAATCGACTAAGAATAAAAAAAGCCACGAAATTCGTGGCTTTTTTAATGCATGAGCTATTGAACTGGATTATCAACGGCAAATAAAGTCTCATCTTCTAGACGATAAGCCATTAATTGATGCCCCCAAACACAACCGCCATCTACATTTTGAATCGAATCCGAAATGGTTTTGCCTTGTAAAGCGGCCCAGTGACCAAACACAACTTTATGAGTTTGCGCTGCTTGTGAAGCAAATTCAAACCATGGTTTGAAGCCTTCAGGCATCGGGTCGCTGAGTGAGTCTTTAAAACTAAACTCCAAACGCCCAGCACTATCGGTTAAACGCATACGAGTCAAATAATTTACGATACAACGTAAACGCGCATGCCCCGTCAGTTCATCCGACCATAAGGTGGGCTCTTTGCCATACATTTCTTTTAAAAAGGCATCGACAACATCAAAATCATCCGCTGCAATGACCGCTTCAACTTCTGCGGCTAAAGCAGCAGTTTGTTCTGCTGTCCAATTGGTTGGAATGCCTGCATGAGTCAGAATCGTCTTTGCGTTTGGGAACACACACAAAGGTTGTTTACGTAGCCAATCAATCAAATCATCACTATCAATCGCATCAATCACATCACGAATGTTATCTTTGTCTTTAATTGCTTTAATGCTACGTGCAGCCGCCAGCAAAGTTAAATCATGATTGCCTAAAACTGTTGCAGCCGCATTACGCTCTACTAATTTTTTAATAAAACGTAAAGCACCCAATGAGTTTTCACCACGGGCAACCAAATCCCCTGCAAACCAAATAAAATCTTGGTCAGGATCAAACTGTATGGTCTTTAACAAGGCTTTAAGTGCTTCAAAACAACCCTGCACATCACCAATGACATAATTGTATCGAATTTCTGCACCTGCCACCTTAAGCCACCATTTGATCTGCTAATGCCACAAATTGAGCCAGTGTTAAAGTCTCTGGACGCGCCATCGGATCAACACCTGCTTGTTCAAAACCATCTTCAACCAACATGCCTTTTAAACTATTACGCAAAGTTTTACGACGCTGAGTAAAGACGTGCGAGACCAAACGTGCCAAGGCTTTTTCATTTTTTGCCACAATCGGCTTAACCGCATACGGCTCTAGGCGGAACACCGCAGAAGTCACTTTTGGTGGCGGGTTAAATGAACCCGGTGGTACTTCAAACAAGAACGTAGGTTTACAGAAATACTGAATCATCACCGACAAACGACCATATTCTTTGCTATTTGGAGAAGCCGTAATACGGTCAACCACTTCTTTTTGTAGCATAAAGTGCATGTCTTTAACTTTGTCACCAAACTCTAAGAGGTGAAACAGAAGTGGGGTCGAGATGTTATACGGCAAATTACCCACAACCCGTAAAGGACGACCATCTTCAAATAAATTGGTGAAATCGTACTTCAGAGCATCCGTTTCAATAATGGTTAAACGTTCAGGATGTGGTACACGCCCCGGCAAACCTGCCGCCAAATCACGGTCTAATTCGACAACCGTAAGTGCGTCACACTCACCAATCAACGGTGATGTTAATGCTGCCAAACCCGGGCCAATTTCCACAATGTTATCACCTGAACGGGGTGCAACTGAACGTACAATCTTGGCAATCACACGTTGGTCATGTAAGAAGTTTTGCCCAAAACGCTTCCGCGTATGGTGCCCTTCATCTTTAGGGTTTAAGGCATTAATTTGATACATAAAATTTTCCAACGTGAGTTAGTCACTGAACATTAGTGACGAGCTAATTCTAACGCTAAATCAACAGCGACCTGTAAGCTTGAGCTTTTCGCAAGACCTGTGCCTGCGAGGGAGAGAGCTGTGCCATGATCGACTGAGGTACGAATAAACGGTAAGCCCAAAGTAATATTAATGGCTTCACCAAACCCTTGCGATTTTAACACAGGTAAGCCCTGATCGTGATACATCGCCAAAACAGCATCGGCATCTTTTAAGTTTTCTGGGGTGAATAATGTATCTGCGGGTAGGCTCAGGCTCATATTTATGCCTTGAGCACGGTAGCTTTCCAACACGGGGTTAATCACCTCAATTTCTTCCATACCCAAATAACCATCCTCCCCAGCATGTGGATTTAGGCCACACACTAAAATGAGGGGATGCTCTTTTTTAAATTTGCTTTTTAAGTCTTGAATTAAAATATCAATCACTTGATGCAGTCGTTCTTTAGTAATCGCATCGGGTACAGCTCTTAATGGCAAATGTGTAGTAGCCAGCGCGACACGTAACGTCTTGGTTGCGAGCATCATCACCACACGTTCAACTCCAGCAAACTCTTGGTAGTATTCGGTATGTCCACTAAAGTGAATCCCAGCATCATTGATGACTGACTTTTGTACAGGAGCAGTTGCAACACCTACACTTTTACCTGACATGGCATAATCGGCCGAACGTCGTAGCTGCTCTAAGACATAAGCCGAATTTTGAGGATTGAGCTCACCCATTACAACAGCTTCACTTAAAGGCACATGCTCAACATAAAGTTGACCCTGAGTTGATGATGCTTCTTGCCCTGAATATTCAATCAGTTCAATGTCCAATCCCAAACATGCTGCACGTGTACGTAGCAAGTTTATATCACCAAGGACCACAATCGGACGCTCATCTATACGAGCAGCAAGGCTTAAACAAATATCTGGACCAATCCCAGCAGGTTCACCACTGGTGACATATAAAGGCAGCATGATCAACTCAAGTAAAATGCGTTTTGACTATTATACAACGTCTCACCCAGTATCTCCGCATTCACTGTACTCAACTTGAACCTATTCTTTTATATTTAAATCCTCACTTATCCTGTTTTCACATTCCATCGACTTTCAAAGAAAAAATAAAGCCTCAAACATATAAAACATGAGCAAAGAAATTGCGAGTCGTAACTCTTGTACTATCCGTTATTTTAAAATGGTTCTATGGTGATGATCCCGCATTTCATTCAGTGAAGTCATCAAGTTCAATATCGCTGTTTCCTCATTTTTTAAAGTTTGAACGCTTTTGTGATTTTTTAAAAAGAATAAACTTTGATCTCTTCCTTTATGTGGGGAAATACCTTAAAATACGGCTCTTGAAATTTTATATTTTCATTTGTGATTCTGAGCAACTTCGTTTAGAATCGCGTCTCCTTTTGTTTGGACAGATTCCATAGTCCAAACCAACTATAATAGGTAGTGGTTTAATGAAAACTCTCAGCGCTAAGCCTGCTGAAGTTCAACACGACTGGTACGTTGTTGATGCTTCTGGCAAAACTTTAGGTCGCCTTGCGACTGAAATCGCTCGTCGTCTACGTGGTAAGCACAAGACTTCTTATACTCCTCACGTTGACACTGGCGATTATATCGTTGTAATCAATGCTGAAGAAATTCAAGTGACTGGTAAAAAAGCACTTGATAAAAAATACTATCGCCACACTGGCTTCCCTGGTGGTATCCGTGAGACTAACTTTGAAAAGTTAATCGCTCACAAACCTGAAGCGGTTTTAGAAAAAGCTGTTAAAGGTATGTTACCAAAAGGTCCTCTTGGTTATGCAATGATCAAGAAAATGAAAGTGTATGCAGGTACAGAGCATCCACACGCTGCTCAACAGCCACAAGTTTTGGACATCTAAGGGATACAGCACATGGCTACTAATTATGGTACAGGTCGCCGTAAGACCGCAACTGCACGTGTTTTCTTGTCAGCTGGTACAGGCAAGCTCGTAATTAACAACCGTACTCTTGAGCAATACTTCGGTCGTGAAACTGCTCGTATGGTTGTTCGTCAACCTTTAGAGCTTCTTGAAGTTACTGAAAAGTATGACCTTTACATCACTGTTGCTGGTGGTGGTATCGGTGGTCAAGCTGGCGCTATCCGTCACGGTATTACTCGTGCGTTGATCGCTTCTGACGAAACACTTAAACCTGCTCTTCGTCAAGCTGGTTTCGTTACTCGTGATGCTCGTGAAGTTGAACGTAAGAAACTTGGTTTACGTAAAGCTCGTAAACGTCCTCAATTCTCTAAACGTTAATTCGTTTACCGAATCGGACAAAAAAACCTCGGAATTTTCCGAGGTTTTTTTATACTATATTTTTCTTCAAAATTATTTACTTACGTTTAAATAGATCGATTAAATTCTAGTTTTAGATGTTATTTTACCGACCTCTCTTTGAGCAGTCCATTGTCGCATCAGCAGCACCATCCATACTAATCTGTTCGGTAACGATGCAATCATTTTCTTGATGTGTATGTACTTCTTTAGATTTAGAGAATTGATGATCTTTGGGAAGTGGTGCATTACACGGCTCGCCGGTTTTCTCATCGACCATTTTCACAGGCCCATCATTATAAACAGTGACCTTACAGCCTTTTACTGTATATTCTTGCTGAATGCCGCCATACATCTCATCCTCGGATACAGAAGTAGCAACATCACAGGCTTCATCGGCAATACAAGCTGCATATTCAGCAGTCTGCTGCGCTACATCTACCTGTTCGGCTGCTTCTTGATTTTGAGCATAACTACTTGAGATGAAAGTCATTAATATAATAACTGCGATCGATTGGGTGATTCTGAGCCAAAGCTGCATGGTTCTATCCTTATTTTTGATTTCTTTCAAGTTGTTCGATTGTATAAGCATATTAAAGTTAAGATGATTTTATTGGCTATTTTTAGTATTCTAACCGATTCACTTCACCTAGTTTCTTGAAATATGTCTGTCGAAACTACTCCGCTTCAAGGAATTACGCTGTATAGCCATGCAGATGATTTTCGCTCCCATTGGATTCGTTATGTACTTGCAGAAAAGCAAATCAAATACCATTTGGTTTTAAGTGATGCTGATGATGAAGATCTCGCCAGCTTAAACCCTTATAATCAGCTGCCGATGTTGATTGAAAATGATTTAAAACTATTCAACGCCAATATCATCTCCGAGTATTTAGACGATCGTTATCGTCAAAACAAGCTCTATGCTGACGCGCCTATGCCTCGCGCGGAACAGCGTCAGTACATTTGGCGCTTTGAACAAGATTGGTTAAAACTTGCCGATATGATGCTGCGACATCCAGATACACTCGATGAACAAGCAAAACTGAAAGCACAAAAAAAACTGAAAGATACACTCATTTCCTTAACACCATTGTTCCAGCATTTCCCCTATTTCATGTCGGAAAGCTTTAGTATTTTAGATTGCATGCTTGCGCCTATCTTTCTACGCTTAAACAGCATGGGCGTGCATTTACCCAAACAGCAATGCCGCCCAATCTATTTATATTGCCAACGTATTTTTAGTCGTCCTGCATTTTTAAAGTCTTTAACTTTGCAGGAGAAAAACCATTATCAATCTGAATTTAAACAGCCGTAGAGAACATTATGTCTGATCAAGAATTAAACCTTACGCCGACTCGTCCATATTTAGCTCGCGCCATTTATGAATGGATTTGTGATAACCAACTGACACCGCATTTATTGGTCGATGCAACCCAGCCCAATACTCTCGTTCCTGAACAGTTTATTCAAGATGGCCAAATTGTCTTAAACATCGTCCCTCATGCCGTACATGCGCTACATATGAGCAACGATGCGATTACCTTCTCTGCACGTTTTGGTGGGGTATCTCGTGATATCTATGTACCACTTAATGCTGTGATTGGCATTTATGCCCGTGAAAATGGACAGGGTTTGTTCTTCGATCCAAGTGAGTATGACAATCATACCCAAAGCGAGCAAAATGCTTTAAAATCAGACAATGAAGAAAAAACTGAACCCGCTAAGAAAAAACCAAGTTTAAGGTTATTAGATTAATAAAATGGAGTAATTATATGGCTTTTGATTTAGTACAATATTTTGCAGAGCAGATTAAAATTCAAAAGCCTGAGCTTCTGAGTCAATATTCAGATGAGGAGCGACTTCAATATCTTTCTGAGGCCAACACCCTCTCCCTTGGAAAACTCATCACCTTGATGCGTCAAGATGGCACCAAGCTCTATCAAGAGATTCAAACTCAAGATCACCTCTATATTCAAGAACTTGCAAGGCATCTCACCACGTCTCCGCAAAATGAATCACAGTTAGCAAAGGCAGACTTAGAGCACAGCCTAACCAGCATGTTGAGCCTGCAGTTTGCTGAACTCAAACAACTTGATGCCACAGGGAACTTTGGTGAACATGGAATACGCGAGTTGCTTGTCGGTCAAATCGAGCACCTCTCTGGTCTGGCTGATGACTGGGTTTGGACAACAAGTGAGCTAACAGAACTGATTGGCTCTAAACCAAAGCCTGAAGAAGAGCTATCATTAGAAGAGACGATGAAGGAGTTTAATCAAATGGTAAATCAACACGCAACAGACCACTCAGATCAGCTACACACACAGGTAGCAGAGCAAAATCCAACGCCAACATGGGCAAAACTGATTGAGCCTGCTGTCGCTATCGCGATTTTATGGGGACTTTATTGCGCAGCAAGTCAAATGTTTGCCTAATCTCCAAGGGATGCACTCATTTTGCGCATCCCTTTATTTTTTAATGAAAAATAATTATATGTTTCATCTTTAAAAATCAAAAAAATCGATTTCTTTTTTTATTTTTATTTGTCCAAATGGTAAAAGTTACATTTTGTTACAATAGCAAATAAATTAAACACTTTTTCAAATAACAATAAACTTTTTCACACTCCTTTTTAAAATACGCAAACCTAATCACAAAATCTGTAGCAAAAACTGACTAAAAGCCTCGGGTTTAATCGTACATTTATTCATCTTTTTTTTGTTACATTTATTTATATTGATAATTTTTTCACGCCGTCCATATAATTAAATCGACTTGTGAAACAACAAGTTAAAAGGATTTCAAAACTCATAAAATTAAAGAGAAAAACTATGGCTAAAGTGTCATTGGAAGCATTAGCAAATATCGATGGATTCTATGCAGCAGCATTGGTCGATGGGGAAAGCGGTTTGGCCCTAGCAACTCAAGGCGGTGGAAGCATTGATTTAGAACTCGCGGCTGCAGGTAATACTGAAGTCGTTCGCTCAAAACGACGTGTTGCACAAGCATTGAACTTGAATGACACCATCGAAGATATTTTAATTACACTAGGTAAGCAGTATCACCTTATTCGTCCTTTAGAAGGCAATGACAAAATTTTCTTATATCTTGTCCTTGAACGCTCTAAAGCAAACCTTGCTATGGCTCGCCATGAACTTAAAGGATATGAAAAAGGCCTAGATTTTTCTTAATTTGAATTGCCCCTTTCTCATCCTTTTGGGAAAGGGGTTGTATGCGTTGTCCTCTTCAACCTAATTAAATTAAAGAAACACTATGAATAAGCAATATATTAATATTGCGATTACTGGCCTGAGTTCAAACCATTCTGACGAACTTAAAACACAGCTACGTAATCTCATTCCTCAAGAGTATCAAATTAACTGGAGCTCCGCTGCTGACCCAACTATTGATTGTTTATTTATCCATGAAAGTTTTTATGAAACCGAAGGGATCCAAAAGATCATTCGAAGTCGTCAGTTCCCATGGCTAAAAATTTCTAAGCAAACCCATAACGAAAACCGACTCCACGAAAACACAATTTCTTTACCAATTACACATCTTGAAAGCTTCTCGAATTGGATTATTCAACATCTACTGCCCCCCTCTTTTGACAATCAACAAATCCTTCCTATCGAAACTCAGAATAAAAAAACACACTACAAATTAGAATATTTCAGCAAAATGCTGGATACCGAACGCAACTCAAAGCTACATCTTTTTGATACTTTGGGCACCATTGCCATTATTGATATTCAGAAAAATATCGCTTGGCTCAATACAGAACGAGAACAAGCCTTTACAGATTCTGGTTTTGATTATGACATTGCCAGCACCAGCAACTTCATGAAAGTCTCACGCAAGCAACCCCATATACTTAGCGACTGGTTATGGCAGTTTTTTTGGGATTCACCCATATTTTTGAAAGAAATTGCACCTGAAGATGGACATTTTAAGATCCATATGTGGCCTAAGCCAGCAAGTAATGTGGACAGGAAAACCATTTTTCAACTTTCCAGCTGCTTTATTCAAGGTGGTAAAATTTCAAAAATTGCAACGCAGTTGAATCTCCCTATTGAAACTGTGCAGCGCTTTATTGCAGCCAATATCGCGACCCATAATCTCTCAAAAATCAATATTTGGGATAAACACTTTAACCCACCAGAAATGCCTCAAGTTACAGAAGAAGCAGGATTAATTAAAAGCTTTTTTGGAAAACTAAGAAAAAAACTAGGCATATAGGATAATAATATGATTTTACAACGCTTTAAAATTGTTTTTGCTGGTGGTATGGGCGCGGGTAAGACAGAGGCGATTCGATCACTCTCAGAGATTCCTGTACTGCAAACGGAGGCTTTCAACACAGATGCACAGCGCCATACCAAATTGGAAACTACTGTTGGTATTGATTATGGTGAAATCACGCTTGATGAAAACCTGACCATTGGGCTATATGGTACACCTGGGCAAAGCCGCTTCGACTTTATTTGGTCTGCCATTACTAAAGGTGCTATTGGTGCTGTAATTTTGATTGACCATCATTCAGACAACCCTATTCAAGAATTAGAAAGTTATCTGGAAACCTTTCAAAACTTTACCGACAATATTGCGATCGGCATTACACATACCGATCTTCTTTCTGAGTCAACCAAATCAACCACTATCTATAAAGACTGGTTATTACAAAATGATCTCTTTTCTCCACTCTTCTTTATCGATGCAAGGAAGAAAGATGACGTTTTGTTATTATTAGAAGCGCTTATTACATCCATTGAGATCAACTCAAATATTGCCAATTAACCCTTAACGAGGTTCTATATGTTTACTTTAGCGCAAAGCCGCACAGCACCAAAAGAGTTAATTGATTTTGCAAAGAGTGAGATTCAAGATGTTCTCATGAATGTCCGCAGTGTCAATTATGTCATGCTGTGTAGCACAGATGGCTTCGAGTTAGCCCATGTTTATAAGAGAGATGGGTATAACAGCACTAAACTTGCAGCAGTTAGTAGCTCAATCTTAGCTATGGTTGCAGCCTTTATGAATGAAATTCATCTCGAAGGTTGTCAGTCGATTACTTTGGATGCGGACAATGGTAAAGCCATTTTAACCTCGATTCCTTCTCCAAATCATCCAATGATTATCGTAACCTTGACTGAAAAAGATGTACTCTTAGGGCAGCTACTCTATACCCTAAAAAATGCAAGTAACAAAATTATGCAATACTGATATTTCCGATAAATAGTAGATATTTCACATAATTTTAATTTATATAAATGCATTTTTTTATAATTTAACACGCATTCTCCGCTCTACTCTTTTTATTTTTAATATTTTCAGCATAAAAAAATCCCCCTAACCGTTAAGTTAGGGGGATTTAGAATTAATGAGCTGGCGATGACTTACTCTCACATGGATAACTCCACACTACCATCAGCGCTAAGAGGTTTCACTTCTGAGTTCGGGAAGGGATCAGGTGGTTCACTCTTGCTATTGTCGCCAG